>DKEY01000157.1:0-520 GCA_002469305.1 Sulfurospirillum sp. UBA6810
TCACGACCTCTTAAAAGTCCAAATCGTGGGCGCGCTTCATCTCTAAATTTTGTTGTAATTTGATATAAGTGAAACGGTAACTGTTTATAACTATTTATCTTGTTTTTGATTATATCTACGACAACTTCTTCATGTGTTGGTCCAAGTACAAAATCATTGTTTTTTCTATCTTTAAATCGTAGTAATTCTTTTCCAAATACACTATATCTACCACTCTCTCTCCAAAGATCAGCTGGAGTCACTACACCCATCTGAATCTCATTTGCTCCTGCATTATCCATCTCTTCTTTTACTACTTTTTTGATTTTATCAAATACAATTTTACCAAGTGGCAAAAAGTTATATAAACCACTTCCATACTGAGAGACAAATCCAGCTCTGACTAAAAACTGGTGACTTGGAAGTGTTGCATCTTTTGGTGCTTCTTTTGTTGTTGGTGCAAATAAATTGCTAAATTTCATTTTACTTTCTCCATTTGTTCCATTTGGTACTCACATTTATACATATTTATCCTCTTTGT
>DKEY01000157.1:628-1016 GCA_002469305.1 Sulfurospirillum sp. UBA6810
TGTCCTTTTTTGATAGCTCTCAAAATCTCTTTTTCAGAACACTCTTTTGCCTTATCTCTTAACTCTTTTATGATGGGATCAACACTGAGAGTTTGTAACCACTTAAAAAACTCCACAGTAGAATTTCCAACAATCGAGTAAGCAACTCTGGCTTGTTCTTCTCGCATTGAGAGATTTTTTGTAACAATCTCTTCTAAATCATCTACCGCAAAAACCTCAAGCATATCGTTACATGTAAGCTCTATATCTCTTGGTACTGCTATATCAAAAAGGTATCTTTTAAAACTTGTTTCTTCTATCATATCATCGGTTATCACACTATGTGGTGCTCCTGTCGCAGAAAATACAAGCTGATGTTTATTTATAAGCTCTGAGAGTTTAGAGTAGG
>DKEY01000157.1:1057-11507 GCA_002469305.1 Sulfurospirillum sp. UBA6810
ATGAGATGTTTTGCAGCCAGTGTACTCATCTCACCAGCTCCAACTACGATAGATGTTACACCATCTAAACAACCCAATAAATCTTTTGCTTTTGATACAGCAACGCTTGAAACTGAGATTGGATTTTTTGAGATATCTGTACTCGCTCTTACATTTGCAGCACATCTAAAAGTGTGATGCATTGCCCGACCGAGTTTTTGTCCACAGAAACCTTTTTCAACAGAAAATCTAAAAGCATCTTTTAATTGTCCAACGATTTGTGTTTCGCCTATAACTAAACTATCAAGTGAAGAAGCAACGGAAAAAAGATGGTGTATAGCACCATTGTCTTCATAGATATCCCCTCTTCCCTCTAAATCTTCTTTGGGAACATTGGAAACTTCTGAGAGTTTTTCAAATACAAAATCAATAGCTTTTTCTGTATTGCTCACGCTACAAATAATTTCAACCCTGTTACAAGTAGAAAGGAGAATAATTTCATTGATGTGTTCAAAATTTTGAAGGATACTGATATATCCAAGCTTTTTATCTTCATTTGAAAATGACAATTTTTCTCTAATTTGTATGTCTGTATTTTTATGTGTAAAACTGATAGTTAAGTAGTGCATTAAAATTCCCTTACTATCATCTCTTTTATAATTTTTTCTAAATCAGGAGAGTTTTCGTTCTCAATCATTCTTAGTGCTTCATATCCAAGTTTTTGCGCATACTCGATAGAGCGTTCAACTGCTTTTGTTTCAGCCATCTTTTGTTTTATCCAACTCTCTTCGTCTTTGCTCAAATCTTTTTTAAATAAACTTAAAAGTTTGCTTTTATCTGTGGCATTTATGTCATTGTACATGTAAAGATAAGGAAGGGTTGTTTTTCCTTCTTTGAAGTCATTTAGTGCTGGTTTACCTAGTACTTCACTAGATTGTGTTATATCTAAAACATCATCTATGATTTGAAAAGCAAGTCCTAAGTTCTTTCCATAGACAGAGTACTTTGCAACATCTTTTTTCGCTAAAAATGCAGCACAAAATGCAGCAGATTCGATTAGAGAAGCTGTCTTTTTATATATCATATCAAAATACAAATCAAGATCATCATTGAAATCATTTGCCAATTCTACATCTAAAAGCTCTCCTACTGAGAGTTTAGTAACTGAATTTGCAATAGAGTAAGATACTTCTTGTGGTAGCTTAGTAAGTTCGGCAAAACCTTTAGAGTAAAGGATATCTCCTAGCATGATAGCTGTTTTGTTACCAAATATAGCATTGATAGAATCAACACCTCTTCTTGTAAGCGCATCATCAATAACATCATCATGGAGTAAACTTGCTGCATGAATAAGTTCAACTATGGAAGCTAGATTTATAGCTTCTTGCGTCTCCCCTGCTATTTTCATTATAAGTTTAGCTCTTAATCTTTTACCTTTAGGAACTTTCTCAAAAAGTTCCAAACTTTTAGAATCTGCAATAGACTCTATATGCTTTTTCATTAATAATTCAACTTGTTCTAACACATATAACCCTATTTATCTTTTGGTGTATTAAAATCAACCAAAATTCTTTTTTTATTGTCTTTTATAAATATATCAAAATCAACCTCATTTTTGCTTTGATTTATATCTGATAATACCAATAAAAGATAGCTTTTATCATTTAATTCATCTGGTCCATCTGGTAGCAGTGGCAAAAGAACTCTATCTAAAGAACGTTTTTTATACATAATGTACTGATGTGGATATCCTTGCTGATTGAGTAAAACTGTCACTCTATCTTTAACTATAAGCGTCCATCTGAAAAAAACCTGACTCTTATCAAGTCCTTTTGATTCAGTAGTACTTATAGTTATGTTTGCTATTTCGTCTTTTTTTAGAGTATATCTATGCTGATGATCCCACAGCTTATCCGCAGCTTTAAGCGATACTACTGTCACACATATAACTAAAAAAAAAGTCGATATCCTCAAAAAAAACATCTTACTCGTTTTGCGTAAGAACATCACCAACAGTTGCAATAAAAAAATCTGCTTTTCTTATCATGATGTCATCTTGTTTTTCAAACAATATATTCATAATTTCTTGTTCAAAATTTATATCATATTTTTTTGAAATTTCTTCTAAGAAATACTCATAAGCAACATGTTTTTCTATATGTTTTTCCATAACATCTTCTACAACGCTTTTGTTAGCGTGAAACAATATATCAAAAAATTTACTTCTTGGACTTCCAACAAAAAAATCATCTTCATCTATATGTAACATAATTACTCCCAGATTTAAGAATCAAAGATTATAGCATATCGATACAAAATTGATTCTTTGATATCAAACATTTCTTTACATGTAAAGATTTTTGTTACCATAAGAGTAGCACTAAAAAATAAACAAATTATAAAGATAAAAAAATTGCTTTTTTATCAAATTTTACTTAAAATAAAAAATACTTCAACGTTTTTAAGGTGCTCTTGAGTTAACTCTTTTTGTGAGGAGAAAATGTTATGAGAACTATCGACTGTCGTGATATGGCTGTACCCAAGCCTGTTGTACTTGCAAAAAGTACATTAGAAGAACTTCCAGATGACTGTGCTGTTACCTTTATAGTAAATTGTGATATGTCAGAGGATAATATCTTGACGTATGCACAAAATAAGGGTTATTTTATAAAGAAAGAACAAAAAAGAGCTGGTATATTTATAACAATCTCCAAGTCATTTTCCTGTGAACTTGACTATCACAAAAACAAAGAAAAAAAGATTCAAGACAAAGCTTTGATTCTAACTAGTGACTGTATAGGCAGAGGTGTGTATGGAGATGAGCTAATGGAAGAGTTTTTAGAATCTCTCCTTTTACAAAAATCACTTCCCTCAAAAATTGTATTTTTAAATCAAGCGGTAAAGCTTACATGTAGTAATCCAGACAATGAAAACCTACTCACTATTAAAAAGTTAGAGGACAAAGGAGTAAAACTATTGGTTTGCATGAAGTCTCTTAGTGATTTTAAACTTTTTGAGAAAAATTGTATTGGTGAAACTATAAGTATGTTTGAACTAGCAGAAATTCTTATACACTCTAATACTTCAACTTTATAATCTTTTTTCCCTTCAAATTATAAAATATGTATATTTTTGATGCGATAACCTATAAAAATACTTGATTTTAAAAAATATTTTCTATTTTTTTAGTTAAAAACCAAAAAAAACATACAAATACCAAGTAATTTAGTTTACTTTTGAAATATCTATTTTAAGGGGTTTATTGAACTTATATATAAAATTTTATTCTATTATCTACAATTACACTTGACAAAACTATATAAAAAACATATACTTTCACTATATTTATTTTAAATCATTTAAAAAGGAACAAAAATGACACAAGAGACTTTAGCTTTACACCACGGATATGAAAAGAATGATTTTGGAACAATGGCTGTTCCTTTATATCAAACTACCGCATATGACTTTGGGAGTGCTGAGCGTGCAGCAAATCTTTTTGCACTTAGAGAGTTAGGACCAATCTATACAAGATTGAACAATCCTACTACCGAAGTACTTGAATCAAGAATCGCAGCAGTTGAAGGTGGAGAAGCAACACTTGCTACTTCAAGTGGACAAGCAGCTATCTTTTTTGCAGTAGCTAATCTAGCCGAAGCAGGTGATAATATACTAGTAGCTAGAAAGATATATGGTGGAGCAACTACACTTTTAACACATACATTAAAAAGATTTGGCATCACAGCGAAGTGCTTTGATAGTGACAATGCAGATGATTTGGAAGCTTTGATAGATGAAAAAACAAAAGTTATTTACTTTGAATCTCTCTCAAATCCACAAATCGCTATACCTAACGTAGAAAAAATAGTTCGAATCGCAAATAAACATAACATAGTCACTGTTTGTGACAATACAGTTGCAACACCTATCCTTTTTCAACCACTAAAATTTGGTGTTGATGTTGTTGTTCATAGTGCGAGTAAGTATATAACAGGTCAAGGCTTAGCTATAGGGGGACTTATAGTTTCAAGAAATGGTTTGAATGAAAAACTTATCGGAAACCCTCTGTATCCACAGTTTAATGAACCTGATGAGAGTTATCATGGGCTTGTTTATGCTGATTTACCTTTTCCTATATATATCCTTCGTGCAAGATTGTCACTTCTAAGAGATATTGGAGCTGTTCCGGCACCTTTTAACTCATGGTTATTGATACAAGGATTGGAAACTTTAAGTATCAGGATAAAACAGCATTCGCAAAATGCTTATGAAGTTGCAAAATACTTAAAAGCACATCCAAAAGTGAAAAGTGTTTCTTACCCAGGTCTTGAAGATGATGCGCAACATGATAAGGCAAAAAGATACTTTAAAGATGCACAAACTTCTGGTCTTTTAAGTTTTGTTGTCGAAGACTTTGAAACTGCAAAAAACATACTCAATAACACGAAGTTATTTGCAGTTGTTGTAAATATAGGTGATTCTAAGTCGATTATAACTCACCCTGCTAGTACAACACACCAACAACTCTCAACTGAAGAGTTAAATGCAGCTGGAATTCCTGAGGGACTTATAAGATTGAGTATAGGACTAGAAAGTTCTGCTGATTTAATCGCGGATTTAGAACAAGCGATAGGATAAAAGATGGCTTTGATTTCTACAAAAGGCATGTATGGTCTAAGTGCCATGTATGAACTTTTTTTGACAAATCAAGACAAACCTGTTCAAATAAGGGATATTGCTACCAAAGCAAATATCCCTCAAAACTATCTAGAGCAGATTTTGGTGATACTTAAAAAAGCAGGTTTTGTGAAAAGTATCAGAGGAATCAATGGTGGATATATGTTAGCAAAAGATCCTGATAGTATAAGTGTAAAAGACATTTTTCTTGCATTAGAGGGAAATGTTGATATAATTGATTCGTTGACTTCTTATGAAGCACTCAATCTTTTTTATAAAGAAGGGAAAAAAGACCTTTATGGTATCTTGGATATATCTTTGTCTAATTTACATAAAAAGTTTCATAAAAGTTCATCAAAACAAATCAACTATACTACATTTGGTTTATAAAGGAGAAAGAAATGAAGTATGCAAACAATGTAAGAGAACTTATAGGCAATACACCCTTAGTTAAATTAAATAATATTTCAAATGAAACTGGCGCGACTATACTGGGAAAGTGTGAATTTTTAAATCCTTCACATTCAGTAAAAGATAGAATTGCCCTCAATATGATAGAAGATGCTTTGCAAAGTGGAAAACTTACTAAAGATAGCGTTGTAATTGAACCAACAAGTGGCAATACCGGTATAGGATTGGCAAGTGTTTGTGCAAGTTATGGTATAAAGATTATTCTTACTATGCCAAGTTCTATGAGTTTAGAAAGAAGACAACTACTGAGTGCTCTTGGAGCTGAGCTTGTCCTTACTGAAGCACAATTTGGTATGAAAGGTGCTGTTGAAAAAGCAGAAGAGTTGGCAAAAGAGACACCCAACTCTTTTGTTCCACAACAATTTGCAAATACTGCAAACCCTGAAATCCATAGAAAAACAACAGCACTTGAAATCTGGAATGACACAGATGGCAAGATAGATATATTTGTTGCTGCTGTTGGAACTGGCGGAACTGTTACTGGGGTAGGAAGTGTTTTAAAAGAAAAAAATCCACATGTAAAAGTATTTGCTGTTGAACCAAATCTTTCACCTGTTCTCTCAGGAGGAAAGCCAGGTCCACATAAAATACAAGGTATTGGTGCTGGGTTTGTACCAGAGGTTCTGGATACACATGTATATGATGAAGTTATCCAAGTAAGCTATGAAGATGCTCTTGAAACTTCACGCGCTTTAGCTAAAGAAGAAGGCTTACTGGTGGGTGTATCAGCTGGTGCAAATGTATATGTTGCAAAAGAGTTGGCAAAAAGAGCTGAATTTAAAGGAAAAACTATCGTAACAATCCTTTGTGATACAGGGGAAAGATACCTAAGCTCAGGACTTTATGCTTAAATTATAATTGATTATATGCCTAGCAGTAGGCATATAATCATATTATTCAAATGCCTCTTTTATCAGAGATTTTGCAACTTCTCTACCTTCATTGACTACATGTTTTACATGTAAGTCTTCAATCAACTTTTTCTCCTCATAATCAGCAACTCTGACTACTGTATTAATACGCTTTTTAAAAGATGCTAAAATCTCCAAAATAAGTCTTAATTTTTTTTCATTATTGATAGCAACTATAACTGCTCGACAGTTCTCAACATTGGCTTGATGCAAGATACTTTTTCGTGCAGCATTACCAAAAAAGACGGGTTCATTTCTACTTTCGCCCAATTTTACTAAGTTTATATCATGCTCAATCACTAGATAAGTTATATTCATCTTTTTTAAACGATACACTATCTCTTGTCCTAATTTTCCATAGCCACATACAACAATATGCCCATGAAATCCAGAAGAGCAAATCATATGTTCACTTTGCATATCTTCTTGTATAAAAAAATCTGCTATATTCTTTATATTTTTAAGTATAAAAGGTGTCAAAATCATCGAAAATACAACCATAACAATCAAAATTTGATTTATCGTAGCATCAATGAGTGAACTAGAATTTGCAAGCGCAAATACAGCCAAAGAAAACTCTCCAACTTGAGAGATAGACACAGCTGCTTTAAAAGAGATTCTTTTATTTAGATAACTAGCTAAGAGTAAAAAAATAACTCCTATTTTTATAACCATCACCAATATCAAAAGCACTATGATTTGAAAAAAGTAGCTTTGTATAATCTGTATATCTATTTGCATACCGATAGTTATAAAAAATAGGCCTAAAAGTAAATCTCGAAAAGGAACAAGGTCTGCTTCAATTTGATGTTTATACTTTGTTTCTGATATCATCATTCCTGCTATAAAAGCACCCAAAGAGTAAGTAAATCCAAAAGTATGAGCCAAATAAGAAGCACTGATAACTATTAACAAAACTGAAGCAACAAAAATTTCTTCGGAATCTGATGAAACTACTTTTGATAAAAAGTGATTAAGGACATACTTTCCTATTATGTAAAGCAAGCCTAATACGATAAGAGCACTGATGATTGTTTCATAGAGTAAAGAGCTAACAGAGCTATTTGTAGAGGAAAAAATATTTATCATCAAGAGTAGTGGAATAACGGCTATATCTTGAAAAAGAAGGATACCAAGCACTTTCCTTCCATAAATAGAGTGTATATTTCCATTGTCATTTAAGATTTTGAGAACAATAGCCGTTGAAGATAAAGCCAATGCAAAACCTATGACTATAGCACTTTTTTGTTCAATCTCAAATAGATACTGAGCTCCTAGAGAAAAAATACCTCCTGTAACCATGACCTGTATGAGTCCATTGAAAAAAACTTCCTTTTTCATGCTCATTAAGTGTTCTATTGAAAACTCAAGTCCTATGGTAAACATCAAAAAAACTATACCAAATTCAGCTATATGGTGCAAACTATCATTGCTATTTGCTTCATTTAAACCAAAGATATAAGCTATGATAGTTCCTGTAAAGATATAGCCAATTATAGTTGGTATATGGAACTTTTTCAATACTATATTTAACAGTGTTGCTATTAATGTTGCGCTAAGTATAACAACTAATATATTGTCCATATATTAATCGCCAAACAAAATTATTTCATATGTATTTTTTCTTTTAACAAGAGGATTTTTTGAGGTACTGCCACCTTTTAACTCTTCTATCTGCGCTTTTAAATCATCTATTGCACTCTCATACTCATCTAGCTTTTCTTTGAGTTGCATCACAACATCAACACCTGCTAAATTAACCCCTAAGTCTCTTGTAAGTCTCAGTATCATCTTAATTCTATCGATATCTCGTTGAGAATATAATCTCATCTTTCCATCTGTTCGAGAAGGATTAACTAGACCTTCTCTTTCATACTGCCTAAGCGTTTGAGGGTGGATTGTTAGCACTTTGGCAACAACACTTATAAGGTAAACTGGTTCATCATATCCGTGCATTTTTTTCTCCTCTACTTGTATGATACTCTTTAGAAATAATTTTTATTCTTTTTTGTATAAATTTATTATTTCTTCACACGATATGGTCTAACCTTGTTCCTCTACTAAAGTCCTAGAACTTTCGCAAGAGATTAAAAAAGGTCATATCGTGTACTAAGTTTTAATAATAATCAAAGACTTGAAGTCTGAATACAAGTATAAAGTAAGTACACAAAAAAAACAATTAAAAAGGGGTGTATGATGAAAAATTTATATATTGGTATTGATGTTGCAAAAGATAAATTAGATATTTGTATCTACGATAACAAGTCTGTTGATACTTTACAAATATTTAATAATGAGACTAGCATATTAGGGCTTATTGATTATTTAAAATCTACTTATAAAAAGTTTACTTTTAGTTTTGGTTATGAAGCCACGAGTACTTATATGAATATACTTAAAAAAGTTATTCATGATTGCGGTTATAATCAAATAATGATAAATCCATATCAAATGTCACACTACTTAAAACATTTAGATAGTCGCAATAAAACTGATATAAAAGATAGTATTGGGATAGCTAAATATATTGCAACACTTGAAAGTGATGATTTTAAAACTACCTATGATAGTAATTATCTTTTGTTTCAAAAGCATAATACTACTATTGATTTATTATCAAAGATTTCTACACAATTAAAAAACTTGTTTAAATCTCAAAAAAATATTCAATCTGTTTTACTTGATGAGTCTATTTCTGCTTTGCAAAAACAAATTATTACTTTGAAAAAACAGATAGAGAAAAATGCTACTGAATTAATGTTTGATATTTTTCCTCAAACTAGAAAAATTATTGAAGAGATAAGTGGTGTAGGTTCTTCACTTATGTTGCAACTTGTTCCTATTTTTTTAAGTGCAAAAAACTACACGATTAAACAATTGCAAAGTTATATTGGTTTATCTCCAAGACTTTTTGAGAGTGGTAAAAGCGTTAAAAAACTTGTTGTTATGTCTAAACGTGGTTGTGGTTTGGTTAGAAAAAAATTGTATCTTAGTGCTATGAGTGCAATTAGATATAACGAGATTATTAAAGAAAAGTATCAAAGACTAATTGAAAATGGAAAGCAAAAAATGGTTGCCCTTGTGGCTTGTATGTGTCACTTATTTAGAGCCGTGTTTATAAAGTTTAATGAATACAGTTTATCAAGTAAGTAAATCAGATTATCAAATATTAGTTTCTTTGTATAGACTAATGAAAGGACGTAGAAACAATTTAATAAATAGACAAATGTTATTAGAGGATAGTGGTGTGCTAGATGTTACTTTATCATCTCGCATTAACAACGTGCATATAAAAGAAAAAATTATAAATGAATATAAGGAAATAAATTGAAAAAAGTTGAAAATATGGAAAATGGTCAAGCCGTAAACAATGTTGAAGTAAAGGACATGAGTCCAAAGCCTTTTGAAGGTCTATCACATGAGCAAGTTATGGCTATTGTTAGACAAAGAGAGATAGAAAGTACTAAAAACTATGTAGAGATTATCGCTACACCACGTGAAAAAGAGATTATTTTAGGTAAGGATATCATTGACAAACAAACAGGTTTACCTAAGCTTGATAGTGAGGGTAACGTATTGAGATATTCAAATAAATATTATGTTGATTTGTCTTTTGATGGTGGTGTTCTAAAAAAGTATCCTTGTAAAAAAGAGATGTTTGATGAAATTGAAGAGGGTGTTAAACATAGGTTTATAGGTTATATGGGTACATATAAAAACTTCGGTGATGAGATTATCGCTCCTATTTTTACTAGTTGGAATGTGTTTTAGTTTTTGGCTTAGTGTGTATGGCTTGTAAGTCCAAGAACTTTTAAAATATTTGCACTTGACAGTATTGGGTAGTTATTCATTTAACTACCTTTTTTTTTGGTTTATTTTTGGGGATTATGTCCTTAAAAATGAGTCAAAAACTTTGCCCCCACAATGGTTTATCAAGGGGGTGTAAGTGGGACAAATTGAAATTAAATTCAAGGTTTTTAAATGGTAAAGTTATGGCAAAATATAGACACGATAAAGTTACACTATTATGTAAATACTCGTACATCTTCAAAAGAGATAATTTCTTATAATTCAAAAATAGATGATATGTTAGATGAAAAAACACTATCACAAAGTAATCGTAATGATAATATCTCTTTTAAACAATTTCAAATAACTTTAGATAAAGAAAATTTCCAAGTCATGCCCTCAACTGTTAGGGGTTTTTCTGTTTCTATAAAAAACGCTGATGTTACTATCCATTTTAAAAAAATCACTCATAATACAGATACAAGTCCTATCGTAAAAGTTGAGTTTAGGAGTTCTTTTTTACATCGTTACGGATATTTAAAAGCTATTCAAAAAGTAAATACTTTTTTTCGCTCTGCTTTATTAAATACTTTTACTATAAAAATCTCTGAATTACATTTGCA
>DKEY01000013.1 GCA_002469305.1 Sulfurospirillum sp. UBA6810
GATTCCTTTCTCAACCATTCTTCGTAGCAGAAGTATTTACTGGAAGTCCGGGAAAATATGTAAGCTTAGAAGAGTCTATCGCTGGATTTAAAGGTATCTTAGACGGTAAATATGATGATCTTCCAGAAGCTGCTTTCTATATGGTTGGTAGTATTGAAGAAGTTATCGAAAAAGCTGAAAAACTAAAAAGTAAGTAAGCTTTATTACAAGGTAAAAACATGGAAACATTGAAATTAGAAGTTGTGACTCCTGAGGGATTAATCTTTTCAAATAATGTAAAAGATGTAACTCTTCCTGGAAGTGAAGGTGAGTTTGGAGTATATCCAGGTCATGCTTCACTTGTTTCATTGTTGCAAGCTGGTGTGATTGACATTGAATTAGAAAATGGAAAGCACGAAGTTGTGGCAATAAACTGGGGTCATGCAAAAGTAGATGAAAGTTCTGTTACCGTTCTAGCTGATGGTGCTGTTTCTATTGCAGGTGATAGTGAGAGTGAAATAGCTAATTCACTAGAAAATGCTAGAAAGCTTATCGAAAGTATGAGTGATTCTGATGTCGCAATTGCAACTGCAACTGCTAAAATAGAATCAATAGCACGTTCAAGAAGATAACAGAATATGAGTGGAATCGATTTAATACTAAACTACTTCTCAAGAAGTAGTTTAGTAACTTTTATAGTACTTGCTTGGCTATCTATCTATTTTATTATTACATTTGGCGTACTATTTAGTAGATACTTCTTTCTCTCCTCATGGGAAGCTAAAGAGAGAAGTTCTCTTGAATCGATGTTAATGGGTTCAAAAAGTGTTCGAGATGACTCTATATTGAGAAAATGTTCAAATAACTTTAGAACACAAAAAAGTCTTTTAAATGTCTGTAAAAATGTGGCTGAAAAGAATGCTACAAGTGGGTTGTGGATGCTGTCGATGATAGCTTCCACATCTCCTTTTATAGGCTTATTTGGAACAGTTGTCTCTATACTAGACACATTTAGTGGCTTAGGTCAGAGTTCAAGTGCCTCTTTGGGGATTATAGCTCCCGCTATCTCCGAAGCACTTGTAGCAACAGCTGCTGGTATTTTTGTAGCAATTCCTGCGTATAGTGCACACCTGTTTCTAAAACGAAAAGCATATGATGTCATGGTTTATATTCAAAGAGAGATTGATTATATGCTTGCTCAAAAAGAATTACAAAAAGAAGAAAACAGAGATGTTTGATTGGGATGAATCTCCTGATTTAAATATAACACCACTTGTGGATATCATGCTTGTGTTACTTGCCATTTTGATGGTAACAACACCAGCACTTGTTTATGAAGAGAAAATCATACTTCCAAGCGGAACACAGTCCAAAGTTATACAAGAAATTCCTGAAATTGAAATCAGAATAACAAGAGATAGATTTGTTTATATTAAAAGAGACAAGTTTTCAATAGCAGAGTTTGCAGATAATTTTGTAATGTATTCAAAAAAATTTCCCCTCACTTCAACTATCGTTTATATAAAAGCTGATGAAAAGTTAGAGTATAAAGATGTTATGTATATACTCAAAAGTGTAAAAGAAGCTGGCTTCAATAATATTTCTTTAGAGACAAACGGATGAAAATATGCCAGATTCTAAAACTACAAATCTACTAGGTTGGCTACTCTCTTTCGTTTTGTATATATCGGTTTTATTTGTCGTAATTTCCCTTGTCCGTGACAAAGCGCTCAATGTAGAAAAATATACAGCAAGCAAAAAGAATATGCTCAATGTTACTTTAGTTGAGCGAAAAAAAGAACTGATAAAAAAGAAAAAAGTTGTAAAAGAAAAAGAGAGTGTTGTTCAAAAAGAGATACCAAAAGTAGAGAAAAAAGAGGTTCGTTCAGTTTCCCAAGAACCAGTAAAATCTCTTAAAGGCTTGTTTGAAAATATCAATCTAGATAATTTACCTAAAGAGACAAAAGCCCAAGAGAAGAAAGTAAGAAAAAAAGTTGTTACAGATAAGATTGAAGAGGTAGTTGAAACCAAAAAAGCTTCAAAAATTATCCAAGCACTCAAGTTTGAAGAGCAAGACAATTTGATTATCACCCAAAAAGATGGCATTTATGATGAGTTTAAAGGTACTATATCTGATATCCTTGATAAAAATTGGCAAGAAACGATAGATACAGTTTCTGGAAATGAAGCAAAAGTTATTATTGGGGTTGATAAATTGGGCAATTTTAGTTATACGATAGAAACTTTGTCCTATAATGATGCTTTCAATTCAAAACTAAGAGATTTTCTTGAACAGATGAAAGATGTTGCATTTCCTCCTTATAAAGCAGGAGAAATTTTCAATATGCGAGTAGTTTTTAAAGATATATTAGAGTAAAGGAAATTTATGATTAAAAAACTTATAACACTTATATTGGTTACATGTAGTCTTTTCGCATATGATTCAACTGTTGAGATAGTTAAAAAAATGGATAGATTACCAAAGATAATCTTCCAAGATGCCTCTTTGACAAATACAGAACTAAGTTTTAGACAGAGATTTCACAAGATTTTGGCTGGAGATTTAAGAGTCAGCAGTCATTTTGAAGTCAATGATATATACTTGCAAAGTAGTTTTGATGGAAATTTACAAGAAAATTTCATGAATGAATATAAAAGTGATTTGATACTTCGATATAAGATTGAAACAGAAACTGATGGAAGTATCCTAGCAAGTATCAAACTTATAAATACAAACGATGGTCAGGCAAATTTCAATAAAACATATAGAATTTCGAAGCTAGAGAGGTATCCATTTTTAGCACATAAAATTGCCATAGATATAAATAATGAGATAGGAGCACCAAGCATACAGTGGATGGAACAGTTTGTTATATTCGCCAAATACACATCAAGTAAAAAAAGTGAAGTGGTGATTTCTGATTATACACTTAGCTTTCAAAAAACAGTCGTGAGTGGCGGGCTCAATATTTTTCCAAAGTGGGCAAATAAAAAACAAAGTGCGTTTTACTACACTTCTTATAACGGGGCAAAGCCAACGTTATATAAAGTAGATGTAAATAGCGGTAAAAGAGAGAAAATTTATTCGAGTAATGGGATGATAGTTTGTTCTGATGTCTCAGTTGATGGGAATAAACTCCTCTTAACCATGGCGCCAAAAGATCAAACAGATATATTTGTTTATGATTTGAGAACAAAAAACTTAGAAAAAATCACTAATTATAGCGGTATTGATGTAAATGGTAATTTTATAGACAATGATTCAAGAGTAGTTTTTGTTTCCGATAGACTTGGATATCCAAATATCTTTGCAAAAGATATAGGTTCTCGAAAAATAGAACAGATGGTATATCACGGAAGAAATAACAACTCATGTTCAGCCCTTGATAATTATATCGTCTATTCAAGCAGAGAGAGTGACAGTGAATTTGGCTCAGGTACATTTAATCTCTATCTTATATCAACACAAACTGATTATATAAGACAGCTAACAGCAACAGGTAAAAATCTTTATCCTAGATTTGCTGATGATAAGGAAACGATACTTTTTATCAAATATTTTGAAAATCAAAGTGCATTAGGTGTTATAAGACTCAATGCTAACAAAAGCTATCATTTCCCTTTAAAAGTTGGAAAAATCCAATCTATTGACTGGTAATTATTAGTAATTTAAGAAAAAGATGTTAAACTAACGCAATTCAGTATGATAAAGGGGTAAATATGAAAAAAATCGCTCTAACAGGTTTAGCTATTGCGATGCTGGTATTTAGTGGATGTAGTCAAAAAAACCCAGAAGTAGATATGAACAAAGATAGTAGTAGTGTTAGTACTGCTGATAAAAAAGCTTCTGATATATCTGGTATGGATGCCAACAATATGGATGCAAAAGGTGTCGAGAGTACAGTTGCTAGCACGATAGCAGCACTTGAAGCTAAAACAAATGCAGTATTTTTTGATTTTGACAAATACAATGTAAGAGCAGATATGCAACCTATTGTAGATACAAATGCACAACTGTTTAATGCAGAAGATGCAAAAGCTTTTTCTATTAAAGTTGAAGGTAATTGTGACGAATGGGGTACTGATGAGTATAACTATGCGCTGGGGCTTAAAAGAGCTAAAAGTGTAAAAGATGGACTAATCGCACAAGGTGTAGCATCTGAAAGAGTTATGATAGTAAGTTATGGTGAGAGTAATCCTACATGTAAAGAGAGCAACAAAGCATGTTGGGATAAAAATAGAAGAGCAGATTTTAAACTTCTTCCATAATTTTATATGAATAAAAAATATTTCCTATTGCTAGCAGTACCTTGTGTGCTGCTAGCAAATGAACCCTCTGCGTATAACGCTGGTAATTTAGACAGTCCAACTCCTTATGGGCTTACTTCAAGTGAAAAGTATATCCTCAAAAACAAGCAAGAAGTTAAAACTTTAGATAAAAAAGTTGGAAGTGTTCAGATTGAGCTTTCGAAGATAAATGAAAACTATGACGGTTTGCGTTCAGTTACAGAAGCTATAACTTCAAAAATAGCCAAGATAGATACAAAGATACTAGAACTCAATACTCAGCTAGATGAAAATACTTCTACCTTATCTAAAGAGACAGCAGAATTAAAACTTTATGTAGAAGAAAGCAGAGAACTACAAAACAAAAATCAAGAGAGTGTAAAGCTTGTTTTAGCAGAACTTAGTTCGCTTATTGATTCTATTAATAATAATTATGTTTCAAAAAAAGCGCTCGAAGATGTTGTAAAAGTACAAAATGACTTGGCAATGAAACTAAATGCACTGAGTAAAACAACTCAAAAGCAAGAGATAGCAAAAGTAGATGGGGCTACATTGCTAGAAGAGGCAACAACAGATTTTGAAAAAAAAGCATACGAAAGTTCAAAAGAGAAGTTTTTAGAGCTGATTGCACGCAAGTACAAACCTGCTAGAAGTAACTTTTATGCTGGTGAAATTTACTATGCGCAAAAAGAGTATGCAAAGGCTATCGAACACTATAAAACAAGTATCTCTCTTTATGATAAAGCTTCGTATATTCCAACACTTCTTTATCACACAGGGATATCTTTTAGTAAGCTTGAAAAAAACACTGAAGCTAAAAAGTTTTTTGATGCTCTTAAAAGTGGCTATCCAGAATCCAAAGAAGCAAAAAGTTTAAAATAATTTTTAAATCCAATAAAAAAAGTGTTTAATTTAAAACAATATATCAAGATATCTTGATATATTGTTTTAAATTTGCTATGATTTTACTTAAGAAAGAGTGCAGGCAGGTGCAGCATCTTTTATAAATTTTTAGATATATAAGAGGGAAATGATGAGTAAAAATGTATTGGTTTTATGCACAGGCAATTCTTGTCGCTCAATCATGGCAGAAGCTTTGATAAACGCTACATGTAAAGATATAAATGCTTATAGTGCAGGAGTTAGAGCGAGTGGCAAAGTCAATGAAAATGCAAAAAAAGTGTTACAAGAAAAAGGTATGTGGTCTGAAGGGTATCATTCAAAAACCATAGAGCAAATTTTACATGTAAAGTTTGATTTGGTAGTAACTGTATGTGATCATGCAAAAGAGAGTTGCCCTATGTTTCCTGAAGCTGTAAAAACCTTACATGTAAGTTTTGAAGATCCAGATGGTAAAGCTTTAGAAGCTTTTTATGAAACTTTTGCAGATATAAAACATATCCTTTTACCTAAGATAGAAGAAGCACTACTATGATACTCTCAGCTAGTATATTTTTACTAACACTTTTTTTTGTGATTTGGCAGCCTAAAGGCTTACAGATAGGCACAACAGCTATCATAGGGGCACTGGTCGCTTTGATAGTAGGTGTGGTGAGTTTCGATGATGTTTGGATTGTAACAGGTATCGTTTGGGATGCAACACTCGCTTTTATAGGTATCATTATCCTTTCCATGGTGCTTGATGAGATAGGTTTTTTTGAGTGGTGTGCTATAAAGATGGCAAAACTCAGTGCTGGTAATGGGCATTTGATGTTTGTTTATTCACTACTTTTGGGTGCATTTATCTCAGCTCTTTTTGCCAATGATGGAGCCGCACTTATCTTAACTCCTATTTTGCTTGCAAAGATGCGTATCTTAAAACTCAATGCAAAAAGTATCATCGCCTTTTTACTTGCAGGTGGATTTATCAGTGATTCTGCATCACTTCCTTTTGTATTTTCCAACCTGACCAATATAGTCACAGCAAATTATTTTAACATAGGATTTGCACAGTATTTATCAACGATGTATATTCCTTATATTGTGAGTACACTTTTTTCTATACTTGTTTTATGGCTTTTTTTACGAAAAGATATTCCAGCTTTTGTAGATGTTACTCTTTTAAAACATCCTGATGAAGTACTCAAAAGTAAAACGCTTTTTTATGCCTCATGGCTCTTTTTAGCCCTTCTTTTAGTTGGGTATTTTATAGGGGATGCTTATGGGCTTCCAGTATCTGTTTTCGCGCTAGGTGGAGGGTTGCTTTTCTTACTCATTGCCAATAGCTTCAAGGTTGTGGATCCAAAAAAAATCATCATATCAGCTCCATGGCAAGTTGTTTGGTTTAGTATAGGGCTTTATATAGTTGTGTATGGGCTTAAAAATGCAGGTCTGACTGACTATCTCCATGAAGTTTTACTTGCTTTAAACGCACAAGGTGACACTATCGCAGTTATTGGCACAGGGTTTATAGCAGCGATACTCAGTGCAGTGATGAATAATATGCCAACGGTTATGATTATGGATATCGCGTTAAATGATATTCCAAATCAAGCTCTAGCGTATGCCAATATAATCGGCTGTAACTTAGGACCAAAGATGACACCATTTGGTTCACTAGCTACGCTTCTTTGGCTGCATGTTCTTGCTCAAAAAGGTGTAAAGATAACATTTGCTCAGTATAGTAAGTTTGGTCTTTTAGTGACACCTCCTATCTTGCTTGTAGTATTGTTAAGTTTATGAATTTAGAAGCAGTTTTGATTGATCTTATCAATCAGTATGGCTTTTTAGCTCTTGTAGCTTCTTTTGGGGTGGGTGTTATCACTTCACTTGCTCCATGCTCGATTCTTACACTTCCTCTTTTGGTGGGGAGTGCTTTGGGACTTAGCGGGAAAATGGAGGCGAAAGAGAAAAAGATTTTTATCTTTCAATACTCTTTTTTATTTGTCCTAGGGTTGGTGGTTAGCTTCTCTATCTTGATGCTTTTGGTTTCAAAGATGGGCATGATGCTCGCAGTTGCTCCTTTTTGGGCATATCTTTTGGCATCATTGGCACTTTTTGTTGTTATTGCTTATGCACTTGGTTTTATTGAGGGGATTGATAAAGACAAAATTGCAAAAAAATTTTTAAGATATAAGCTTTTTGGAGCGGTCATCATCGGCATTATTTTTGGGCTTGTAAGTACACCTTGTGCTTCAGCTCCTCTTGTTGCTATAGTCTCAGTGGCAACGGCAAGTGGATGGCTTTATTCATATGCACTTGTGCTGGCATTTGCTCTTGGGCATGGAGCTTTATTGCTGTTAGCTGGAACTTCTTTGGGTTTTACACAAAGCCTAGCTTCAAGTAAAAAAATAGCGCTTATAAGCGATGGTATCAATAAACTGTTTATCGCTGTTTTATTATCTTTGGCTCTTTACTTTTTGTACCAAAGTTATCTTGTTTTTTAAGGAATTATATGAAAAATATTATTTTAATACTCATGGTATTATTATTGGTTGGTTGTTCAAATGAGAGTCAAAAAAGTGTTGCTCTTGGGGATAAGATGCTACAACCAACACCTTATAGCCAAGCCTTTAAGCAAGTTGGCAAAAAGCCTATGCTTTTAGAGTTTGGTTCTACAACTTGTGCTTCATGCATACAGATGGGAAAAATTTTATATAAAATCAAAGAGGATCATCCACAAGCAGAAGTCTATTTTATAGATATATATGCTGATAAAGAAGTGATGCAAAATTTTAAAATACAAATGATCCCCACTCAAGTTTATGTTAGTGATAAGGGTTTTGAAATAGATAGACATATAGGTGTGATAGAGTATGAAGATCTGATTTTAAAACTCAAAGCTGAAAAAATTTTATAATTGCAGGAGAAGCAATGGACAATTATATACGAAGCCTAGACATGAAGGCAATCGTTGGAGCAAAGTTAGAGGTTGACAGTTTTATCGAACTTTATAATCAAGGTGGAGTGATACTCCTAGATGTGCGTTATGCGTTTGAGCATAAAACATGGGGTTTGCCATTTAGTGTCAATATACCACTCAATGAACTGCCAGATAGACTTTCAGAGTTACCAAAAGATAAGATTATAGTGTGTGCTTGTCCAGAGGTTTGTCGCTCAAATATTGCAAGACAATATCTAGCCATCAATGGTTATGATAGTAAGATTTTAGTGCCAGGACTTTTGAAATTACTAGAGAGACTTAAAGGTGGCCGTTCAAACGACCTAAAACTTTAGGATAAGTTGTGGAGTATTTCATCTACTTTGGGCTTACTTTAGTGATTGCAACTCTTTTTAGTATAGGAGGAACAGGGTCTTCTGTGGCACTGATTCCAATGCTTAGTTTTTTTGGTATCCACTTTGATTTGGCAAAAGCAGTAGGTTTGTTTGCAAATACAGCTTCAACCATAGGTGCTTCTGTGATGAATGTGAAGCGAAAAAGTATTGAAGTCAAAGAAGTTTTGCCATTTGTGTTAACTTCTGTTGTGTGTTCACCTTTTGGAGCATATACTGCGACACAGATGGATACTTATTATGCTAAGTTAGCTTTTGCACTTTTCCTTTTTGTGAGTGCAACCATGATGCTTTTGCAAAAGAAAAAAGGTGCCATTACCTATACAAAACCTTGGGTTATGATACTCATGGGAGCAATCGTTGGATTTTTAGCGGGACTTTTAGGTATAGGTGGTGGAGCGATTATTATTCCACTACTCATCTATCTTGGGTATGATGCAAAAAAGACTGCCATCACGGTGAGTTTTATGATACCTTTTTCAACACTATCGGCTTTTATTACTTATGCTTATTTGATAGAAATCGATTGGATGCTTTTAGGGGTTGTTGCGCTTGGTGCAGCTTTGGGAGGAGTGCTTGGAAATCACATCATGGTTTTTAAGCTCAGTGTTGAACAAACAAAAAAATTTATAGCTTTTATGATTTATATCATAGGAGTTAAAATGTTATGGGGGTTATTATTTTGAAACACGAACATGAACATGAACACGGGCATCACCATCATCATGCTACAAGTGGAAAAAATCTTTTTATCACCATCATACTCAATGTTATTATAACGCTAGCACAGGTTGTTGGAGGTATTGTTTCAGGTTCTCTTGCACTTCTTAGTGATGCTTTGCATAATTTCTCAGATGTTATGGCACTTGTTATTGCATGGTGGGCAAAAAAAATATCGGCTAGAGAGAGCAGTGAAGAGCGAACATTTGGGTATAAAAGAGCCCAAATTATAGCTGCACTTTTTAACTCGTCAGTTTTACTTGGTATTGGATTATATCTTATTGTAGAAGGTGTTAAGAAGTTTTTAAATCCTGAAGTGATTGATTCAAATATCGTTATTTATCTAGCGATTTTAAGTATAGTTCTTAATGCTGCTAGTGTGCTACTTATCAAAAATGAAGCACATGACAATCTCAATATGAAAGCTGCATATTTGCATCTATTAACCGATGTGATGACTTCCGTAGCCGTACTTATTGGCGGCATTGGGATGTACTTTTTTGAACTTTTTTGGATCGATCCACTCATCTCAATCGCGATAGCTTTATACCTCATGAGAGCTTCTTATACACTGATCAAAGAGAGCACAAGCATACTCATGCAATTTACTCCAACGTCTATGGATGTAAAGATAGTTCAACAAACTATTATACAAAATCCATCAATAGCAAATGTACACCATATGCACTTATGGCAACTTGATGATAAATCCATCCACCTTGAAGCACATGTAGATTTTTGTGAAGACTTAGTTGTTTCTCAAGTTTCATTGATTTTACAAGAAATTGAACATTCACTAAAAGAAGAACATTTCATTTCACATGTTACTTTGCAGGCAGAATTTGGAACTTGTGAGAGTAAAAATTTAATTTATAATGAAGGATGCAAACATGTTTGATTGGTGGGAATATTTAAGTTCTATAGTTGTTTTTGATTTATTTGGTTTAAAAAAAGGAACGCATCTCGGAGAGGCATTTCACTTTTTTTTATATGATACGATAAAAATTTATATTTTACTTATCACAATTATTTTTGCTGTGAGTTTTTTGAGAACTTACTTTAATACTGAAAAAGTAAGGGTTTACTTGCAAGGCAAAAGTGAGTTTAGTGGCAATGTGTTAGCAGCTCTTTTTGGCATCATCACTCCATTTTGTTCTTGCTCTGCCATACCTTTATTTTTAGGTTTCATGCAAGCTAGGATTCCTATGGGGATTACTTTTAGTTTTCTCATCTCAGCCCCACTCAATAACGAGATAGCCATAGCCATGCTCTTTGGACTTTTTGGCTGGAAAGTAACTACTATTTATATTGGTTTTGGTTTGATGGTTGCAATATTTGGTGGATTTTTAATAGGTAAGATAAAAGGCTTGGAAAAATACGTTTTAATCCCTGTAAAACCAATAGAAGGAGAACTTGAAGATGTAAAAATATCTTTACATGTAAGCCAAAGAGTGAGTGATGCGTGGGTTTATACCATAGATATCTTCAAAAAGATTTATCTTTATGTGCTTATAGGTGTGGGCATCGGGGCTTTTATCCATGGGTATATACCAGCTGATTTTATCGGGGCTTATGCAGGTGGCGACGCTTGGTATGCAGTACCTGTTGCTGTTTTGATGGGCATACCGATGTACTCAAGTGCCGCAGGAGTTATGCCTCTTGTGGAGGTTTTAACAAGCAAAGGGATGCTACTTGGAAGTGCGCTTAGCTTTATGATGGCAGTGACTGCTTTGTCTTTGCCAGAGGCGATGATACTCAAACGCATCTTACATGTAAAGCTTATCGCGATCTTTTTTGGTATCGTAGGTTTTGGGATATTGTTAGTTGGCTATGTTTTTAATGCAATTTTATAAAGTTTGATTAAAGTAGCATTAACAAATGTGTATTAGAATTTTTAAAAATTATGATTAATATGAATTTACAAGGAGAATTCAATTGAAAGCACAAAAAATAGTTTGCCTGCTTCTAGGAGCTGCGATATTTTTATTTGCTGAAGAAAATGCTCAATTTTTATCAAAAGCAACTTCTTCAAAGCTTACACTCACAAGCGCAATAGAGCAAGCAGTAGCAAATAATCCAGAATTAAAAGCAAAAAAATCAGATATAAATGCACAAGAGCAAAAGTTTAATCTAGCTCAAAGTGCCCAAATGCCAACACTTGCCCTAGAGGGAAGTGTGGCTCGTTTTGATATAGATCAAAGACTTGTTGCTGCTAGTTTCAATGGCGAGCCTGGAGAATTTGGTGGGAATGTTTTGCAAAGTTCTTTGGTTATGAAAATTCCTTTGTATGTGGGCGGGAAAATAGTTGCTGACATTGAAGCAAATCGTTATCTTGTTATGGCACAAAAACATCTACTTGCCAATTCGCAAAATGAACTTATTTTTAATATTAGAACACTTTTTTGGTCAATATATACGCAAGAAAAAACAATAGAATCACTTCTTTTTTCATTAGATACTATGCAAAAACATCAAAATGAGGTTCAATTACAATATGAACTCAAAGATGTTGCAAAAGTAGATATTCTCAAAACAAATGTACGCATAGCAGATCTCAAACAGATGTTAGAAGATGCAAAAAATAAACTTTCCGCTTTGTATTCAATTCTTTATATTACTATTGGCTTTGACAACTATTTTAATGATGATGGTGTAAAAATTGACATGGATGAGATGGATATGCAGTTTGATCACACATTTATGTTGCCAAAAGATTTGTACCAAAAAGCGTTACAAAATAGAGGTGATTACCTATCACTCAAGGCAAAACTAGAAGCACTAAAACAAGAAGTGATCATCGCAAAAGCAGGGGATAAACCAACAGTTGGATTCTATGGAAACTATACTTACCGTGACTTAATGGATGAAGCTAATAGCGATGAATCAACGGGATCAATCGGACTTAGTTTTAGTATTCCCCTTTATACAGGTGGTGCAACTGAGGCAAAAATAGGGGTAAGTTATGCCAATTTACAAGCTACAAAAGAGCGTTTGCTTTCGCTTGAGCTTAAAATCCAAAATGAGATACGAAATGCCATTAGTGAATTTGAATCTTCAAGAAAAAGAGCGAAATTAGCAAAAGAAGCTATCGATTTTGCACTAGAAAATTTGCGTATAGAGGAACTTAAATACTCCCTTGGCAAAGGTTCCCAAACTGATCTCATGGATGCACAAAATGACTTGCTCAATGCTCAAACCAATCATGCAAAAATGGTCTCGCTAGGACATATCGCTTATGCAAAAATCATTTATGCTACAGGTGAAGATTATACACAAACAAATGCTAACCAAAGGAAATCCAATGTTCAATAAACTCAAAAAAATACTCCTTGCATTCTTGGTGCTTTCAAGTATTGTATATGGCGCAAGTGAGGGTGTGATAAAGGCTGTTAAGGTAAGTGCTAGTGAGATAAAAGCACAAGACATTAAGCAAACGCTGCAACTAACAGGAAGTACGCAACCTACGCAAACAGCACGAATATCCTCTCCTAGTGAGGGTCCGGTGGAGCGATGTCGTGCTGATTGTTATGTAAGAGAAGGTGATAGTGTTACTAAGGGACAATCACTTTTGAGCATAGGTAATAGACAAACAACAAAAGCACAATTAAATTCTGCGGAGCAAGCTTTTAGAGAACAAGAAGCTGAATTGAAACGAGTGAAAGTTTTGGTTGAACAAGGTGCAATAGCAGAATCCGCACTTGAGGGCACTCTCTCAAAATATGAAAATGCAAAAGCAAATTTGATCAAGGCACAAGAAACACTCAGTGATTATACGCTCAAAGCCCCATGGGATGGGATTGTTTCTTTGGTACATGTACGAGAGGGAGATTATGTTGCTCCACGAGCGCCACTTGTTGAAATCTATGATCCATCAAGTATCGTTATACTCTTTAATGTTCCTGAGCAATATAGTATGCAGTTAGATAAAAATCTAGCAATAAATATCTTGCTTGATGCGTATCCAAACAAGGCATTTCAAGCAAAAATCACACGAATTTACCCACAACTTGATCCAAAAACGCACACAAGAGCGGTTGAGGCAAAAATACAAGGAGACATTGCTCTCATTCCACAAATGTTTGCACGGGTTGAAATAGTGTTGCAAAAACTACAAAATGCCCTTTCTGTTCCTGCTATAAGCATCCTCAAAGATAAAGAAAATAAAACTTTTGTATTTGTAGCAAAAGAAAATAAAGCTTACAAACAAGAGGTAAAACTAGGATTTGAGATTGATGGTCGTGTTTTGGTTCTTGATGGTGTAAATGAAAATGATCAAATTATTACAGCAGGATTTCAAAATCTCAAAGATGGCATGAGTGTTTCTATCGTTGCTGATAAATCAAAATAAAGTAGTCTAGTATGAATATTACACAATTTGCCCTTTCTAAAAAGTTTTCTACCGCTGCAATCGCTTTGGCATTGATTGTTTTTGGTTTGTATGGATTTTTGCGATTACCTGTCAATTTCTTGCCAGATATGACCTATCCTATGATAAAACTCAATATCTATTGGCCAGGCGCAACTCCTGATGAGATAGATACAAGTATTGCAGATCCTATTGAGCGACAGATGATGAGTGTTGATGGGCTTGATTTTTTGAGCTCTTCATCTATCGAGGGGATGTATAGTTTGGTTGTAAATTTTGGATATGGACGCGATATCGATGTTGCCTATCAAGATGCTTCAGAGGCTCTTGCGAGGGTAGCAAAAAAACTTCCAAAAGATATAGATCCGCCTATTATCTTCAAAGCAGATCCTTCACAAATTCCTATTTTGGAGATGACAGTAAGATCTGAACTTTGGGATTTAGTACAACTGCGTACTTGGGCTGATGAGTGGTTGCAAGATCAGATTTTGGCAGTCAAAGGGGTCGCTGGAACTGAAATCATCGGAGGATTGGTGCGAGAGATTCGGATGCATATAAGACCAGAAGCATTAGAGAAATACCATCTTTCACTCAATGATATTGCCAAAAAACTCAGTGATGAAAACCTTGAACAATTTGGCGGAAGAGTTACAGTAGGTTCACAAGAGATCATCGCGCGAACGATGGGAGAGTTTAATTCTCTTGAGGAGATTAGAAATGTTGTTGTCTATCATAACGGAACACAAAATATACGCATAAAAGATATAGCCCAAGTGATCGATAGTCATAGGGAAGCTAGAATTTTTACAAGGGTTGATCAGTCATCTGCTGTCAAACTAAGCGTCCTCAAACAATCAGATGCAAATACCGCTCAAACTGCACAAGAGGTTCAAAAGAAGATAGATGCACTCAAAGCAAGCTTGCCTGATGGGATAACTTTAGGTATTGTTGATAATCAAGGTGTTTATGTCACAGATGCTCTTGATGGAGTTACAAAATCGGCCCTTGAAGCAGCCTTTTTGGTTATCATCATTGCATGGCTCTTTTTAGGTTCATGGAGACAAGCGGTTGTAATAGTGAGTGCTTTAGGTGCGATTTTGGTTGTCAATTTTGCATTGATGCAATGGGGTGGATTTTCTTTAAATATCTTCTCAATGGGGGGACTTGTTATAGCTATTGGGGTACTTGTGGATAACTCTATTTTGGTTATTGAAGCGATTTCAAAACGGCACGAAGATAATCCACAACTGCCACTCTATCAAGTAACTCTTGAAGCAACCGATGAGATACGATCAGCTGTTATTGCAGCGACTTTTGCATTTTTGGCTCTGTTTGTTCCATTTTTGATGGTTCCAGGGCTTATCAGCTTGCTTTTTCGTGAGTTGATTTTGGTTATAGCGGGGGTTGTTTTAGTGAGTATGGCAACAGCAATAACACTTACCCCGATGCTCACAAGTTTACTGCTTAAGCAAGGTGCGTTACATGTAAAGAAAAGTCTCTTCGAGAGATTTTTTGATACTGTGATACGAAAATATGAGCAATTCCTTGGAAGTATTTTGCGATTTCGCTATGTTGTATTAATACTTTTTTGTGCTATTTTAGCAGGTGGTATTTATATAAGCGGTTCACTTGGTGGTGAATTTTTACCAAAAATAGACGATGGACGAGTTGTTGTTAAAGTGAAACTCCCAACAGGATCTTCCGTGTTGGAAACAGATGCTTTACTTTCAAAGATAGAAGAGAAGCTCAAAGATGTGGCAGATATCGAAAGTATATTTTCCATAGCAGGTGGAAGACCTGTGGGTACGGTTACTTATGAGATAGCCAATGAGGGACAAGTGAGTATTCAACTTATGCCAAAAGAGGCAAGGAAGATAAGCACAGCTGGGTTTATAGCAAAACTTAGACCAATTATCGCAAAAATAAATGCTCCAGGGGCACAGATAAAAGTCTATCAAGATAAGATCAAAGGGATGAGAAAACTAGGAACTGCAGATATTGAGGTAAAAATCAAAGGGGCAGACTTGCAAAAACTCTTTGATATTTCAAATCAAGTTGTTCAGTCTATGAAGAGTCTCAAAGAGCTTACTAATGTCCAAATTGCTATGGATATGACGAAACCAGAGTACCAGCTTCATATCGATAGAATCAGGGCATCAGAGCTTGGAATCTCTATAGCACAAATATCACAAACCCTTCGAACGATGGTTGCAGGAACTGTTTCTACAAAACTTCGCGATGGAGATTTTAGTTATGATATTAGACTTATGATGGATGATACTACGATAAATAACAAGAGTGATCTTGAAAATCTCCTTATCGCTACACAAATGGGAACTTTTGTGCGTCTTAAAGAGATAGGAGAGATTGAGTTAGCTTCTGGACCTGTTGAGATTGTAAGAGAAAATCAAATCAAAATGATAACTGTTACAAGTGACCTTAGTAATGCAACCATAACAGAGGCGCTTGCACAACTCAAACTTGCTATGGCAAAGATTGAATTGCCACTTGGGTATCAGTTCGAATATGGGGGAGATGCTGAGATGTTAGGGGATATGATTAGTGATATCACCCTCATTATGGGATTTGCACTCTTTTTCTCTTTTATTGTTTTAACGGTACAATTTAACAATATTCAATTTCCACTTTTGATTTTAGGCTCTATGCCATTTGCACTTGTGGGATCTATTGGGCTATTGTTTACTACAAATACCCCCTTAGGAGCAACGGTTATCATCGGTGTTTTAGTGGTATTAGCTGCTGTTGTGAATGCAGGTGTTTTGCTCTTTACTTATGCAAAAAATTTGCAAGAAAGAGAACAATTAAGTGCCACTCAAGCGATCATCAAAGCAGCATCATTGAGGTTGCGACCTATTGTGATGGTTTCCACGGCTATACTTTTTGGACTTGTTCCTTTAGCACTTGCATTAGAAGCTGGGAGTGATATGCTCCAACCCATGGCAATAGCTGCAATTGGGGGACTTTTGATGGAAGTTTTTGTCGCACTCTTTTTTATGCCGTGCTTATATGTTATATTTGCACGCAATAGAGTAAAATCAAATAAACAGTTGGAGGTGAGATAGAGAAAACCAATAAAACTGTTTTTAAGTGGCGTTTACTATAAAGTTTTTAAATAAATTTAAATAAAAGGAAAAAAGATGAAAAAAGTGCTTATTACAATGTTTTTAATTGTTGGTTTTATTAATGCTATAGAACTCAAAAAAATTAGTTTTGAAGAATATCTTTCAAACTTTGATTATGTAGAGCGGGGAAGGATGAAGATCAAAACTCCTGAAATGTTAGCTCTTGTTGAAAACGGTGAGGCTGTTTTGGTAGATATAAGATTTCCAGAAGAGTATGCGATATGGCATGTAAAAGGAGCTATCAATATCCCCATAAATGAGCTTCCAAAGCGTTTTCATGAATTGCCAAAAGATAAACTTATCATCACCGCATGTCCACACTATGATAGATCAAGTATGGCAAGAATTTTTTTATCCCTACAAGGGTTTAATGCAAAATACCTTAGTGATGGTTTATTAAAAACAGTTGATTTTTTGCGTGGCGATAATGCAAAAGAATACTTTGATGCCCTACAAATGAAAGAAAAAAAATAAGGAAAAGTATGGAAGATTTATGTTGCAATACGCAAAATACACAAACTAAAACAGATATTTCAAGTGACGATGCACTTGTGTGTTATTGCGAAAAAGTGAGTGTTGGCACTATGAAAGAAGCTATCAAAAATGGTGCAAAAAATGTCAAAGATATCGTTGATGCTACGGGTGCTTGTAAGAGTGCCCAGCATTGCGAAGAGCTCAATCCAAACAAAAGGTGTTGTGCTGTTGATATCATGCAACTCATAGATCAAATGCCCAAGGCTTAAAAATGGTATTGAAACTAGCAAGCATTGTAGTTTTGTTTGTTGTGACACTTTTTGCTTGTACGGCTGATTGTGTTTCGTGTCACCCAACGCTTGATATTGTAAATGACGTAAGACACCAGCCTTTAGCTACATGTACGACTTGTCATCCACCTGAGAGTCTTAAAAATACACCGATGAGTGGATGTGGAACAGACTGTTTTTCCTGCCATGATGTAAAAAAAATGACTTCAATGGAACAACATAAAGTGATTAATGATTGTATAGTTTGTCATAAAACCTTAGATAAAACCCCTTTTATAAACAGCGAAAGCAAGTTTATAAAAGGGCATGATTTAAAAAATATATTAGAAAGAGGAGAATAAAATGAAAATAGAAGTTTTAGGAA
>DKEY01000142.1 GCA_002469305.1 Sulfurospirillum sp. UBA6810
AACTATTTATTCAACGAACATTATAACACACTCAGCTCTTATCTGATAATTAACTAAACATAAAAAATATTCATTGATTTGTTAAAAATATTGCATTTTGTAATGTATTTTGCTGTTTTTTAACAAGTACTCTATAATCCTTAAACATAAAATGTGTTTTTAAAAGGAACACGGTAGATATTTGAACTGTATGTTAGGTATTTGTTGAAAAACCTTTTAAAAGAACATTTTATTCCTTAAGTGAAGGGGGTAGATGTGAGTCAAAAAAACAAATTGCTAGACTTGGTCAGAGACAAGATAAGATTAAAACACTATAGTATCTCGACTGAAAAGACGTATGTGCATTGGATAAAATGCTATATATTATTTCACAACAAAAAGCATCCCATAGAGATGGGAAAAAACGAGATAGAGCAGTATCTAACCAGCCTTGCAGTTAAAAACAGAGTATCTCCCACCACACAAAATCAAGCATTTTCTGCGATACTGTTTTTGTATAGAGAAGTTTTAGGCACAGACATGAGCGACTGGGACATACAAGCACTAAGAGCACAGGAGAGAAAGCATATACCGACTGTTTTAACAAAAGAAGAAGTACGAGAAATTATATTTGGAACAAATGGCATATATAACCTTATGACCTCTTTGATGTACGGTTGCGGTTTGAGGATGAGTGAGATTTTAAATCTAAGAATCAAAGATATTGACTTTGGATTTGACAAGATATACATTTGGGACAGTAAATCCCTTTGCGACAGAACTTTACCTTTACCAAAAAAGCTAAAGACAAAACTTTTAGCTCAAGTTACATTCGTAGAGGAGTTACATGTAAAGGATTTGGCTGAAGGATATGGGAGTGTTTATATGCCTTATGCTTTTGAAAAAAAGTATCCCAAAGCAAAGATGGAAACAAAATGGCAATTTTTGTTTCCTATGAACAAAGTAAGCAAAGATCCACGAAGTGGGGCTATAAGACGCCATCACATTCACCCTCAGACATTTGGGCGTAACATAAAACAAGCTTCACAAAAAGCAAATATAAACAAAAGGGTAACATCACATATATTTAGACACTCGTATGCTACACACCTGTTGCAAGCGGGTATAGATTTGAGAACCATTCAAGAACTACTTGGGCATAGAAGTGTCGAAACAACTATGGTTTATACTCATGTAGTCTCACAGATAAATAAGACAAAAGTTTTAAGTCCTTTAGATTTCTAAAGACTTTTTCAAGCACAAAATGTTAAAATAAAAACTCATTACAAAAGGGAATTCCATGAAGATTGATGACAACAAAAAAAAGGCACTAGAACTCGCTGTAAAGCAGATAGATAAAGCTTTTGGTAAGGGCGCATTGGTACGTTTAGGCGACCGTGTTATTGAACCAATAGCTTCTATAAGCACAGGCTCTATCGGTCTTGATATAGCTTTAGGGATTGATGGTGTTCCAAAAGGCAGGATTATAGAGATATATGGACCAGAGAGTTCAGGTAAGACTACTCTGGCACTTCAGATCATAGCCCAATCACAAAAAGAAGGCAGTATCTGTGCTTTTGTTGATGCAGAACATGCTCTTGATGTAAAGTATGCAGGCAATCTTGGTGTTGATACGGAAAATCTTTTAGTTTCACAACCAGACTTTGGCGAGCAAGCTTTGGATATAGTTGAAACACTAGCTCGCTCAGGTGCAGTTGATGTTATCGTTATAGACTCAGTAGCAGCGCTTACTCCAAAGAGTGAGATAGAAGGCGATATGGGAGATACTCATGTGGGTCTTCAAGCAAGACTTATGAGCCAAGCTCTGAGAAAACTTACAGGTGTTGTTCACAAGATGAATACAACTGTCATCTTCATCAATCAAATCCGTATGAAGATAGGAACGATGGGTTATGGTTCTCCTGAAACAACAACAGGTGGAAATGCTCTAAAGTTTTATGCTTCTGTGAGAATTGATGTAAGAAAGATAGCAACGCTCAAGCAAGGTGAAGAGCAGATAGGAAACCGCGTAAAAGCAAAAGTTATAAAAAACAAAGTTGCACCTCCTTTTAGACAAGCAGAATTTGATATCATGTTTGGTGAGGGTATCTCTAAAGAGGGTGAACTTGTAGATTATGGTGTTAAACTTGATATCGTAGATAAAAGTGGCGCATGGTTTAGTTATGGTGAAACTAGACTAGGGCAAGGTCGTGAAAATGTAAAGGCATTTTTAAAAGAAAATAAAACTATAGCAGAAGAGATTGAAGCAAAAATCAAAGAAGCTATGGGTACAAAGATAGCTGTAGATGTATCTGACCTCGATGAGAGTGTTGAAGAAGACATTTAGCTTTTTAAAATTTAACTAGGAGATACAGTGATTTATATTGATGATATTTTTGCAGATGAAGTTCTTGATAGTAGAGGAAATCCAACTGTAAGAGCGACAGTTATACTAAGCGATGGAACAAGTGCAAATGCGATAGTGCCAAGTGGTGCAAGTACAGGGAAAAGAGAAGCGCTTGAGTTAAGAGATGGCGATGGACGTTATATGGGCAAGGGTGTTTTACAAGCTTGTGAAAATGTCAATGTCCAAATCTCAGATGCTCTCATAGGTATGAGTCCTTTTGATCAAGCAGCTGTTGATATGGCTATGAAAGAGCTTGATGGAACAGAGAACTACTCAAATCTTGGTGCAAATGCAGTTCTTGGTGTGAGTATGGCTGTGGCTAGAGTTGCGGCAAAAAGCTTAGATATCCCTCTATATAGATATCTAGGTGGTGCAAATGCTATGACTATGCCAGTTCCAATGCTAAATATCATCAATGGTGGAGAACACGCAAATAACTCCGTAGATTTTCAAGAGTATATGGTTATGCCTATTGGATTTGAAAATTTTAAAGAGGGTTTAAGAGCAAGTGCTGAAGTTTACCATAACCTCAAAAAGATCATCGATGGCATGGGTGAGTCAACTGCCGTGGGTGATGAAGGTGGTTTTGCACCAAATCTCAAATCAAATGAAGAGCCTATACAAGTTATCATGCAAGCGATTGAAAAAGCAGGATATGTACCAGGTGAGCAGATAGCTATCGCACTTGATGTTGCCGCTAGTGAACTTATAAATGAGTCTGGAAAATATGTTTTAAAAAGTGAAAACAGAGAGTTAAGTAGTGAAGAGTTAGCTGATTATTATGTAGATTTATGTTCAAAGTACCCAATCGTATCTATCGAAGATGGATTAAGTGAAGATGACTGGGATGGTTGGAAGCTCTTAACTCAAAAGCTTGGAGATAAAGTCCAACTCGTTGGAGATGACCTTTATGTTACAAATGCAAAGATTTTGGCTGAAGGGATTGAAAAAGGTATAGCAAATGCTATCCTTATCAAGCCAAACCAGATAGGTTCTGTAACTGAGACAATGAATACTATCAGACTAGCTCAGCGCAATAACTATAACTGTGTTATGAGTCACAGAAGTGGTGAGAGTGAAGATGCTTTTATCGCAGATTTTGCTGTTGCTCTTAACTGTGGTCAGATAAAAACAGGAAGTACTTCAAGAAGTGACAGAATCGCAAAGTACAACAGACTTTTAGAGATAGGCTTAGAAGTGAGTAGTAGTGAATACCTAGGAAAAGCACTTTTTAAGTAATCTATCTAAATGAGTGAAATACTAGAAGAGTTTAATGATGAGCTAAAAGGGAACTCCAAGGGAGTTCTCTTTTACGCAAAAGTGATAATTCTCATCTTTCTTGTTGGTGGATTTGGCGTATATGTGGGAGACCTTTTATTTGGTAAGAGTTCTTTAGACGTACTTTTAAATCTACAAACTGACAAAGAAATCTTGGAAAATAAGGTTATAAATCTAAAAGAACAAAATGCTATACTACAAAAAGAGTATTTTGAACTCAAAGATTTAGACCCTGATAGCAAAGGAAAATAGCCCACATGCTGAAGCATCTTTTAACACTATCCCTCTTTATAACACTAATTTCTGCAAGAGAAAATCCTTTTGTTTCCATAGAATCTGCTGATACTATTGGGAAAGCTACAAGTATAAAAAATACAAGAGCATCTTTTGTAGAGCAAAGCATCAAACTTCCAAGTACTGCAAGGATTTTAAAAAGCATGGAACTTCACTATCAAAACCTAGATGGTAGCATAGAGAGTAAGGTTGTTGCAATAGATAAAGATATAGATTGGCATGATGAATTGGTTTTGAAAAAAGCTTTTGCTATGCCACAAATCAAGATAGAAGAACAAGCAGCAAATACAGAGAAAACAGTAGCTGTAAAAGAGCCTATAAAAAAGAGTCTCAATTTCAGGGATACACTTTCGATTGATTTGATTGAAAAAAATATTTGGTTAAAAACACAAGACAGGAAGATAAGAGATTTTCTTGTTACAAAGCCATATAAGATAGTTATAGATTTTGAAAAAGATTTATCTTTTACTACAAAAGAATTTCCACTTGATATAAAACCTTTTGAAAAGATAGTGATAGGAAATCATGATGGATACTACCGTGTAGTTATAGAGTTAGATGGTCAGTATAGATATGATATATCAAAAGTTGATGAAGGGTTTTTTATAAGATTGAAGTGAGTGGAAGAGAGACTCTCCCACTTTTACTCGTTTAAAACTCAGGTGTTCTCTCATCAGGTCCAAGGTAGAGTTGGCGAGGACGTGCTATCTTCATGTCTGGCTGCTCTTTAAGTTCAATCCACTGAGCAATCCAACCTGGAGTTCTTCCGATAACAAATATAACAGCAAACATCTCTTTTGGAATTCTGAGCGCTTGTAAAATAACCCCAGAGTAGAAGTCGATATTTGGATATAGTTTTCTTGAGATAAAGTAGTCATCACTCAGTGCAATTTCTTCAATTCTTTTTGCGATAGCCATAAGCTCTGTGTCAAGTCCTAGCTCATCGACTAACTGTTTTTGTATATTTTTAAGTATAGTTGCACGAGGATCAAAGTTTTTATAAACTCTATGGCCAAATCCCATCAATCTAAATGGATCATTAGGATCTTTTGCTTTTTGGATGTATTTATCTACATTCTCAACAGAACCTATAAGTTCTAGTTGACGGATAACAGATTCATTTGCTCCTCCATGCGCTCTTCCCCAAAGTGCACCGATACCAGCGGAGATAGCTGCATATGGATGTGCATGAGTGGAAGCAACAACACGTACAGCAGTTGTTGAAGCATTTTGTTCATGGTCAGCATGTAGTGTAAGAATAGTATCTAGTGCTTGTACTTCTATCGGTTTTAAATCAACGTGATGATGAGGGTAGCCTCTTAGCATATATAAGAAGTTTTCTGTAAATCCCTTTGAAAGATCAGGGTAGATTACAGGCAAACCATTTGAGTATCTATAAGAGAGTGCTGCAATAGTTGGTATTTTTGCAACAATTCTGTGAGCCATCTCTATAACTTCTTCTGGAGAATCCATATCTAGTGAGTCAAAGTAAAATGTAGAAAGGGCTGCAACTGCTGAAGAGAGTATCGCCATCGGATGGGCATTGTCAGGAAAAGCATCAAAGAGTTTTTTCATACTTTCATGAACAAAAGATCTTTTTTGCAATTCTACTTTAAATGCTGCCATTTGTTCATCAGTTGGTAATTCTTTATGCAAAAGAAGAAAAGCGGTATCTAAAAATGTTTTTTTTGTAGCGAGATATGAAATGTCATATCCTCTATACATCAGCTTGCCTTTTGCTCCATCTATATATGTTATGCGAGAGCGACAACTTGCAGTAGAAGTGAAGCCTCTATCAAATGTAAACATACCAGTATCAGAGTAAAACTTAGAGATATCAACAACATCAGGACCGATTGTTGGTTCTAATATAGGAAAATCAAAGCTTTTGCCTGTTCTATTATCAGTGACTGTAACCGTTCTATTTGGCATATGCATTCCTTTTTGAAATATTCTTTTTTATTATAATACACGCTCTATTATTACAAAATGATGAGAATAGAGATTAATTTTATTTTTTAACTTATTTTGTTTTCTTTTCATAACGAGCAGAAAGTGCTGATAATATTTTTATACTCGTCATACTGATGATAACTTCTATGATTGCCGCTAAGATAAGAGCAGAGTAGAGTAGCTTACCAATGCTATGAGAATTATAAGCGATAGTAGCGATAGCTATCATTAAAGTGAGTGGCATAGACTGAGAGAGTGCATATCTCAATAAATCAAATTTTGATAAATCTTTGTAAAATACCAAAGCAGATAAAATTCTTCCTACTATCATAATCCCAACTATTAAAAAAGAGGATTCTTTTACTCCTTCAACTGTAAGTGTCATCAAATCTAAAGTCGAGCCAATATAAACAAAAAATATAGGAACTAAAAATCCAAAACCAAATGAAGATATCTTGTGAGGCAACTCTTTTTTATGTTCAAAAAATGTCGCTATAAAGATACCTGCCAAAAATGCTCCAAAAGCAACTTCAAGGTGTAGAAGTAGCATGATACCAATCATAAGAAAAAACAGAGCCATAGAGAGTCTAAGGTCTTGTTCTTCTTTATCGGTATGAGGCATAAGATAAATTTTGATTTCAGGATACCACCAAAAAAGTACATGTAAAAGTTTAAAGATGATTATCATGGCAGAGAGCAAGAGTATAAGATAAGCAACAGCTTTGTAAAGCTCAAAACCTATGCCAAATTCTAGTGCAGCACCAGCAAAAGTAAGCAAAGAGATACTCACAAGTTCTCCCATAGTTCCTATAAGCATAGAGAGATTGAGCCACTTTGCTCCTTTCCCATAATCTTTATAGAGTGCTAAGATGAGTCCAACAGAGAGCGTTGGTGCGATGATAATGATGATTTTGTTTAACTCAAAGTATAAAACACTCAAAGAGGAGATAATATATAAAAAGATAAGGTATAAAACACCTTTTTTGAGTATCTGTTTATCTGTCGTAACAAAGATTTTTAAGTCAACTTCTGTTCCAGCCATAAACATAAGATAGAAAAATCCTACATGTGCAATGAGTTCAAAAAGATAAAAATCAGTAATCAATCCATAATAAGCACTCAGTGCTCCTAAGATAATCTCCACAGAAGGAGTAGGGATACGCAAGTATCTTGAAAAAAATGGTGATAAAAAAAGTATCACCGAGATACTAAAAAGGATAGTTATTTCAGCCATGGCAGTTTTTTGCT
>DKEY01000010.1 GCA_002469305.1 Sulfurospirillum sp. UBA6810
CTCTACCTCTGAGCCATATGAGCAATTACATATGACCTCGTAAACTGACATCATATCAGCAAACAGTAACGAATTGATTTCATAAGACTTGAGGCGAGACCACTGAACTTGTTCTGTAGTGTTGTAAAGCAGAAAAAATTCAACAGCTCCCAGCTAAATAAAATCTTGGAGCGGGAGACGGGACTCGAACCCGCGACCCCCAGCTTGGAAGGCTAATGCTCTAGCCAACTGAGCTACTCCCGCAAAATTTTGGTAATTGGTGGTGAGAGAAGGATTCGAACCTTCGAAGATAAAAATCAGCAGATTTACAGTCTGCCCTCGTTGGCCACTTGAGTATCTCACCCTATATTATATTCACCAATTCCTGGTCAAACACTGTTACTAATTTCACAATCAGATGGAGCCGGTGAACGGACTTGAACCGCCGACCTACTGCTTACAAGNNTTGTGAGGTGAAATTATATCTCAAAAGTTTTTTAATGTCAATGGTTTTTTTATAATTTTTGAAAATTTAGTTACAATATACAAAATTAATTACATCCAAAAGGCATAGTAATGAAAATTTTATTTTCTCCAAGTGAGTCAAAATCCCAAGAATCCGTTCATAAATCTATCAATGAAGATTCTTTTATCTTTCCCTCTTTGTATCAGAAGAGATTAGAAATTGTCAATAAATTCTCCGTTCATGTATATAATGCTAGCGTAGATGAGTTAAGAGAGATTTACGGAACAAAAGATGAAGAAGAGTGTTTACGTTTAAAAAAGCTAAATTTGCTCAATTCTCAAACCATAGAAGCTATACAAAGATACAGTGGTGTGGCATATGAGTATTTGGATTTTAAGTCACTAAGTGAGTGTGAAAAAAACTACCTATATAATAGCGTTTTGATTTTTTCTAATTTATTTGGCCCTTTGATGGCAAAAGATAAAATTCCTTACTATAAATTAAAGCAAGGCTCAAAGATACGAGATTTTAAAATAGAAGCATTTTATAAACAAAATTTTTCAAAAGAGATAGATACATTATTGCAAGATGAATTTGTTATTGATTTGCGAGCTGGTTTTTACGAAAAATTTTACACTCTAAAACAACCCTATATCACTATGAAATTTTTGAAAGACTCTAAAGTAGTAAGCCATTGGGCTAAGGCTTACAGAGGAATGATACTCAGAGATTTGGCAAAATACAAACCTGAGTCCATAGAAGAGTTTGAAAATATCAAATTTAAAAACTTACATGTAAAAGAAATTATCGAATCCAAACATAAAAGAGAATATATTTTTGAGATAGTTGAGTTATAATATATTTAACTTTAAAAAGAGTACAATCATAAAAAAAATCAAGGGGAATTGTTATGTTACAATGGATTTTAGTTGCCATTTTAGTTTATGTTATTTATTATTTGATTAATAAATACGAAAAAAGAGTTGATGAGTTAAACAAACTTATCGAATTAAACCGTGAAGAGATTATGAACAATAGAAAGAAAATAGAAGAAAATAAAGAGAAAATTGTTCAGAATGAAACTAGCATAAAAACAAACAGAGAGAGACTTGATTTAAACCAAGATATCATCTCAAAATTAAAATAAAAAAAGGGGAGATTTTAAATCTCCCCAACCTTCTTACTTCTTTAACCCTCTTATGCCTATGTTTCCATATCTATGGTAACTATGAGATATACTTTGCTCTTCAAAGTAGTTGAGTAGCTCTATACGTCCTTCTTGCATTGGTTTTGCTCTTACGATAAATTTTGCAATTTTAGCAGCATTTGCAAATACAAAATCTGAAACTTTTGATTCATGAGAGTATATGATACGCTCAACTTTTGAGAAACATTTTACAAACTCTTCTTCACTCTCTCTTTTAAGAACATCATTTGTTGCCAATAATAAATCTTTGTTTTCAAAAATAAAAGAAACAACTGCATTTTCAATGCTTGCATCAATACTTACATGTAAGCTTACACCACTGATCTTAGCAGCCATAATCCTACTTAAAACATCAAACAAGCTATCACTTTCTACTACTCTTAGAGCAACTTTACTGAGTGGCAAGTATCTAAAGATATTATCTTCGCCTCTTAGTTTAAAATAGTCATGCTCTGCGTCAAATTCATTTTCAAAATGCTCCAAGTAACTTTGTACAGCTCCACTTAGCTTGTTAAAATCTTCCTTGAAAGAGGTATGAATACCTTTGTCTAAAGCATCTATCCAGTTTTCTACAACGCTAACTAATTTGTGAGAATGTGCTTTTACAACTTTTGGCGCTTTTAGCTCTGTAAAATTCATAAACTGTGTTACATAGTTATAAGCACCTGCTTTTCTTCCTGAACCAATAGCAGATTTACCCATACCACCAAAAGGTTGTCGAAGTACGATAGCACCTGTTGTTCCACGATTGATGTATAAATTACCCGCTTTTAGATTTTCTCTCCAGTAATCCACTTCTCTAGCATCGAGTGATTCTATACCTGAAGTCAGTCCATAGCCAGTAGCATTGACTATCTCTATCGCATGTTTCAAATCTTTAGCACACATCACAGAAAGTACAGGACCAAAAAGTTCTGTCATATGACAAAAACTGCCCTCTTTTACTCCCCATTTGATAGCAGGTTTGAGCATATACTCGTTTTCATCTGCATATTCTGGTTTGAGTAACCACTCTTCTCCAGATTCTAGTGTTTCAACAGCTTTTTTCAATGCTCCTGAAACAGGATTTGCCAACGTTCCTATACGATTTCTAAAATCCCAAACAGAACCTACATGTAAACTTTTTGCCGCATCAACAAGAGCTACTTTAAACTCTTCATCATTGTAAACTTCTTCTTCCAAAACTAAAAGAGAAGTTGCTGAACATTTTTGTCCACTATTTGAAAAGGCTGAGTGTACTATGTTTTTAACAGCTTGGTCACGATCAGCCATCGCTGTTACTATTGTTGCATCTTTTCCACCTGTTTCTGCTGTTACTAAAAGATTTGGTCGAGTCTCTAGCATCTTGTATGCAGTCTCTTCTCCTCCTGTTAAGATAACAAAATCAACTTTAGGATTTTTTATCAAATGCTCTCCAGCAAGTGCACCTGCACATGGAACAAATTGAAGTGTATTTTTGCTCACACCACCATCCCAAAAACATTTACATAACTCATACCCACAAAGCGCAGCAACAGAAGCTGGTTTCACGATAACAGTATTTCCTGCAGCAAGAGCTGCTGTTATACCACCCACTGGGATTGCGATAGGAAAATTCCAAGGAGGAGTGACTACACCAACACCTTTTCCACTAAACTCTAAATTTTCAAATTTTTCGAAGTATCTTGCACTATGTCCATAAAACTCTAAAAAGTCTATCGCTTCACTTACTTCAACGTCAGTCTCGCTAAATACTTTTCCGACCTCAGCCGCAGCAACCCCGATAAGATCAGCACGTTTTTTTCTCACTTGGGTAGCTACATTGCAAAGAATCTCTTGGCGTTTTGCATGACTCAAACTTCTCCATCCATCAACATCAGCATCCGCAACTGCAACTGCGCGTGCCAAATCTTCTGCACTTGCTACTGTATATTTGCCACAAATCACACCCTCTTTTAGTTGTGATTTGTCTTTGACCTCTTTTACTTCTCTCTCACTGACAATCTCTTCACCGCCAACTACCACAGGAGCAATAGCCACTTCTTCGCCTACTTTTTTCATCCATGCTGTGCGTATATCTTTTGCCCATTGCTTGTTAGGAGGAAGGATAAAATCTGTATCAGCTTCACCATGGTATGTATCTGTGTAAAAAGAGCCACCTTTGTAGTCATCCCAATTTTCACTTAGTCTATCTTGTGTTCTTTTTGCTCCGATAAAGAGATCTTTTTTATTTGCAAAAGAGTCTATAAACGTTTGTTTAAGCATTTCCCAATCAGGACTTCCAACTTTTAGTCCAAATGAGTAACGGATGAAGTTTTCTGTTCCTGTGTTTTCATCAAGACGTCTTACTAGATAAGCTATGGCATTTGTAAACTGCTCTTTCTTTGCTGTTGGTGCATAAAGGATAATCTCTCCTGAAAGCTCTTTAATGGCAAGTCTTGAAGACTCACTCATACCCTCTAACATCTCCATAGAAAAATACTCTAATGTTCCATTGGCACGAGCCAACTCATAACCATATGCAAGTTCAAAAAGATTGTGAGATGCCATACCTATATTCATATAAGGAGCATTTTGCGGGTCTAGTGCATATTCTGCCATGATTTTGTAGTTACTATCAGTATCTATCTTTTTAGTATATGGACAAATTTCCCAGTGTTTTAAGCCAGCTTCTGTCTCTTCCATCTCCATATTTGCACCTTTAACCAAACGCATCTTTATAGGTGCGCCACCATTTTCAACTCTTTGTTTTGCCCAATCACGCAAATCTTTTTGCCACAAATGAGAATCAGGAAGATATGCTTGTAAAACGATACCTGCTTTAAAGTCTTTAAATTCTGGTTTTTCCAAAGTAGTTTTAAAAGCATTGACTGTCAAAGACAAGTCTCGATACTCTTCCATATCAAGATTTATAAATTTATTTTCTTTCTCGCCCTTTGCATTTGTATATGGAAACTTTGCTGCTTGTGCATAGATACGGCTAAGTCTTGTTACAAGCTCTTCAACTGTATTTTCATAAGAGAGAGGATTGATTTGAGAAAAGATTGTTGAAATTTTGATAGAGATATAATCAACATTAGGATTTTCAAGTGCCTTCATATACTTTTGTATTCTAGCTTCTGCCTCTTCTTCGCCAAGTACCACTTCACCGATAAGGTTGATATTTACTCTTGTACCCTCTTCGTGTCTTTTTACAAGGTGTGCATTCAGCTCATCATCCTCACCTTTGATAACAACTGTTTTTGTATCTTCTCTTACATTTTTTACAAATAGCGGCACAGATATATCAGGAAGATAAATCCCAGCATTTCTAAATAAAAATACTAAAAATCTCTCACTTGTAGTAAAAAATGTTGCCATACCATACTTTGTAAAAAGATACTCAATCTGGTCAGCTACACGTTTGTTATTAGAACTTCTAAAACTTTGATCCATAAGTTCTATAAGCAAAACCTTATCCATAGGATTACTAAGCATTTTGTTCATTTTGATATGAAACTTTTTATCAAAATCACTTACAAGTTCTGTCGCTCTTGTTTGCCATTTTTCTGCTAGTTCTATCGCCTTGTTCATTACATCTGTATTTTTTTTCATCTTTTCTCCTCTTGAGAATTTATTTTTATTGTAAAACTATAAATATAAAAAGGTACTACTTTTTGCACTACCTTTTAACAAAGATAAAAAATGAGCAAAAAAAACCGCTCACCAACGAGGTAAGCGGTTGCTCTCTTTTTTACTTACTTTTTCTTGCCCAAATACGCCTCTTGAATAGTCTCGGAGTTAAGTAACTCTTCACTACTTCCCTCATGAGTAATCTTTCCAAGCTCTAACACATAACCACGATTTGCGAGCTTTAGTGCCGCTTTTGCATTTTGCTCCACTAAAAGAACTGTAACCCCACTCTCACTAATCTGCTTTATGGCTTTAAAGATAACTTTTACTAAAACAGGTGCAAGTCCAAGACTAGGCTCATCTAGTATCAAAAGTTTCGGTTTACTCATGATAGCACGACCGATAGCTAACATCTGCTGCTCACCACCACTAAGTGTTCCAGCGAGTTGCTGTTTTCTCTCTTTAAGTCTTGGTAAAATCTCATATATCCAATCAAGTGTCTCTTTGTCATGCTTTTTAAGAGTATAAGCACCCATCATGAGATTTTCTTCTACACTGAGTGTACTAAAGACTCTACGACCCTCAGGAGAGTGACTCATCCCTAGAGTTACTATATCATGCGCTGCTACACTTGTGATATCTTTTCCATCAAAGCTTATACTACCTTCACTTGATTTTAAAAGACCACTTATAGTTCTAAGAGTTGTTGTTTTACCAGCACCATTTGCACCTAGTATCGTGACAACCTCTCCTTTTTTTACATGTAAATCTATACCTTTTATAGCATTGATAGCTCCATAGCTTACATGTAAGTTTTTTATCTCTAAAAGAGTTGATGTATCACTCATGATTCGTCCTCATCATCTATACCTATATAAGCTTCTATAACCACTGGATCATCTTGGACAAATGCAGGAACACCCTCACTTATCTTAGCTCCAAAGTTTATAACTGTAATGTACTCTGTAAGATTCATAACCATATCCATATCGTGTTCTATCATCATGATAGTAACACCCATGTCTTGTATCTTTCTTATAGTATTTGTTAACTCTATCGTTTCATTTTCATTGAGCCCAGCAGCTGGTTCATCCAAGATAAGAAGCTCAGGCTCTGCCGCTAAAGCTCTTGCCATCTCTATTTTACGCTGTACTCCATAAGATAAATCTCCAGCTGGTGTAGTCGCATACTGAGAAAGCCCAAAAAACTCCATAAGTTCTCCAACTTTTTCCCAGTTTGCTTTTTCATCTTTATAGTAAGCTGGCGTATGGATAATTCCGTTGTACCATTTTTGGTTTGACTTGATATGTCGTCCTGACATAATGTTTTCAGCAACAC
>DKEY01000022.1 GCA_002469305.1 Sulfurospirillum sp. UBA6810
AACTTTTGGTAGTTCCTGCTGGAAGCCTTGATTGTGATATCCCTATAACTCCAACCGCTCATATTTTTATTTCCAACAAAGCAAATTGGGATAAAGGTCTTCATAAATTACCCATGATAGAAACTTTACCGTCATAAGCTAAAAGCATATAGCAAGAGACAAAAAAGGCTCAGGTCAAAATAAAGTTTTAATGATATTTTTCTTTACATGTAAGAATTTCTCCAACCAAGAACCACTTTAAATTTTACTTTTTATCCTTTGTTTATCTCATTTCAAGCTAGCCTATATATAATGTTCATTAAACAAGTACTATTAAAGGAATGTGGCGCATGAGCACATCAACAAACAACTCCAAAGAACTCTTAGCACTCCATAAACCAAAAGGCTATCTTGTCACACGCAGTGATGACCTTGGGCGAAAAACAGTTTATGACCTCTTGCCCTCTTGGGCATATACAGATGGATGGATGCCTGTTGGACGGCTTGATTTGGAGTCAAAAGGGCTTTTACTCTTTACAACAAACAGCCAGATAAACCACGCACTAACTACCCCTAAAAACTGCATCAAGGTTTATGAGATTTGGGTGCGAGGTCATGTGAGTGATGAACATATCGCCCAAGCACGCAAAGGGGTACAAACCCCACAAGGTTTGCTCAAAGCTCTTGAAGTTAAAAAACTCAGCACTGGTGGTGCAAAAACAAAACTCAAAGTCATAATCGACGAGGGGAAAAACAGGCATATCCGCAGACTTTTTGGGGCACTAAGTGATCCAAAGTTTGGAACACCTCTCAAAGTTTTAGAGCTTAAGCGTGTGAGCATCGGAAGTTTTGAGCTCGATATACAAAGTGCCCAGTGGCGTTATCTTACAGAGGAAGAAGAGAAAATGCTGACTAAAAATCTTGGTTAAAAAATTTTCTTACATGTAAGCATTGCAGCCAAGAAATCTTTACATGTAAGATTTCTTTCTCCCAAATCCACTCATTGATTTTTTAGAAACATTGGAGTAGAATTTTCCCATGGACATACATAACTTTTTTCTAACTCTTTTTCTTATCCTCATCAGTGCTAGAATCCTCGGCGAACTTTTTGCCAAACTTGGCATACCCTCTGTCCTAGGCGAACTCAGTGCTGGGATACTCCTGGGGGTGTCTGGCTTTGGTCTTATCGAGGTAAATGATGTCTTAAAAGTTTTAGCAGAAATCGGCATCATCCTTCTTTTGTTTGAAGTCGGACTTGAAACCGATGTTGCAAGACTCAAAGAAGCTGGTGCAAAAGCTCTTGTAGTGGCTATCTTTGGGGTGATTTTTCCTTTTGGTGTCTCTGTGTTCGCTGGTATGTACTTGTTTGAGTTGAGTCTTCCTATCTCTTTGTTTATAGGTGGAACGCTTACAGCCACGAGCATCGGTATCACGCTTCGTGTTTTAAAAGACATCCACAAAGAACAAACTGGCATAGCGCAGATAGTCATAGGAGCTGCTGTGATAGATGACATCTTTGGTGTTATCATCTTGGTGTTTGTATATGACTTTGCAGTAGCGCAGGAGATTAGCCTCTCAAACACTTTCAAAGTCGGCTTTTTTGTGGCTCTGTTTTTACTTTTAGCACCTGTTGTAGCAAACCTTTTGTCCGATTTGGTGAGACGTTTTCACGGACAAAGACAAGTACCTGGCTCTATCCCTACCATCATCATCTCGCTGATACTTCTTTTTTCCTATCTCTCACACCTCAGTGGAGCGCCTGAGATACTTGGCTCTTTTGCAGCTGGTATCGCTCTTTCTCGTAGGTTTTTCTTGCCTTTTGGACTGGGTTTGAAAAAAAGTGAAGAGTTTATAGAAAAAGTAAAACTCTCTATGACACCTATCATTCAGCTTTTTACTCCTATATTTTTTGTGATGGTTGGTCTTTCTATGAACATCAAAGTGATAGACTTTAGCTCTTTGGAGTTTTGGGCTATGGGAGCTACTTTTTTGCTTATCGCTGTACTTGGAAAGTATCTTGGGGCGTATTTTATAACGCAAAAATGCTATACAAACAAAATGCTCATAGGCATCTCTATGATACCTCGTGGTGAAGTGGGACTTATCTTTGCCGAAATCGGTAGGTTAAACGGTATCTTGACCAATGAAGTCTATGCTGTCTTGATATTTGTCATAATCTGTACTACAATAGTCCCTCCATTTTTACTAAAATGGCTGTTTAAATTTGAATGTGCCTAACGAGGAGTGAACATATGAAAAAAAAGATATTTGTATTTTTAACCTTTTTCCCTCTTTTTTTGTTTGGTGGTGTGTTTGAACATCTCTTAGGCAAAGATGTACAATACCTTTTTCAACACCAATTTAGATGTCACGATGGCACTTGTATATCCCCTGAAAAAAATATATTTGACAATGATACGATAGAGAGTTCTGTAAAGTTTGTAAAAGCTTTTTTGGACCACGAAGAGAGAGTCTTTAAAGTAGAGGTTGAGCTAAATCTCTTTGAAGAGGACAAAGAGGCATTTTTCGATGCTATCATACAAGTTTCAGATAAAAGTGGCAAAATCTCATATGATTTGCAGAGCACTTACGATAAGTACGGCAATCACTCTATCATCTACCTAATAGACAAAGAGAGGAAGAAATCCTACATGAATCACTTAACAAAGCAGTATGCACAAGCTATGAAAAGTTATAAGCCAGAAGCACAATGAACGTCGTCATCGCAGGAGCTGGTAAAGTTGGCTACTTTTTAGCCAAAGAGCTCATGGAAGAAAACGAAGTCACCATCATAGACAGCAACGAAAAAGCCATCCAAAATATCGAAGAGACACTTGATGTACTTCCTATACATGGAGATGTGGAAGACCCTAGTTCTTACATACACATCAAAAAAGATATAGACCTCTTCATCGCTGTTACAGACTCTGATGAAGTCAATCTTCTCTCCTCTTTGATTATCGACAACATCGTAAATGTACACGAAAAGATAGTAAGACTCAAAAACAACTTCTTTGTCAATGACAAGATAAAAGCCAAACTTGGCATCTCAAAGATAATCATCCCAGCAGTAGAAGTAGCAAAGACTTTCAATCACCTCATCGACTTTCCACACGCTAACAATATCAAGACATTTGACTATACAAACGCTTTGATGCTCAGTATCAGAGCAAGTGAGAGTGTTGCAAAGAAGATGATATCAACACTTAGAAAAGAGTTGGAAAACAAGATTATCGTTGGGGGGATAGAGAGAGATGAAAAGTTTTTTATCCCCAATGAATTTGATATGATTTTACCAAATGACCTCATCTACTTTTTAGCCTTTCCCTCTGTTATCAATGAACTTAGAGTCACTATCTGCGACAAGTGGACAAAACAACCGACAAACAACTGCATCATCTACGGAGCAAATCAGCTAGGTATAGAGATAGCAAAAGTACTTAAGGAAAAAGGCTTAAACATAAAGCTTATCGACAAAAACTTGGAAAACTGTGAAGCAGCAAATAGCATCTTAAAAAACAGTGTAGAAGTTTTAAAAAGCAACTATAACTTGGACTTAGTGCTTGATAAGTATGGGGACAATACCGATATATTTATCGCTGCAACACCAAATGACGAGTACAACATCACAAAGTGTATAGAGGCAAAACAAAAAAATATAAAAAAAGTAGTCGGTATCCATAACAACAGACAGTATGGCTCTATCATGCGAAAGCTTGGGATTGAGGTTTTAAGAGGTGAAAAGATGAATGCTTTTTACTCTATCTTAGAAAAGATAACTTCCTCAAGGATAGTTACAAAACGTGTTTTTTGTGGAGGAGAGGGCATCGCCCTTTTGAGAAAGATATTTCCAAACTCTATGCTCATCGGCAACAAACCACCCATAGACAATAAAAGTTGTGAAAAAGGTATCTTTTATATCCAAAGAGGTGAAGAGTTTATACACCATCACGATTGTCCTCTCTTAGAACAAGGTGATGTCATCATAGCCTTTTCCAAAGAGTCAAACACAAAATCCGTGGTAGAGTGTATAAAATAAGGCACATATGAACAGTAAAAATATACTAAAATTTGTAACAGCTGTTGGGATAGTTGTCTTTATCTCTCTTCTAAGCCCTACCCTAGTAGGTCTTATCTATGAAGAAGATATCTCTCTTAGCACGCTTATCATGTTTATCCTTCTTGCCATCAATGCTGGTGTTTTTTATCTTTTAAAAGACCATGAGATTAACCTCAATATAAAAGAGAGTATCATCTCTGTAAATCTAGTCTGGATTCTCATCGGAATTGCTGGGGCGATACCCTATCTTACACAAACAAACATAGATGTAGCAAGTGCATTTTTTGAGTCCATCAGTGGCTTTACAACCACAGGGGCTACTGTCTTTGGTGATATAGAAGCACTACCAAAAAACATACTTTTTCACAGAAGTTTGACGCATTGGATTGGGGGTATGGGTATCATCGTCCTTGGAGTGGGTCTTTTACCTCTACTAAACCCAAATGGCTCTGTGAGTCTTTTCAAAGCAGAATCAACAGGGATTTCACTCGATAAACTCTCCCCAAAGATAAAAGATACAGCCATGAAGTTGTGGGGGATATATGTTGCCTTCACTATCGCAAATCTACTTCTTTTGAAGATTTTTGGTATGAGTTGGTTTGATGCTATCAACCATGCATTTTCTACAATCTCAACAGGTGGTTTTTCTACTAAAAACAACTCTTTGGGCTACTATCAAAGTGACTTGATACTGTGGACTTGTACCTTTTTTATGCTGATTTCAAGTATAAACTTTATCTCGCATATCCGCTTCTTTCAAGGCGATAAGCTGGCATATAACCACGAAGAGGCAAAGTGGCTTGTCAGTATGGTTTCTATACTGACTTTTGGACTCGCTTTTGTGCACTACTTTAACAGCGATGATACACTCTATCATGCCCTCCTTCACTCCTCTTTTACAATCGTTTCTATAACAACTACCACCGGTTTTGCGACACTTGATTATGAGCAGTGGGGAAACCTTGCTATCATGATTATGTTTTTAGCTATGATTTTTGGAGGAAATACAGGCTCAACTGCGGGTGGCTTAAAAACTATCAGGCATATCATCTTTTTAAAAAACATCATCTTTGAGATTAAAAAATCTCTCAATCCAGATACTATATCTTCTATCTTCATAGACAACAAAGAGCTTAAAAACACCACTATCCGCTCTGTCTTTGGCTTTTTATCGCTTTTTTTGATGACTGTTTTTATCACTATGGCATATCTTTATGCAAGAGGTTTTGATGAGATGAGTTCTATCTCAACAGCTTTTGCAATGGTTGGCAACATAGGACCAGGTTTTTCTCTCACAGGGCCTAGTGAAAACTATGGTTTCTTTTCATGGTATGACAAAATCGTTCTCTCGATAGCTATGATTATAGGAAGGCTTGAGTGCTATACTGTTTTTATCATATTTTCTTCTTCTTTTTGGAAAAAGTTTTAGATGTCTCTTGGATTTAAAGAGTTTCACGAAAAGTTCAATTACTTTACTATCCAAGAGAGCATAGAGTTTTACTCTGTATTTGATGCTCATCCCTTTTTAAAATTTTTACGTTTTGACACAACCCTCCTCTCTTGTATCCAAAGTGAAATCCTAGAGAGAGCGGAGGATTTAAAAACGTACTTTATCTTTGATGCAGATACAAATTTTCAAAAAGATTTGGACTCCCTCCTCATGCGTCTTGCTATCGGCGATAGAAAAAGTTACACAGCCTACAAAAAAGAGAATATCTCTCAAATCAGAAGTCGCCATCTGTTTAAAACTCTTTTTGAAAAAAACATCATTAAAAAAGAGCGCAGTAGAGAAAAGCCTTTGAGAGATTTTAAAGGGCAACTTATCAAAAAAGCTCTGCGAAGATATGAGATACAAGACAAGATACATTTTGTGGATAACTTCACAAGATTTTGGTTTACATTTTTAGCTCCGCTTTATGAAAATTCTTTACATGTAGATTCTAGCAAAGTGATGGAAAACATAACACAGCAACTTGAACAGTATGTAAGTTTATGTTTTGAAGAGTTGAGCAATGAACTCATCATCAAAAAAATAGGTATAGAAAATATAGAAAATCATGGGAGTTATTGGGATAAAAATATAGAAATAGACCTTCTAATCGAGAGAAAAGATGGTAAAATACTCGCTGGTGAATCAAAGTGGAAAAATCATAAAGTATGCAAAAACATACTTAACTCACTGGAAAAAAAATGCAAAAGGGCCAACATAGAAGTGGATACTTTTGTTCTTTTTTCAAAAAGTGGTTTTTCTAAAGAGTTGATAAAACTAAACAGAAGTGATGTTGTCTTGTATGATATAAATGAGTTTAAGGAACTGTATGATTGATGAAAGCTTGCTCAATAGCCTTAGTAACAAAGAAAAAGAGATATTTAAAAAAGGGCTTGAAGACCTTATCAATCAAACGTATGTCATAGAAGATGAGTATAAAAAACTAAATGAATCTTACACCTCTTTGCAAGATTTTATACGTGAGATGATAGAAGTCCAACCAAATGCCCTGTGGGTTTTAGATACTGAGGGTGAGATTTTTCTGCAAAACTCTGAAGCAAAGTGTCTTAGTGGTCTGCTCGAACAACTACAAAGTGATAAGGACACATATGAAATCGAATACAAAAACAACTACTATCTTGTAAAAGTAGCCCATCACATAGATAAAACAGTCATCAGTGCCACAGATATAACAGAGGAAAAGAGAAGGGAACGATTGGCTTCTATGGGACAAGTCGCTGCACACCTCTCACATGAGATAAGAAATCCCATCGGCTCGGTTGCACTTTTGGCTTCAACACTTTTTAAAAGAGTAGATATCAAAAGTAAACCTCTAGTGCTTGAGATGAGAAAAGCTATCTGGAGAGTTGAGCGTATCATAAAAGCGACTCTTTTGTTTACAAAAGGCTTACAGCCAAATTTTACTCATTTTTACCTTGATGAGCTTATAAGTGAGTGTGAAAATGCAACCGATGAATATACTTATACCAAAGAGGTTGAGTTTGAGTTTAACTTTCCACATGTAAAAGTAAGAGGAGATAAAGAACTCTTGGTGCTAGTGCTACAAAACTTCATCTTCAATGCTATTGATGCTATCGAAGAGTTAGAAGAGTCTTCAAAGAAAAATCAAGTAAAAATTGACTACAATGAGACTCAAAGTTCTTATGTACTGAGTATCGTAGATAGTGGAAAAGAGTTTGAAAACAAAAACATTCTCTTTGAACCATTTAAAACAACAAAAACAAAAGGTCATGGTTTAGGACTTGCCCTTAGTTTACAAATTATCGAAGCACACAACGGAAAGATAGAGCTTTTAGAAGATACAAAAGGATTTACAATATCTTGGAGAAAAAAAGAAGATGAATGAAAGTCTAAAAATATTTCTATCAGATTTAAAGAACTCCTCGAAAGATTTGGCACCTATCATCGTGGTTGTTGCACTTTTTCAACTCGTTGTTATAAAGAGTATCCCTGATAATTTGGCTTCTATATGTTTGGGTCTTTTTATCGTTGCTGTTGGCTTAGCACTTTTTATACGTGGACTTGAAGTGGGTATCTTCCCTGTCGGAGAAAATCTGGCAAATGATTTTGNNGAAAAGGCTCTGTTTTTTGGCTTTTACTCTTTGCTTTTTTGATAGGTTTTTCTACAACTATCGCCGAACCTGCTCTCATAGCCATAGCAAAAAAAGCCGCGCTCATCAGTGATGGTCGTATAGATGCTTTTTATCTTAGACTCACAGTTGCACTTTCTGTTGGCTTTGCCATAGCACTTGGAGCATTGCGTATCCTTTTAGGGCATCCTATCCAGTACTATATCATCGCAGGGTACATCTTAGTAGTTTCTGTTACTTTTTTTGCTCCAGTTGAGATAATCGGACTTGCTTATGATAGTGGCGGAGTGACAACTTCAACCGTTACAGTACCACTTGTTGCAGCACTTGGTATAGGGCTTAGCTCTTCGATCAAAGGAAGAAATCCTGCGATAGATGGTTTTGGACTTATAGCTTTTGCCTCTTTGACACCTATGATATTTGTTCAAGTTTTTGGCATCATCGTTTACAACTTTGGCTCAGCTTCAGATGTAGGTGCCCTTGTGAGTGAAACTTTACAAAATGTTCCTGTACTCAACCGTTTTGGGTTTTATAACCTCTTTTTAGAATTTTTAAATGTTATCAAAGACGTTATGCCTATCTTACTGGTAATAGCCTTTTTCCAATATCTCATCATTAAAAAATCCATCCCTCATCTTAAAAAAGTTATCACAGGTATAGTTTTGGTTATCATAGGACTTGATGCTTTTATCGTAGGATTGGAGCTTGGATTGTTTCCTATCGGTGAGAGTGTAGCTTATGAGCTTACTACTATGCAAAATAACTGGCTTATCTATCTGTTTGGATTTTTGATAGGTTTTTCAACCACTATGGCCGAACCCGCACTTATAGCCATAGCGATGAAGGCTAGTGAGATAAGTAAAGGCAATATCAATCAAAAAACACTTCGTATAGCAGTTGCCATCGGTGTTGCCATCGGTATCGCCCTTGGTGCTTATAGACTTGTGAGTGGCACGCCTCTTCATTACTATATCATCGTAGGATATATCTTTGTTATCATCATGACATACTTTGCCCCTCGCTATATCATCCCTATCGCTTATGATAGTGGTGGTGTTACAACTTCAACAGTTACAGTGCCACTTGTTGCAGCACTTGGGCTTGGACTTGCAGAAAATATAGATGGCAGAAATCCTCTAATAGACGGTTTTGGGCTTATAGCCTTTGCCTCGCTGTTTCCTATGATAACAGTTATGGGATATGGCATCATCGCACAGATAATACTTTCAAGGAGAAAGACATGAGATTTATAGCACTCGCTGCTATCGTTCCAGATTCAAAAGAAGAAGAAGCTATCGACATTGCTAAAAAAGCTGGAGCTGGTGGCGTAACGATACTACACGGAAAGAGCATAGGTTTGGAAGAAAAAAAAGTATTTTTTGGACTCACTTTGGAAGAAAATGTATCCGTTTTACTTTTTATTTTGCCACAAAAATTGAGTATGAAAGTTTTTAAAGCTTTTAGAAAAGAGTTGGGACTACACAATGATGACAATTCAAATGGAGTTGTATTTACATTTTCATTGACACATCTCTCTGGTATGGAGAGCAAAGAAGTTGAATTATTTGAAAAAGAAGTTTTAGAGGAGTTATAAAATGTTAGTAAAAGATATAATGGTGCCAGTAAGCAAGATAGTAAAAGTATCGCCTATGACACCTGTTAGAAAAGCCTTAAACATAATGAGAGATTCAAAGGTGAAGTCTCTTGTTGTAGATAAACTAAAACCACACGATGCTTATGGAATGTTGACATATAAAAACATCCTCCAATCTATCGTAGCAAATGATGGAGATATAGACTTACTCAGAGTGTATGACATCTACTCAAAACCTGCTTTTCAAATCTCTGAAGAGTTAGATGTAAAGTATGCTGCGCAAGTTATGGTAAAAGGTGGTGTAAAACGTCTTTTAGTCATAGATAACAATGAACTCGAGGGTATCCTTACGATGACAGATATCTTAGGTGTTTTACTTGAGAGTGTAAAAGAAGCAGAAAAGTAAGCCTACTCTTCTTTTGCATAGGCATCTATCAAACTTGATGCCCTCTCATATCCTAAATCAAAGAGTTTTTGAAGCTTTTTAAAACTAAACAGAGAAAAATCCGACAGTTTATCATCACTGATATACAAATCACATTTTTCTATCTTCTCTTGTACAGAAGCTCTCCACATCAAAAACATACTTCTTTTTATAATTCCACTCAAAGAGTTTTTAAATCCCTTTTGCATAGGGTGTAAATCAACTCCAAAGATAGGATTGTTATACTTTAACAAAACATCCAAAGGAAGGTTATCCATGATACCTCCATCTACTAGCTCATAACCTTGGTAAGATACTGGTTTAAAAAGTGGCACCAAAGAAGCAGAAGCTATACAGAGAGTTTTTGCATCTCCTTTGTCAAAACTCATCACATGTCCACTTACCAAGTCAATGGTTGTGATATGCATATCTATCTTTAAATCTTCTAATTTTTTTATAGGAACTAGTTCATTGATGATGGCTACTTTTTTATCTATGCTAAAAAGCCCCTTATCGAAAAAGCTAAATTTGAAAGCTTTTTTAAATTCACTTGAGCGAAATATCTCAAGCTGCTTTTTTGGGCTCACTCCACACGCATAACTAGTGCCTATGATAGCACCTATGCTACTGCCTGAAATCGCTTCTATCTCGATACCTCTTTCATCAAGAGCTTGTAAAACGCCAAGATGAAAAGCTCCCCTCGCAGCGCCCCCTGAAAGTACTAAACTAATCTTCATAATGCATCCAATCTATGATTTTCCATGTGCCATCATACTCTTCAACCAAAGCCGTACAAGACTCAACCCAATCCCCACAGTTGAGATATGCAATGCCATCTATCATCTTCATCTCGGCCTTATGGATATGCCCACATATGATACCATCATATCCATTACGTTTTGCATGAGTAGCCAAGACTGCTTCAAAATCATTGATAAAACTTACTGATTTTTTTACATTGTCTTTGACATACTTTGAGAGTGACCAATACTTTTTGATACCAAAAACCTTGCGCGTAAAATTTATAAAGGCATTGAGATGCAAGAGCAAGTCATATCCATAATCACCAAGGATGGCTATCCACTTTTTTGTCATCGTAATAGAATCAAAAAAATCTCCATGTGTTATATAAAAAAGTCTATCATCAAGGGAAGTGTATTCAAAAAAATCATTTACATGTAACCTATCTCCAAGGATAAGAGGTAAAAATGGACGTATAAAATCATCATGATTGCCTGTGATAAAGTAAACATTTGTATCTTTTCTAGCTTTTCGTAAAAGCTTTTGGATAACATCAGAGTGTGATTGTGCCCACTTGATTTTTCTCTTCATCGCCCAACCATCTATGATGTCACCTACAAGATAGATGTTTTCACATTCGACATTTTTCAAAAAATCCAAAAACTCTTCTGCCTTTGAAAATTTTGTTCCAAGATGTATATCTGATATAAAAATAGTTTTAAATTTCATGCGATATACTAACGCCTTTTGATAACAAAAAAGTTACATGTAAGCAATGTTTTTGAGCATATTGTGATTGACTAAAGAAATTTATAGGAGTATAATTTTTTTCTCAATATTTGGGATTTCTCGCAAGAAGGCTCACTCTATGAATTTACTTTTTTGGTTACCTAGAAGTATATCTATCATACTAAAACATGGATATACACTTAAAAACTTTTATGCTGATAGCATCGCTGGAATAACCGTTGCCATCATCGCACTTCCCCTTGCCATGGCTTTTGCAATCGCCAGTGGTGTAAGCCCTGAAAAAGGACTTTTTACAGCTATCGTTGCAGGATTTTTTATATCATTTTTAGGTGGTAGTAGATACCAAATAGGTGGTCCAACAGGAGCATTTGTCGTCGTTTTATATACTGTTATCCTAAAGCATGGTTATGATGGTTTGGTTATAGCCACTTTTTTAGCTGGTATCATGCTTATCCTTATGGGACTTTTTAAACTTGGCAATATCATCAAGTTTATCCCCTACCCTGTAACTGTTGGCTTTACAACAGGTATCGCGCTTATCATTTTTTCTTCACAGATGAAAGATTTTTTTGGACTCTCTATTGAAAAAATGCCTGCTGATTTTACCGAACAATGGGCTATATATGCACATGAAATCTTTAGCGTAAATTTTTATGCACTTGGCATTGCATTTGTAAGTTTGCTTTTTCTTTTTAAATTACGCTCTATGTATCCAAAAGTTCCTGCACCCATCGTTGTTATCATCTTATCTTCTTTGGCAGTTTCACTTTTTAATCTTCCTGTTGAAACGATAGGCTCAAAGTTTGGAGCTTTACCTACGACTTTGCCAGAGCCTAGTTTACCTGATTTTTCACTTGAAAAAATCAGAGCAGTTTTTCCTGATGCCATCACTATCGCACTTCTTGGGGCTATCGAGTCACTCCTTTCGTGCGTTGTTGCAGATGGTATGACAGGTGACCGACACCACTCAAACAAAGAGCTTATCGCTCAAGGAAGTGCCAATATAGCGTCTATAATCTTTGGGGGCATTGCAGCAACTGGAGCGATAGCACGTACAGCTACAAATATCAAATCAGGTGCATTCAGCCCCATCTCTGGTATCATTCACGCACTGATGCTTCTTTTTTTTATGTTTGTTTTTTCAAAGTTTATCACGCTTATCCCTCTTGCAACTTTGGCTGCTATCTTGGTGGTGGTTGCTTGGAATATGAGTGAATTTCACCACTTTAAAGCCATAGCACTAAAGTCAGAAAAAAATGATGCCATAGTGCTTATGATGACTTTTTTCCTGACTGTGCTTATAGACCTTAACACTGGTGTACAAACTGGTATCATGCTTGCTGGTCTTTTGTTTATAAAAAGGATGATTGATGTTACAGATATACAAAACAGACAGCAAAACAACATCATATCCTTTGAAGACGAAGATGAAGAGGTTGAGGGGAAAGACCCTGATGCCCTCTCTTTGAGAGTTATCCCTGATGGCGTTGAAGTGTATGAGATAAATGGACCGTTTTTCTTTGGGGTTGCGGATAGACTTAAAAATGTCATCGACGTAGTGCAAAATCCACCAAAAGTTTTTATCCTGCGTATGCGTCATGTTCCTATGATAGATGCAACTGGCTTACATGCCCTAGAAGAGTTCTTTGACTCATGCAAGGTTTCACATACGACCTTAGTTCTCTCAGGGGTCAATAAAACACTCAGAACAAAAATGCAACGCTCTGGATTTGATACAAAACTAGGGATAGAAAATATAACGCATAACATAGATAAGGCACTTGAGCGAACAAAGAAAATCTTAGAGGAGTAGTTTACTCCTCTAGCCGATAACTTCTACACCCTCAAGTTTTTCGATTTCTGAACAGATGGAGGGGTCAATGTTGATATAAGTACTCATCTTTACATCTACGAGCTTAGAACTAATCACAAGCTCAACGGATGAGCGACCATGTTTATTTCTCACCAACTCATATAACTGTTCTAAAACATCATAATTATCACTCAGTTCTAAACGGATAATCGTCGGTGGAAGCTCAACTTCCTCTACCTTTGTCACCCTATTTTCGATTGAAGCTTTGTTGTGTTTGTTTTTCTTGGCTTCATCCAAAGTAAAAACACCCTTACAAGAGACTTTTCTATTTTCTTCCTCTTTTGTTATCTCTAAAGCAAAACCGATAGGTTTGTCTAGATTGAGACTGTTTAATTTTTCAAGCTGTTTTTCAAAAACCATAAAGTCTAAGTTGCCATGTAAATCTAGCGCACTTACAAAGCCATATGGTTTTCCTTTTTTACTTCTTTTTTCATCAATTTTATCAACTTTTCCTATGAAAAAGACTTTTCCATTTTCGATACTTTGGAGTTCACTAGATTTAGTATGAGGCACTTCGTTGATCTCTTCTTTTAACTCTTCAAGTATCTTCGTTTTATCTTTTTCTTTGTTAAGCTCTTCTAGGGAGAGGGCTTCTTTACAAGTAAGTTTAACCCCTGTATCATCTCTTTTTATCTCTATCAAAAAGCCTGTTGGATTCTCCAAATTCATATTTTGAAGTTTTTCTAAGATACTGGCAAAAACCATAAACTCCATATTTCCATGAAAGTCCATCAAATTGACTATACCAAATTTATTGCCTTTTTTGCTTATCTTCTCTGTAACACTCTCTACCTTACCTATGAAAAGTTTTTTTCCATTGTTTATGTTTTCTATATCGGAGGAGAGTGTATGAGGGATTGATTCTATGAGGTCTCTAAATTCATCTAAAGGATGTCCGGAGATATAAAAACCTACGATATCTTTTTCAAGTTCTAAGAGTCTTTTTAATTCAAACTCTGGTGAATTGTCTATATTGACACTCACTGTTGTCATCTCTTCTTCACCACCAAAGAGTGAGCCTACTGCATCTTTTTTCATCCTCGCACAGTTTGAACCAGCTTCTACAATAGTCTCTATGTTTTCTAAAAGTGCACGACGAGAAAAACCAAAATCATCAAAAGAACCTGATTTTATGAGAGATTCTATAACTTTTTTATTGACTTTTGAAGTATCAATTCGAGAGATAAAATCGCTGATATCTTTAAACTCTCCCTCGCTTCTCGCTTCTAGGATTTTTGAGATTGCTGAACTCCCTGCACCTTTTACAGCACCTAGTCCAAAGAGGATAGCTTCTTTTCCCTCATCATTTTTGATAGCAGAAAATTCAATCAAACTTTTGTTTACAGAAGGCGGCATCAACTCAAGCTTTAATCTTTTTACCTCATCAATATACTTTACTACTTTATCTGTATTATCTTGTTCACTTGTTAAAAGAGCGGCCATAAACTCTTGTGGATAGTATGTTTTGAGATATGCTGTTTGAAAGGTTATCATCGCATACGCTGCTGAATGTGACTTGTTAAAACCATAACCCGCAAACTTTTCAATCAAATCAAAAAGTTGTGAAGCATTTTTAGGGTCAAATCCCAAGTTTGCAGCACGCTCACTAAACTCTTTGTTATACTCTGCCATCAAATCAGCTTTTTTCTTACCCATCGCACGACGAATGATATCTGATTCACCAAGGCTAAATCCACCGATAGTTTGTACTATCTGCATAACTTGTTCTTGATAAACGATAACCCCGTATGTAGGCTCAAGTATAGGTTTGAGTGGTTCTGTAAATTCATCAAAAAAGTAATTTATCTCTTGGATTCCATGCTTACGCTCGATAAAATCATCAAGCATGCCTGATTCCATAGGACCTGGTCTATAAAGAGCAAGTACCGCGACTAAATCCTCAAAACCACTTGGCTTTAGTCTTTCATTGAGTGATTGCATACCGCTTGATTCTATCTGGAATAATCCCACTGTATGTCCACTTTGTATAAGCTCATATACTTTAGGGTCATCCATATCTATGGCATTGAAGTTTATCTCTTTGTCATATCTTCTTTTGATAAGTTTTAGTGCATTATCGATAACAGTCAAAGTTTTAAGCCCCAAGAAGTCGAACTTTATCAAATCCACATCTTCAAGGTAATTGAGCGAATACTGTGTTACAAGATGCTCTTCACCTGAGGGTTTATACAAAGGTGTTTTATGCCATAGTTCTTCATCGCTTATCACAACACCAGCAGCATGCATACCAGAGTTTCTATTAAGTCCTTCAAGAGCAAGAGCAAACTTCCAAACCCTTGCGATACGAGGGTCTTGTGCTATCCAATCCCTAAGCTTTTCCTCTTTTTGAAAAGCCCCTGGTTTAAAGCCCTCTTCTCCCTCAACACCTTTTCCATTGAGTGTAATGCCAAGCTCATCAGGGATGAGTTTTGCCATCTT
>DKEY01000004.1:0-7169 GCA_002469305.1 Sulfurospirillum sp. UBA6810
ATAATTCATTTGTTCATTACTCATTCTAATTACTCAAATAACCAAGTTTATAAAAACCAAAAATAACTACCCCTAAAACAATCAAAGTAGCTACTGATAGATAAAAGTATGCTGTTGTTTTTTTCAAAAATACTCCTTAATGTTCTATAGAACATTTATTAAAAATAATATCTATATTACACTTTGAACACTCTTAATACCTATAGGACATAATTTGGAATATCAAGATTTTGATGAAAAAAAATTAAATACTTTTTATGAAAAGATAGGTAAAAATGTTCAAAGAATTAGAAGTGAAAAAAATATAACCCAATTAGAATTGGCTTTTTTACTTGGACATAATTCAGCAGGACACGTTGCCAAAGCCGAACTAAATAAATACAATAAACACTTTAATCTAGAACATCTATTAAGAATTTCAGAAGCTTTAGATGTTGATATAAATGAATTTTTTGTGGATTAGTTATTTTTTATAAAGTAACTATCAATTCCATCAGCAATACCACTTGCTATAAGCTTTTGATAGTGTGAATTAAACATCCTATGGGCTTCTGTTGGATTGGTTATATATCCTACTTCTATGAGGATTGAAGGCANNCTAAAACCCAAAATGGTGCTTCTCTCACACCGCCATCAGTTACTTTATAACTCTTTCGAAGTTTGTTAAGCATCCCTTGTTGCACATCTAGGGCTACTTTGTTTGCTGAGATGATTTTTTCACGATTAAAAACATTTAAAAATGTCTGCTTAGAGAAAAAATCCATCTCTTCTATGTCAGATTTGTTTTCTAATTCTGCTATATTTTTGGATCTATTTGAACGAGCAGGAGAGAGAAAGTACGTCTCCAAACCCTTATGCGAAAGATACTGACTTTTAAGAGGAGCTGCATTTGCATGGATGGAGATGAACATGTCTGCATTTTTATCATTTGCTAGTTTTGTTCTATCACGAAGTTGAATAAACTTATCATTTTTTCTTGTATAGTGTACTGTATAACCTCTTTTTGCGAGTTCTTTGCCAGTCTCAAGTGCGATTTTTAAAACTGCTTTTTTCTCTACATAGTTCTTATATCCAACAGCACCTCCATCGCGTCCACCATGTCCTGCATCTATAACAATAACTTTTTTTAAAAATCTTTTTTTATCAAAAGAGTTCGTTACTTTTGCAACACTTGTATTTTTTTTAGGATTGAACTCTTTATAAAAAATAGAGAGTTGCTTATTATCTATATTTTTACGTGATTTATCAGCTTGTTCTCTTTGTAGTACTATTCTTATTGTATTTTTATCGTATTGGGCAATTCTTAAATCACTTAAATCTTTTGGAGTTTTTATATCATAACTTTTTGTCAAAATCCCTTTGACATCATATACTTCTCTAAAAGCTTTTTTTGATTTGAGTTGAAAGTATTTTACATCACTTGATTTGAGATTTTTGTCAAACTCTAAAGAAAACATACCATCTTCAAAAGCGATATTTTCTAAAATAGGTAAAGAGTAAGATGGGAGAACTTCTACTTTTTCTTCTTTTTTAGGTGGTTTTTCTTTTACTTTGGTAGTTGTTACTTTTTTTATCTCTTTTTTTTCCAAAGTAGCCAACTCTTTTTCATAGTGAGTTGCTTCAAGGTCTAACTCTTTTGAACTTTTTATAAGTCTTTTTAAAACTTCTGTTTTAAGCTTATTGTCATTGGTGACAATGGAGTGAATGTAGATGCTTTTGAGAGCATGATACACCCTCAAAAGTTCATCTTTTGATGAAGTCACAATCTTTTTATCATATGATTGCAACTCATCCATATAATTTGTAGCTCCAAAAAGAACGCTACATGTAAGAAAAATTAAAAATAGAGATTTAGCTATCTTCGCCATTTACCAACTTATTGATTAATTCCTTTACGCTAATTATCTCTTGTAGTTTATAGCCATTTGAGCCTGTAAAAAACAGCCCCGTCTCTTTTTTTCCAAAGTATGCATCGCTTAGTCTATCAGCTATACAGTATCCTACTGCTTTCGCCTCTTGTCCTCTATGACATGGTGCAACACAGTTACTTATACATCTTATAGCTGGCCCTTCTTTTTTATCAACCAATTCTATCAGATTTGTTCTCACACCACGAGCAGGATAACCAACTGGTGATTTTAAAAGTTTTATATCTTCTTCTTTTGCATCAAGTAAAATTTCTTTAAATTCAGGCGCAGCATCACACTCATGTGTACCGATAAAACGTGTACCCATCTGCACCCCATCTGCACCAAGAGCCATGAGCTTTTGTATATCTTCTTTATCCCAAACACCACCAGCTGCAATAAGAGGAAAATCACCCCAAGCTTTTATCTCTTCTTTAATAGGACCGATAAGATTTTCTAGTTGATACTCTTCTTGTGCGCACTGTTCGTATGTAAATCCTTGATGTCCTCCACTAAGCGGACCCTCAACAACGATAGCATCAGGCAATCTGTCATATCTTTGCTTCCAACGTTTACAGATAATCTTTAAAGCTTTTGCAGAAGAGACGATAGGCACAAGAGCTACATCAGGATAGCCTTCAGTAAATTCAGGCATATTTGTAGGAAGCCCAGCCCCTGTTATGATGATATCAACACCAGCTTCACAAGCATCTTTTACCACTCTGCCATAGTCATTGATAGCATAGAGGATATTTACTCCCACAGGTTTGTTTTCACATATCTTTCTTGTGTTTTTTACTATTGCTTTCAATCCCTCTGATGAGTAAAAGTTTTGTGCATCAAATGGACGAGAATTTATATCTTTTTTACTGTGCTTGTTGTTCTCATAATATCCTGTACCAACAGCACTTATAACACCAAGACCGCCTTCTTTACTAACAGTTCCAGCTAGTTTATCCCAACTAATCCCTAGTCCCATACCGCCTTGAACGATAGGGTGTTCAATCGTGTGTTTTCCGATCTTTAGTGATTTAAATGACATTATATTACCTTTAGTTTAGCAAACTTTCTTTTTCCTACTTGAAGTATATACTCACCTTTTCCTAGTTGTAACTGTTCGTCACTTACTTTTTCTTGGTCTATTTTAACGCCACCTTGCTTGATATCACGTCTTGCTTGTGAAGTTGAAGCAATCATCTTACAATCGACAAGTGCCTTTGCTATCCAAATTTCACCCTCACATGTAAACTCTTCCATATCTGTTGGAAGTTCATTGTTTTTGTGTACATTGTTAAACTCTTCACGTGCTCTGAGTGCTTCTTCTTCATTGTGATATCTTGTAATTATCTCTGAAGCCAACATCTCTTTTGCAACTTTTGGGTGTACATTTCCATTTGCTACATCATTTTTGAGTGCTGCTATCTCTTCAAGAGTTTTTGAACTAAGCAGTTCATAATATCTCCACATAAGCTCATCTGAAATGCTTAAAATTTTTCCAAACATATCGCTTGGCGTATCTGTAACACCCACGTAATTACCTAAAGATTTACTCATCTTATTTACACCATCAAGTCCCTCTAAAAGAGGCATCATCACAACAGCTTGTTCTTTTCCTACATTGTAACTTCTTTGAAGATGTCTTCCCATGAGTAAGTTAAACTTTTGGTCAGTTCCACCCATCTCGATATCACAGTTCATCGCAACACTGTCATAGCCTTGTAGCAATGGATATAAAAACTCACTGATAGAGATTGGAGTTTGAGACTTATATCTTTTTTCAAAATCTTCACGCTCTAGCATACGAGCTACATTGAAAGTTGTTGTAAGTTCTACGAGTCCAGCTGCTCCGAGTTTCTCAATCCACTCTGAGTTAAACATAACGACTGTTTTTTCTGGATCGAGCACTTTAAAAACTTGTTCTTTATAGCTTTGAGCATTTGCTAAAACTGTTTCTCTATCTAATTTTTTTCTTGTTTCATTTTTCCCTGTTGGATCACCTATCATTCCAGTAAAATCACCTATCAAAAACTGAACTGTTGCTCCAAATTTTTGGAAAATAGCCATTTTTTGCAATAATACTGTATGTCCTAAGTGTAAATCTGGTGCAGTTGGGTCAAATCCTGCTTTAACGTAGTATGTTTCACCTTTTTCAAAATAGTTTTTCAAAAGTGTTTCAATTCTTGGTATGTCTATTATTTCAGCGACACCACGTTTAATCTCATTTAACGCCTGTTGAATCATTCCTAGCTTTCCTTAAATATTATTTTTTATATACATCATTTACAGAAACAAACTCGATAACTCTATATCTAGATTTTAACTTGTCTCTTGCAGAATTCATATCTTTATCTGGTAATTCTATAATCATCTCAAAATAATCAGCATGTCCCTCTTCTGATTTTCCAAGTTCTATCGTTATCAGGTTGACTTGCATTTTAGCCAAATATTGTAAAAATGTGGCTAAAGAGCCTCTTTTGTTTTCCAAGCTCACTATCAATTTAAAGCGGTCAGGTGCTTCTTTTGTCCATTTGACAAAAACCATTTGTTCTTTTTGCTCCATCAAAGTAGCAGCACGTTCACAAAATTTATGATGCACTGTTACATCATTGCCTTTTTTAAAGCCAAGGATATCATCACCTCTTTTTGGATGACAACAGTAGTCAAAAAGAACATTTGAGATATTTTGATGTGAATAGATAACTATGTTATCAAACTTCTGTTTTTTTATCTTATATCTATCAATCTTAAGAAGAGGAAAAAGTACTTTATCACTCATCGGGTACTTTTTAAGAGCATTGACTACATCTTGCAGATAGATTGAGTCTATGGCCGTTTTATATACTTTCGCATCTAAATTCTCTTTTTTAAGCCATCTTAAAAGCTTTTGTTCTCTTACGTTAAAAACAGAAACAAGTATATCGATAGCTATTTTATGATTTATCTCTTTTATTTTTGCTCTACAATTACTTGCTATTGCATTTCTTGCTTTTCCTGTTTTTACGCTATTGACCCAACTACATCTGTACTTTGGTTCCCCTGAAGTGATAATTCTTATGATGTCACCATTTTTCAGCTCAGTTAGTAGAGGAACTTTTTGCTTGTTGACAAATGCTTCTTTTGCATATATCCCAACTTCTGTATGCACTTCATATGCAAAATCAAGTACAGTAGCACCTCGTGGAAGGGTAAAGATATCTCCTTTTGGAGAAAAAACTGCTATGTCTTCACTATAAAGATTGTCTTTTGCTATCTCATAAAACTCTTCTATGTTTTCTATCTCATCATTCTGACTTTTAAGGTCATTGAGCCACTCTAGTTTTGGGTTGAGCCCACCTGATTTATATTTCCAGTGTGCTGCGACTCCATACTCTGCAGTTTTGTGCATATCAAAAGTTCTAATTTGTGATTCTATAATGTACTTGTTGTCAAAAACAGTCGTATGGATAGTTTGATAGCCATTCTCTTTTGGTATCGCAATATAATCTTTAAATCTTGAGATAAGAGGATTAAAATTTTGGTGGATAATACCAAGAGCACGATAACAGTCTATCGGTTTTTGTACGATTATTCTAATTGCAAGTAAGTCCAAAATCTCTTCGATAGAGATACCTTTTCTTTGCATCTTCAGATATATTGAGTAGTAGTGTTTTACCCTTTTTTCAATCTCAAAATCATTTTCACTAAAACCATCTTTAAGCATCAAATTTTTAGTTTTTGAGATAAAGTGATTTAATCTTAGTTGGAGTTGTTGCTTGTGATCATTGATATAATCATCAATTTTTTTGTATTCTCCTGGCAAGATATAACAAAAACTCAAATCTTCTAAATAATTTTTAATAGAAGAGATACCAAGTCTATGAGCGATCGGTGCATACACAACCATAGTCTCTTCACTGATTCTTTTTTGTTTTGCAGGAGCAAGAGCACTCAATGTCAGCATATTATGCAGTCTATCACACAACTTTATGACTAAAACTCTCACATCACTGATAGAGGCTAAAAGCATTTTTCTAAAGGTGAGTGCTGAAGAGATTAGTTTTTCATTTGAAGTAGAGGGAACAAGTTCTACATCACGGATTTCCATGATTTTTGTAAGTCCCTCAACAAGTGTTGCAACTTCTGGATTAAACTCTTTTGTGACATCTTCTATGTTGCAGCAAGTATCTTCAACAACATCATGAAGCAAGCCAGCAACTACCATATCTTCATCACCACCAAGGTGAGCAACGATAGTAGAAACTAAGATAGGATGAATAGCATATGCTTCACCACTTTTTCTTAGTTGCCCCTCATGTTTTTTAAGAGTAAATTCTATCGCCTTTGTTACTGCTGGAGTATCTATATATGAATTTAGCAGAACAATAGAGCAATCTACATCTTTGCATGATTTTAACTGCTCAATTATTGCTTCCACTGACTCTCCTTATCCTTATTCAATTTCTGAGATTGAACCTAAAGTAACTTTACCTTCAGCTATCTCTAAAAGTGCGATATCAGTTAGTTTGTCTTTTAATTTATCTGCCTTTACAAGTGGTTCAGCACCATTTGCCAATTGCTCAGCACGTTTTGATACAAGTAAAACTAGTCTATATCTATCATTTCCTACAGCTGGTAATGCTTTTGCTGTTATCTCTTCTGTTCTCATAATATTTCCTTTTTTATTTTAATTTCTCGAAAAGATTGAGCAAAAGCCCAACCTTTTCTCAGTCACTAAAGCTATGGTCTAAAGACCAAGAACTTTTTCATTTAATTTCTCCAAAAGATTGAGCAAAAGCCCAACCTTTTGTTATATTTCCTTATAAATAAAAGCTTACATGTAAGCTTTTATTTATACTTATCGCTAGCTTAGTTTTTTAACTATTGAACAAGTATCATAATTGCCGTTGACAATGCTAAGAAGATTGTTTTTTTCAAACATATTGCACACTACTATTGGAAGGTCATTGTCTTTTGCAAGGGCTATAGATGTATCATCCATCACTTTGATATTATCATCCATTGCTCTTTCATAAGTGAGTTCATTGATCTTTTGAGCATCTAAAAACTTGTTTGGGTCTTTGTCATAAACTCCATCTACTTTTGTAGCTTTTATAATCATATCAGCATTAATTTCGATAGCTCTTAGTGTTGCTGCTGTGTCTGTTGTAAAGAAAGGATTGCCTGTTCCTGCTGCGAAAATAACTATACGACCCTTTTCCAAGTGTCTTTGTGCACGTCTTACAATAAATGTTTCACTTATAGCTTCCATTTTGATAGCACTTT
>DKEY01000004.1:7179-57224 GCA_002469305.1 Sulfurospirillum sp. UBA6810
GTTGCAAGCATCCCCATATAATCACCACTTGTACGTTTGATGATACCATCTTTTGCAGCACTAACGCCTCTGATGATGTTACCACCACCGATAACGATGCCTACTTCTATCCCATTGTTTACGAGAGATTTTATTTCATCTGCTATAAACTTGAGTATTGATGTATCTATCCCAAACCCATTTTTTCCAGCAAGTGCTTCCCCTGAAAATTTTACTAATACTCTCTTGTTTTTCATATCTTTACCTCTTTAATATATACACAGCCATAAAAATTTGCGTATTTTACTATAAAGTACCTAAAAAGCTTATTTAACAATTTCTATTAATTCAAGAGGATCGATGTGATAGCTTTTTTGCGTCACTTCAAAAGTAAGATCTCTATCAACTCTTCCAAGGATATAACCCTTTTTTATCTTTTTTCCAACACTTATAGTTGGTGCTATTTTTGAAAGGTGCGCATAAATAGTATGTATGCCATAACTGTTTTCAACTATGACCACTTTATCAAGCATCGCAGTATCTTTTGCGTAGATTATTTTTCCATCTAAAACATTTTTTACTTTTGCATTCTCTTCATTTGCACTCAGTATGACTGATTCATTAAAAATCTTTATCTTATAAACAGGATCAATATAATCACCGAAACTTCTTTTTACACTAAAATTATCAAGTGGTGCTATCGTTTTACGACCTCTGTATTTTTGTACTTTACTATCTTGATACGAAGATCCTATCTGCCTTACAGTCACTTTTCCAGTAAGTGCCTCTTCTTGTCTTAGTTTTGCTTCTTCTGCTTCTTTTTGCTTTTGCTTTTCTTCTTTCTCTTTCACAATTTTAAGCTGTTCAAGAGTCGCTCTTAAGCTTCTCCTCTCTTTTTCAATCTTATCAAGCTGCTCTTTATAATCTCTCTTTTTTCTATCCAAATTAGTGATAATACTCTCTTGTTTCTTTTTTAAATTAAATTTTGTAGTCTTTTCATTTTTTAACTCTTCGATAGAAGTTCTTAACTCTAAAATCTGCGTTGCTTGTACTTCTATTCTTGTGTTGATGTGCTTATACTCTCTTGAGAGTTTTGAAAACTCTTTTCGCATAATCACATCCATCTTATCCAAAACTTCCTCTACCAAGATACTATCTGCACTATCCAAATAATCTTTATCAGTAATAAGATAAAAAGAAAAATCTTGTGCAATAATCTTGATAATCTTCTCTTCTAGCTTTTTTTTAATTTCTACCAAGTTTTTGTTTTGATTCGATAAATCTACCAAATTTTCTTCTTTGTCTTTGATGAGATTTTTATTTTGTTCGATACTAATTGTAAGTCTATCTATCTCTTTTGTTATATTGCTAAGTTCTTCTTGTTCATCTAAAATCTCTTTGGCAACATCTTTGAGTTTTTTACTGATACTTCTCTCTAGCTGACTTTTTTCTCTCAAATCACTCTTTTTAGCGTTGATTTTATCATCAACCGTGGTTGCGCAAAAAGAAAAAGAGAAGATAAAAAAAAGTAAAAGTACTAATTTCATCTATTGTTCATCTTTGAGATAACAAGAGTTACTATAACAATAGAAAAGCTTATGGATAGAACTAAAAGTAATCCCAAGTCTTTCAGCAAGTCAAAGTTATACAAAACAACATCTAAGCTATCAAAAAAAGCTCTGATATCTTCTTTTTTTGGTAGATACCAAAACAAGCCACTAACCATCAATGTACTGATGATAGAATCAACAATGGCAAGCTTATATAAGAAAACACTTTTCATCCAAAAGGGTGCACCAAAAAGTGTCATGATAGCCATCCTCTCTTGATGTTCTAAAAGCCATATTCTCATCTGTTTAAATATCAATAAAACAGAGATAATCAAAATAAGTGCTGAAAATACATAAGAGAGCTTTTGTACAAAAACAAACATTTTATACATCTTTGTATGCGTTTTTGCAAAAGTTTCTATCTTTGTGATTGAGTTTATTTTTTTGAACTCTTTTTGTATCTGCTCTAACTCTTTTTCATCAGGTAATTTTTTTAGTTTTACCGAGTAAAACTTGGGAAGGGCTACTTGCAAAAGTGCCAGATTTGTCGAAGAGATGTCTCTTTTTAACCTATCTAAAATACTTTTTGAACTAATTTCCGTCAGTGAGTTAATGTTGGATATTTTGCTTTTAAGTACATTCTCATCTAGTGGTTTTTGGGAAACTATAACGATAGAGTAATCTTCGGTAAGTTTTCTCTCATAATTGTCAACTACAAAATTGACAGATATAGTAAATTGTATGGAAAACAAAAGTATAAAAAGAGGGAAGATAACAGAGATATGATTTTTAAGAGACTTCATATAAAACCCCACTTTCTAAAAAGAAATGCTTATAATCAATCCCCAAAGTTGGTGGTATATGATGTGTTACAACGACAACTGTTGTACCAAGATGTTCTCTTGCATTTTTTAGCAAATCCCAGATAAGCTCACTTGAGTACTCATCAAGATTTCCTGTTGGCTCATCTGCTAGTATTATAACTGGATTGTGTGCCAAAGCTCTTGCCATAGCAACACGCTGTTGTTCCCCACCACTCAGTTCCATAGGATACTTATCTGCTTTATGAAGTAGTTTTACGTGCTTTAATAATTTTTGTGCTTGTTTTAAACATACACCTTGAGAAAAGCCTCCTATCATCAACGGAAGCATCACATTTTTCTCTATCGTCCACTCATTTATAAGCCTATAATCTTGAAAAACAATCCCTAGATAACGTCTGAGTAAATTCAAGTTTGAATTTGAAATATTTTTAATGTTTACGCCACAAACATCCAAAGAACCTCTTGATGGAGAAAGTTCTCCATAAAGGGACTTGAGTATGGTTGACTTTCCACTACCACTTTTACCTGTTATAAAAACAAATTCATGTGGTTTGATGGCCATATCAACCTCTGTAATCACAGGTTCATCACGGCCATAACTTATTGTCATCTTTTGGGCATTAATCACATATTCCATAAAGTGTCTCTTCTATTAGTTTGTGGGCATTTAGATTGTCTTTAGTTGCTAGTACATTATCTGGCAAGTACGAGATACTCTCTTTTGTGATATGGATATAGTTGTGTTCATTTTTTTGAGCACCACCAAAGGATACTCTCACAAATCCACTTGTATCGTCTATCTCATAAATCTCTTCTATATGTGCAAAAAAATCATCACCTCTTAAAATTTTCTCTTCAAATCTCTTTTTTAATTCAGAGAAATCTATATTTTTACTAAATTTCAATCTACCTATCTTGGCTACATTTTCTGAGTTTTCATGAGCTACCATCGTGATATCATAGATATCTTTCTCTTGTCTTTTCCATCTATCTTCGTACTTGCTGCTTATCTCTAAGTCTTTGTTTTTATTTACATGTAACTCTACTTTTGGCTGTTTAACAAACTCAGAAAATGAGTATTCAAAGTAGTTATCGCTATCTGTGCGAAGCTCTAACGTTCCTCCTACTTTTAAAACTCTTTTAGCTTCATTGATAAATCTTTCGCTTATAACACGACGGTGTGGTTTTTTGTCCCAAGGAACAGGAAAGTGAACAAAGATAGACCTGACAGAGTTGGAGTCTAAAAACTCTAAAAACACTCTCGCATCATAATCAACGGCTAAGATATTAGTTATATTTTGCAATTCACACTGTTTTAAAACTTGTTCGATTGAGGGTTTATGTATCTCTAAGCCTATAACAAGCTTATCTGGGTGCTTTTTTGCTTGGTGCAATAAGTGTCTTCCACTTCCAAAGCCTACTTCTATAAGTATCTCTTTATCTGTTTGAAACTCATCTGCAAAATAATCCATCTTTTTAAGATAGGGCGAAATTTCAAGAGATTTTATCTTTTTTGATTCTATGTTAGAGAGTGTAGCTTCTGCATTACTCGCATCTCTAAAATCCATCAAAGCCCTTTGCAAGACAGCAACTTGGGAGGGTCTTGTTATTTTATCTCCTTTGATGAGATAACCATTTTTGTTTTTATTTACTTTGAGTAAAAAATCTTCGCCACTACACTTTGACATCACAAGAACTTCGCCTCTTGATGATGTTGCTACAAATTGAAACTGGGTTTCTCCAAACTTTGTAGGTAAAGTTGGTTGATTATATGTTTTTGTATGAAAATTTGGCATAAACTACTTACTGCTCCTTAGGTATACTGATGATTACATTTTCAGAAGGTGCCGAAGCCAATCCATACTTGTCGATTGCTACGACATTATACTTGTACTCTATGCCCTTGACTACATCTCTGTCACTAAAACTCTTTTCACTTATCCCTGTTATCACTTGTTTTTGTGATTTAAACTCTTTGATAAGATTAAACTTTACAGCTCTATCATCTTGTGTTTCCCAAGTGATATTGATACTTCTATCATCTTGACTTGATGATGTGATTGCTACATGTAAAGGCATACCAAGAGTTGAACCTACTATGGCATTTTCTTGTCTATATGACTCTAAACCATCTTTATCAACGGCTGTAACCTTATAGTAGTAAACTTTTCCATTTTCGTTTACCAAGTCTTCAAAGTTTGGCTCTTTTGTTTTTGCACGATATGTGTAAAACAAAAGAGGATTTAACGCTCTATACACTTTATAGTATGCAAAATCTTTTTCATTTGAAGCTGCCCAATTCAACTGTATCTTTTTTGGTAAGTCTGTTGTTGCACTTAAGTTTTCTATCGGGTTTGGAAGTGGTTTTGTACCAGCTTCTACTATCTCACTTGGATTTGAGATAAGCCCATCATATGTTTTTACTTTTACTCTATATTTATATACATGATTATCTGCAAGTCCTGCATCTATATACTCAGCATTTAAACGTCCATCTATCCTAGCTCTCTCTTCCCATTTGGTTGAGCTAAATTCACTTCTTTCGATGATATAAGACTGAACTCTTTCAAGTGGATGTGGTCTCCAGATAACTTTTACTCTGTGTGGCAATCCTGCAATAGCTTTTATAAAAGAGACTGATTCGATAAGAGGTTTTGTTGTTGCACTCACTACCGCACTAGGAACTGACTCTCTTTCTTCTTTTGAATAAGTTGAAAATCTATAATGATACAGTACTCCTGGTGTAAGCTTTGTATCAACATAGTGTGATGTGTACTTATCCTTTATCGTCACAATTCGTTCTAATTTACCATTGTCATTTTGTGGATTTGAACGGTAGATATAGTACCCCTCAACTCTCTCATCATAACTTGGTATCCACTCAAATCCAACCTCAGTAATTTCTGAGAGATATTTTATATCATTTACTGTTGGGAGTGTTTCATCTATAACAGGTTTTTTAGGTGGCAGTGGTGCTTGTTGGCAACCACTAACAAAAAGAATTAAAATGCTCAGTGATATAGTTGCTATCAATCTTTTCATTTATACAATCCTCGTTAAAGTGTTTTTTTAATATATTTTCAAAATCTTCAAATAAAGGGGCAATGACTTGCATATGTTTGCCAGTTGTTGGATGCTTGAGATATAAAATATAAGCATGCAACATGACTCTAGATATTTTACTATTTTGGCTCTTAAACCCGTATAAACTATCGCCTAGTATATGTCGAGAAAGGACGCCAAGATGCACTCTTATCTGATGAGTACGCCCTGTAAAAAGTTTTGCACTTATAAGCTCTGTGTTTTCATCGTGAGATAAACACAGCTTTGCAAAAGCACTTTTTGACTCCCTCGCTCCCTCAACAACTGCCATTTTGAGTCTATTTCTATGGCTTCTTCCTATGGGCTGGTCGATGATGCAATCTTCTTTTAAAGGGACATCTACAAGTGCGAGATAGTATCTTCCCATGCTTTTGTCTTCAAGTTGTGCACTTAATTTTACATGTGCTTCATTGTTTTTGGCAATAACCAAAGCCCCACTTGTCTCTTTATCTATCCTATGTACGATGCCATGTCTCTCTTCACCACTTATAGTTGAGAGTGAAATACCTCGTTTAATGAGCCAATCCACAAGTGTAACTTCTTTGACACTTGGGGCTGGATGTACCGTCAAAAAAGGAGGTTTATTTACTATCAAGATATCGTCATCTTCATATAAAACTTCTATATCAAAATCAACTTCATAACTCTCTTTTTGTTTATCTGCTTCTATAAACTTATACTCTATAACTTCATTGCCTAAAAGCTTATGACTACTTTTTTGGATAGTTTTACCATCTACTTTTACACCTATATTTTTTATAAGTTTCTCGATTTGGTTTCTTGGTTGGCTTAACTCCGCAGCTAAAATTGCATCAAGACGTCCAGCCATAGTGTTTTCAAATATCATTTTCTTTATTTTCCTTAAATTTGTTATACTTCTAAAAAAACTTTTGAAGGTTATCATTGCTACAAGTTGATAGAAGAATACTAACACATTTTGATTTTTTATTGCCTATTCTTGTCATTCCTATAATCGCTTTGTCATTTTACCTAATCTCAGAAGCAAATACTACTCTTGCAAATAAACAAATCGTATATTTTAGTGTTGGAATCTTCGCTTTTTTATTCTTTTTTTTAATTCCCATCAGAAAAATTGAGTGGTTTATCCCATTTTTTTTCTGGCTTACAATCGGTCTTTTAGTCAGTGTTGAGTTTTTTGGTATCTCTAAACTTGGAGCGAAAAGATGGCTTGAAATCCCCTTTGTACACTTTACTATCCAACCCTCTGAAATCATAAAACCAGCGTTTATCTTGATGCTCGCATATCTCATAAAACACAATCCACCAGATACTGAGGGTTACGGTTGGAAAGAGTTTTTCAAGCTTAGTTTTTACATCCTTTTACCTTTTTTTCTTATAGCAAAAGAGCCTGATCTTGGGACTGCGATGGTTTTACTTATCGTTGGATATGTAACTTTATTTATCGTTGGTGTCAACAAAAAGATATGGATTACTCTTATCATCGCACTGAGTGTAAGTGGACCTTTTTTATACAACTCTTTGCATGATTACCAAAAAAAGAGAATTATCGACTTTGTTTCTGAAAAGCCAAGTTATCATGTCCAACAATCCATCATAGCCATAGGCAGCGGGGGAATCAATGGCAAAGAGAGAGTAGAAGCCACACAAACACACTTTAAATTTTTACCAATTGCCACGAGTGATTTTATCTTTGCCTATTATGTTGAGCGTTTTGGTTTTTGGGGAGCTTTAGGTCTTATCGGGATGTATGCCCTTTTGATTGTCCATCTTATAACGTTAAATTTTAAATTTCATAAAGACTACTTTGGGCAGGTTATGACCACAGGAATCGCTCTTTTAGTCTTTGTATATATGGGCGTCAATATCTCTATGACTATCGGATTTGCACCTGTTGTAGGTGTTCCTTTGCCCTTTTTTAGTTATGGAGGCAGTAGTTTCATAACCTTTATGATTTTATTTGGGATATTGGAAAACTTAATTACTTTTAGGTTTGATAAAACATATAAATTCGTTCAGTACAGTTAAGCTTCAAGCTGTATAAATTCATTTTCCGCTAAATTCGTTATCAAAATCTTCTCTTTAAGCGTTTCACCGATACTTAAAAGAAGTTTCACAACTTCAGCACTTTGAATAGAAGCTGCAAAAGTTACGCTAAAAGAGGGATTTCCGATACTAGCTTCTATCCCTTTTCCTCCATCTTTATACAAATGTTCCAAAGTATTACATGTAGAAAATTGTCCATTCATCCCAGCTATCGCTCCATGCACAAAATCAATACTGTTTTTCTTACATGTAAAAGCCAATTCTAACTTTGTTTGAGGATTGTCAAGGGCATCAACTACAATGTTTACATGTAAGAGTTTTTTGATGTCAGTTTGTGGCTCAAACTTGTGATGATATGCGTTTACATGTAAGGCTGGATTTATCTTCTCTAAGCCCTCTTTGACTACCTCTACTTTTTTTCTGCCAATAGCATTTACATGTGAAAAATTTTGACGGTTTAAATTATGCTCTTCAAACACATCAAAATCAAATAAGCTCAATTCTCCTATCCCTATCCTTGCTAGACATTCACTTATGTGTCCGCCAAGTCCACCACAACCGATAATAGCTACGTGAGAGTTAAAAAGTTTTAGTTGATTTTGTACACTTATCGTACTTTGGTTTCGTTTATATCGAAGAGGGGCGATTCCAAGTTCAAGTGCACTCTTTTCTACTTCTCTAAAGGTGAGTGAAAACCTTTGCATACATTTTTTACATGTAGAAATCGGTAAAAAACCATCATCAAGATTTTCTTTTAAAAAATTTTCTATTTGATTTTGCATATGAACCTCTCCTAATATGTTATGATACTAAAAATGAGGAGTAAAAATGATAAAAATAACATTTAACGCATTTAATTTTGTCAGAGAGAAACTCAAAAAACAAAATATACCCTATCTCAATGTCCCCTTAGAATTACCAGAAGACTTTAGTCCAAAAATGCTCATGGATAAGTACAACTTAAACGATAAAGATGTTGAATTTGTATTTATAAATGGCAAAGTCCATCCCAAAAATACAACCTTGAAAAATGGCGATAGAATCGCTTTTGTACCACCTGGAACTCCTGGTTCATATAGACTCATCCTTGGAGCAAAACAGATACCAGGGGAGAGTTAGCCTCCCCCTACTTTTGGAAAGATACCAAGGGTATCGTTTTCTTGTAAAACATGACCATCATCTACATGTCTTCCATTGACTATCAAAATACCGATAGGATACTTTTGTATATCAAGTCCTATATATTTTATAACCTCAGCCACCTGAGTGTTGTGTTCAAAAAACATATATGCTACTTTAAAATTTCCCTCTCTATATTGAGCAAAGAGTTTTACAGTTATCTTGATATTTGTCATCTAAAAATCCCAAAATGCATCTATCTCCTCATTTGTAAAATCCCAAGTTGTGTTGTGAGGAGGAAGGACTTCATACTTCATAAACTCTGGCATCCTATCATCAGCTGCACTCAAACCTGCTTTGAGGTTAAACGCCCTCTCTGTTTTTAAGATAGTCTTACCAAGATTTACTACATCATCTCCTGTAAGAGCTATACCAAATCTTGCATTTATCATATCTATGAGCGCTGGTAAACACTTTGGATCATCAAGTGCAGGGAATGCAACAAAGATACACATACCAGTGCTATCAACTGCAGCTGAGGCTATTTGAAGGTTACGAGCCAACTCTACTTGTCCCTCTTTTTTGAGTGGATCTACATAGCCACCTGAGTTTAAGATGTTTGTAGCAACTGCATATCCAGCTGTATGGTCAGCTCCCATAGGAGTTGTGATGTATGTCACACCCTGACCTTTTACAGCACGTGGCTCATATGCTGGTATCCCTTGTCCTTTTACAGTTGGTACTCTTACTAAACCATATAAACGTCCTAAAAGATGTGTTCCACTTCCTATGATTCTGCCAAGAGGTGTGCCATTTGCTAATTCATCTGCGATTAATTCATAAGCTCTTTTACCATCTCCATACTCTAAAATCCCAGCATCTACTGCAAGACCTAGGGTAACACTTGTTTCGATAGAATCCAATCCCAAATCATCCATCAAAGCATCTATACGAGCTATTTGGTCTAAATCTTCAATACCTAGATTTGCACCTAGTGCCCAGATAGTTTCATACTCAAAACCAGAAGTCAGATACTTACCCTCTTTGTCATTGTAAACTTGTGAGCATTGGATAACACAGCCTGCATGACAGCCATGTGTTGTTTTTCCACCTCTTGCTTTGATGTTTTCAGCCATAGTTTCACCACAAATGTTTTCAGCTTTTTCCCAAGAACCCTCTCTAAAGTTTCTTGTTGGCAATCCTCCTGCTTCATTGAGGATATTGACTAAAACATTTGTTCCAAAAGCTGGTAGGCCCTCACCGCTGATAGGATTTTCTTGCAAGGCTTTTGTAAACACTTTACTCGCTTCTTTGAACTTTTCAGGATCAGCGATGGTCACTTCCTTGTATTTTTCAGCGTCCACTGTGATACACTTTATCTTTTTAGAACCCATAACAGCACCAAGTCCACCACGACCATGACTTCTGAGTTTTCCACCTGGGTCTTTTACGGAGATATTTGATGTGAGCATCTTCATCTCACCAGGGCGTCCTATACTCATAACAGCTACTTTTTTATCATACTTCTCAAGCATTGCATCTAAAACATAGTAGTTGTCTTTTCCAACAAGTTCAGGCACTTCAATAAAAGCAACATTATCTTTTGTTACATGTAGCTGATAAAACTTGCTTTCATCTTGTGGGATTCCCTCTACGATAAGAGCTTTGACGCCAAGTTTTGACATAACCCCTGCGATCGTTCCACCAACATTACTCTCTTTGATACCACCTGTGAGTGGACTCTTTGCGCCACATGAGTTTCTACCGCTATTTGCTGCACTTGTACCTGAGAGNNTTGGTCCAAGAGGATGACACTCAGGATCAACTTCTGCGGCAACTACTGTTGAAGTAAATGCACGTCCTCCTAATCCCATCCACTCTGAGGGAACATCTTCTATCTTATAGCTCAGGGTACTCATATCCACGCGATAAATTTTATCCGCCATTGTATAACTCCTTATAAAATTTGAATTTATACAATGTTATTACAAGTTTATAGCGTGAAAATAGCGATATGGAAAATAAGAGTATTTCTTGAGTTTTTTTGTTGTTTTTTTTAAAAGTGTTTCAATTTGTAATTAAAACTTTACTCTGGTCTTTTTATCATATAGCCAACACCTCTGATATTGACTATAAAATCCTCTTCCAAATTATTTTTAAGACGATTGATTTCTGCTCTGATTGTTGCTATATCAACTTCGACATCATCCCAAACATGTTCCATGAACATTTCATAACTGCATACGATTCCACGATTGTAAGCTAAAAACTCTATAATCTGTGATTGTCTTTTTGATAATACTTGTGGCTCATTGTTAAAATACAGCGTCATATTTTCTAAGTTGAAGCTATAAGAGCAGGAGAGCCTTTTATGTTTTCTTTGGGTTTGCATTTGATTTGAAATTTTATTGATTCGTATATTGAGTTCTTTCAAATGAAAAGGTTTTTTGAGATAATCAAAACATCCCAAATCAAAAGCTCGTGAGATATCTTCTATATCTATAAGCGTTGAGATATAGATAACTGGTGCCATCTTTTTCTTTACATGTAACTCTTCAAGGATACTCAAACCATCTATATTTGGAACATTGATATCAAAGATGAGCAAATCAAAACTCTCTTTTTCAAGTATCTGTAAACATACATCCCCATCTCTCACAGAGGTAACCACATGTCCTACTGTGCCAAGGTATTGTGTTATTGCTTCATTGAGTAAAATGTCATCTTCAAGTACCAATATTTTCATCTATTATCCAATTTAAATTTATATCTAAAAGTTGTCATTTTCTCATCTGAACACAGTTCTATGCCAACTTCTTCTTCATCACATATCTTTTTTACCAAGTTCAAACCTAAACCAAAGCCATCTTTTGATTTTGCTTCACGATAATACTCTTCAAATATCAACTCTGGTTTTTGGATTTTTCTGGAGTGAGAAGCTATATCAAATGCACAATAATCTCCCTCTTCTTTGAGCGATATGTATATATAGGAATCTTCATAGGTATATTTGATTGCATTTGTAAGGTTGTTGTCTATGATTCTTTGTAGTTTCGTTTCATTGAAATAAAGATATATCTCCTCACTACTAGCTTCAAATATAAATTTTGATTTTGCTTTATCTGCCACTTGTGCAAAAAAATCAACCCTGCTTCGCACATAATCAACCAAGTCTATTTTTCTCTTCACATAGGTGATTTGGTCTTTTTTTACAAGATAACTCAAATCATCATAAAGAGAAAATATACTTTTTACCCCCACTTCCATATTTTCAAGATACGCACTCTTTCCAAATGCGAGTTCATGCAATTCTATGTTATTCATGATGACACTTAGCGGAGTGTTCATCTCATGAACGGTATAGCGCAAAAACTGTTTATGTGCTAACAAAAGATTTTTCGAGTAATTCATCTGTTCTTGCAATTTTCTTGATTGTTCATCATAATCACAAGCACTCTGTTGGATAAGATTTGTAAGAGATTGTATCGTCTTTGCGTAAGCCTCTTCTTTGAGGCTTATCAGTGCTTCTTCACTCTCTTTTGTGATACTGTTTTGCTTTGCATCTTCACTTAAAGCCACAACTGTAAGTGTTTGGTTTAAAAGTTCATTGTGCCCATCTTTGTGAAAAAACTCGGAATAGGTAAAAAATCCACATGTAGGTGCGAGATTTGCAAAAGGTTCTGCTTGCAATTTTATCAAATCAGGCATATACCTTCTTCTCGCCATACAAGAGTAGATGTAAAAAGCTTCAGCTTTTACCTTTTGTAAGTTTTTTAAAGCTTCTATCGGACTTTTTAAAAGAGACTTAGCATCTCCAAATCCTATCTTGACCTTATCTCCTTCACTCAGATTTCCACCACAACTCAAACTACCATCTTCGTGTTTTGCGATAACTGCTCTTGCTTTTGGCACACCTTTGGATTGTATGATAAGAGGAAACTCAGTTTGAGAGACATTGCTCCCTAGATATTTGCTATAAAAATCAACAGGTTTCATCCCATCTATCTTATATATCCTATTTCCTTTTACCTCTTCGATAGTATGTTCTATCCCGATGGCTTTCCAATCAAACTTATAGTCAGTTGCTATTTGCAAAACATCAGAGTTTAAAGATACACCAACTGCACCTTTGCTGAGCAAAGTCTTTTGTGCAGATACAAAGGTTTGGATAAACTTTCCATTGTCTCCAGCCATACCGCCACATATGGGTATAGACGAATCATAAGACTCTATCCCTTTTAAAAACTCTTCTGCATTGATATTTGTTCCATCTGTAAAGAGGATAAGAAGTTTTGTTTTTGGGGTGATAAGTTTTGAAGCGAGATTATAACCACAGGCAAAGGATTCTTCTTCACTCTTATAGTTTTCATAGGCTATTTCTAAATGTGTTTGTTCAAAAACACTTATAGAGATAATGGTTTTAAGAAGAGTTACCTCTTCATCGCATATCTCTCCATCAGTTGTTGTTCCCAAGATTACAGCTTGTGGGATATACTCAAATATCTCTTTAACAATAGATTCTAAAACTTCTTTATTTTGACCACAAAATATCTGAACTAGTACATTTTTCTCTTCTTTAAACAAAGAAAAATCTATAATTTCAGATACTAAACCTGCGGTATATGTATAATTATATGTTTTCATTATGCATATTTTACTGTATCATCAGAAAAAAGTAGGCATGTTTGTAAAAATATATATTTTCAACCACCACCTACTTTAGGAAAGAGAGCGAGTACATCGCCCTCTTGTAAAACATATTCCTCTTTTTCATGTCTGGAATTCACCATCAAAACACCAAGTGGAAGTTTATGCTCACTAATGCCAAGTTCATCCATGATGTCCTTTGGCGTTGTACCACTTTTATATACCCTTTGCTCTACTTTGAATCTATCGTCTCGATATTGAGCAAAGAGTTTTACTGTGATATTTATCTCTTGCATCAGAAATTCCAAAACTCATCTATCTCTTCATTTGTAAAATCCCACACTACATTGTGTGGAGGAAGTTTTTCATACTTCATAAACTCAGGGATTCTATCATCTGCACTTGTTAAGCCTGCTTTTATATTGAAATCTCTCTCTGTTTTAAGAATTGTTGCTCCCAGATTTGTTACATCATCTCCTGTAAGAGCTATACCAAATCTTGCATTTATCATATCTATAAGAGCTGGTAAACACTTTGGATCATCAAGTGCAGGGAAAGCGACAAATATACACATACCTGTACTATCAACTGCAGCTGAAGCTATTTGAAGATTTCTTGCAAGAACTACTTGTCCATCTTTTTTAAGAGGATCTACATAACCACCACTATTTAAAATGTTTGTTGCAACTGCATAACCAGCTGTATGGTCAGCTCCCATAGGAGAAGTCACATAAGTCACACCCTGACCTTTGATAGCTCTTGGCTCATAAGCTGGGATTGATTGTCCTTTTACAGTTGGAACTCTTATGAGTCCATAAATCTTACCAAGATTGTAAGCACCACTTCCTAGTATGCGACCTATTGGAGTACCTGTAGCCATATCATGAGCAAGTAATTCATATGCCTTCTCACCATCTCCATACTCTAAGATTCCAGCATCAACTGCAAGTCCTAAAGTCACACCAGTCTCGATAGCATCTACACCCAAATCATCCATCAAAGCATCGATTTTTGCTATCTGATCTAAGTCTTTGATACCAAGGTTTGCGCCAAATGCCCAAATCATCTCATACTCAAAACCTGATGTGAGATAGTTTCCATCTTTGTCATTATAAGTTTGTGAACACTGGATAACACAGCCCGCATGACAACCATGCGTTGTACTACCACCTCTTGCTTTGATATTTTCAGCCATCGTTTCGCCACAGATATTTTCTGCAAACTCAAAGTTACCACTTCTAAAGTTTCTTGTAGGGAGTCCACCAGCTTCATTGATGATATTTACAAGTACATTTGTTCCAAATGCTGGTAAACCTTCGCCACTGATAGGGTTTTCTTGCAAGGCTTTTGTGAAAATCTTACTCGCTTCTTTGAACTTTTCAGGATCAGCGATAGTCACTTCTTTATAATCAGCTGCATCAACCGTTATACACTTGATTTTTTTAGAACCCATAACAGCACCAAGACCACCACGACCGTGACTTCTTAGTTTTCCTTTTGGATCTTTTACAGAAACGTTTGCTGTGAGCATTTTCATCTCACCTGGGCGTCCTATACTCATAACAGCTACTTTTTTATCATACTTCTCAAGCATAGCATCAAGAACTGCGTAGTTGTCTTTTCCTACAAGCTCAGGTACTTCTATAAACTCTACTTTATCTTTTGTTACATGTAACTGGTAAAACTTAGTATCATCTGCAGGAATTCCTTCGATGATGAGGGCTTTTACACCTAGCTTTGCAAATATCCCAGCACTCGTTCCACCAACGTTACTTTCCTTGATACCACCAGTAAGTGGACTCTTAGCTCCTAGTGAATTTCTACCACTATTTGCTGCACTTGTACCTGAGAGTAAACCAGGAGCGAAGACCATCTTGTTATTTGGTCCAAGAGGATGACACTCAGGGTCAACTTCTTTTGCTACTATGGTAGATGTTAAACCTCTACCGCCAAGTCCCATCCACTCTGCTGGAACATCTTCAATCTTAAAACTCAAATTACGCATATCCACACGATAAATTTTATCTGACATAGCATCTCCTTTGACATAACCTTATATATTGTATGCCAATAAAAAAAATCAATAGTTAAAGGTAAAAAATATATAACCATAATAAAAATATGCATTTTTTGCATATCCTTTTTTACACATTTTTTTAAGAGTATTTTTGTGTGAAATATTTTTGCAATTTTTACAGAAAATTTTTATTTATGATTTTATCTTATTTTAACATTCTAGGTAGTATAATGTCACTCTCAAAAACAGATGGGTCTTTAGCTCAGTTGGTTAGAGCACTCCGCTCATAACGGAGTGGTCGGGTGTTCGAGTCACCCAAGACCCACCATCTTTTTTATCCCTTAAAATCGAACTTTAAACAACTTTTGAAAAGAAAATATTTTACTTAAGTTTTACTAGGGGCATACCTTGGGACATACTTTTTGTTTTTTTGGCTTTTGACTAAAACACCTAATATAACCATCCCTACAATATGTATAAAAAATAATTATTTGTTATACATATATTCGCTCTGTCTCCAAATTTAGATTGACTATAAGTTTGGAAAAATAAGCATATTTTTATCATTTTATTTTTGTAATCTATAATGGCCTGAAAAATCAAGTCTAAAGAGATTCTTTTATACTTTTTAAATCTTCAATTAGCAGCGTAGCATTTTTATCACTTGTATAATATCTATACATTTCAAGCTGTCTTAAAGTTATTTCTACATTAAATAGACTTAGGTCATTTTCATAATAATCAAATAAACAACTTCTCGCTTCTTGTATTTCACCTTTTAGCATTAAAAACTCAACTTTTGATGAGAGTTCCCACCAATTATTCACATCAAAACTATATGTGTTTAGCTTACTATAAATTTCACCATAATTAACTTAACCCAAATTGCTAGTTAAAAACTAGGTTTTGTTTGTCCTCGCTAAGCTTTAAAAAGCAATTCTCAAACGAAGTATAAAATTCTGCAAAGATTTTTAAGTTTAAGTTCGTATTATAGCCTTTAACTGAACCGAACGTTCCTAAAACTACAATTCGTTTGACAATAGTATGTATTCTCATAGATAGAAGACTAACCTATATCCTTCTATCTTGGGCTATCTTGTATACTTTTTGAATTTCTTCAAAACTTTTTATCGCTTCAATCCTATCTAAGATCACTCTTTTTTTCTCTATAAAATCAATTATGATATATTTTTCTTGAGAACTGTTTATGGTATCTACAAATTGTGCAAAATTTGCAATTTTTATCCCATTTACGAATTCTATAACAGAAATATTACTTGTGTAGCCACGATTAACGCTGTGTGGAAAAATAGTTTTTATAAATACTACAGGTTCCTCAAATTCTGCATTTTTTTCTTGCTGATAAAAAAGCATTTCATAAGCATATTTCTCTTTATCAAGTGCTGTGAGAAGATTTTTTGTTAGAGGCGTAAAGATGAGTCCTGCGAAAATAAAATATTTTGGTTCTTGGTTTAGCTCCATTTTTATCAATGGATCTGCATATTTGAGTTTGTATGAAACCTCTATAATTTTTGTATCTCTTAAAACACTCAAACGAACACTCTCTCCAACTTGCTTAGAGTGCAGCACTATTTTATAATCTACCCTGCCAAGTTTTGTGTCAATTGTTCCATTATTTGCTATTGGTTTTCCTTCTATTGTCAAAAGGATATCTTCGTTTTTTAGTTCACTATCATTTCTATCAACAAAAGTCACCAATACGCCTTCATCTTTTAGATTATAGTACTTTTTCATTGTTGGATTTTCGATGGTTCTTGTTGTTGTAGCAGTAAAATGCAGTCCATCTATCTTGCCATCTTGTACATCTTTTAAAAAAGTGTTGATGAGTATGGCAGGAACAATATAACCTATATTACTTGCATTTTTCAAGCTCTGCATTGCGATACCAACAAGTTCTCCCTCTTTATTTATAACAGGACCTCCACTGTTGCCACTGTTGATTGCAGCGTCTATTTGTATAGACAATAGATTATTTTTACTCCAAACATATGGTGTGTACTCAATTCGCGAGATAATTCCTGTAGTAGTTGCTATACTATCGCCACCTATAGGATACCCCAATACTGTCACTGGATCTCTATGTGCTATCTTTTCATTTAAAGCCAGAGGTTTGGTATCGTTAAAAAAACTCTCCTCTTGCACTTCCAAGATTGCGAGATCTGATTGATTTGAAATATATTTTATTTTTGCTATGTATTTATTTGGATCTCCCTCTTTCAATACTTCGATAAAATTGGCGCCACCAACTACATGTGCAGATGTTAAAATTTGATGATTTTCTATGATAGCACCAGACCCTGTATACTTATAAACGCTAGGTGCTTGCCATGGAAACTCATAGTTAAAATAACTCACTGATGCGAAGATTTTTACAACAGAACTGGTTGGAATTTTTGAACCAAATAAGTTTGTAACTAAAAATAATCCTAAGATAAATAGTAACTTTTTCACAATACTCCTTTTATAATATTTTTAACGATGGTTTCTAGCATCTCTTTGTCTACCCACAAACTCATTGTTAATTTGAAAGTGGAAGTGTATAATGTAAATTAGACATAATTTGTCTATCTTAAAAAGGAATTTCCTCGTCATTGATGCTATTTGAGTCTTTTGAACGTTTCTGTCCGTTTTGGTCAGTCCATTGATCAAATTTGAGTTTACCTTCTATGAGAACTTTTGAGCCTTTTTTGAGATACTGCTGTGCTATCTCTGCTGTTCTTCCAAAAAATGAAATATCCACAAACAGAGTATCTTCACTTTGGTTTCCATCTCTTGCTTTAAATTTCCTACTATGATTATTTTATTAAACATATCTTTCCTTCTTTATTTTAGGTATTCTCTCAATTCATTTTCTATCTTTTCTTTCAACTCCATCGGTTCTATAACCCTCACATGCGGAACCCATCTTTTAATAAGCTCTTCTATCTCTATGAGTTGTGTAACTTGGTACTTTATAACTAGATTACCATTGTTTTTCGTTTCTAATATCTGTTGAGATTTGAGATATTGTTTTGATTTAAAATAGTATGCTTTACTAGCATCTACTTCTACGACAACATTTATAAGATGTGTTCTAAATCCTCTTTGATATCTAGGAAATGGAGTTTGTATAAACTTGATAAAGTCTTCAATCTCATAGTTTTTTTGATAGGTCTTTTGGGTATCTTCTATATTTTTTATCTTAGAGATGCGATAAAGACTAAATTCAAATTCTTGATTATCTATCTCACATGCAAGATAAAAGTTTTCATTCAAAAAAACTATCTTATATGGATTTACTTCTAGTTTTTGCATCTTTGAAGATACGGGATACTCTATGATAATACACTTTTGATGCCTTATCGCATTTTCGAGTTTTTTAAATATAACTAGATCATCAGGCTTTGATTCAAAAGGCTTATTTTTGAACTCGTAGCATTTACTTACATCTTTGATTTTACTTTCTAGTATTTTTCGATCACTTGGTTCGATATCTAGATTTTCAAACATATTGCTCTTTTGGGCAAGGTTAAATGTCTGTACTAACAAAGAGAGGAGATCTGGTTTTAAAAAGTTTTCAAAAGACTCTTTAGTGACTGCTTTGTAACAGCCTTTTTCACCACGAACTAGCTCAAAACTCTGTGGAAAATACTCTTTGATAACATCAAGATCTCTTCTTACTGTTTTATCACTCTTACCTTCCCATATCTCATCATGGAGTAAGGTATCTATACATACTTTCTCACCATCATTAAATCTTTTAAGCAGTTCTAGCACTCTTGCTGTTTGGTTTGTTGTCATAGTCATTCCATTTATTGTTTTTTAGTTTAGCAATTATAACTTAGATAGTAGTCATATTTTGTCCAAGAATTATTTTTATTACTCATCACATATTCTCTAAACTAAGTCCACTATACTCAATCTCATAAGCTCTAAATTTATCTGCCAATTTAGAAGACTTTTGTTTTAAAAGTTCGAGGTCAATTTTTCTTTTGCTGAGTTTTACTTCTATAAAAACAAGCTTTTTTTCGGTTTCATTGAGAGCAACTATATCTATCTCATTTTGGTTTCCCCTCTCCCAATAGGTACCGATTTGAGAATATTCACCTTTGGTTTTTAAAAGTTCCACAAAATATTTTTCAAGAAATTTGCCACTAAAAACAGAAAAATCTCTTTTGACTATCTCTTTTACATACTCATAATTTTCAATCTCAATAGCGCTTTTGTATTTGTAGATAAAACGAAACCAGAAAGAGAAATAGTTATCCATTATCTCATATTTGACCACCCTGCCACCCTCTTTTGCCAAAATTGGTTTTATCTTTTTTATAAGTGTATATTCATTTTCAAGTCTATCAAGATAGCCGCCTATATTTTTTCCTAGAATAGATTCTATATCACTTCTTGATGTTTTACTTGAAGCGATGAGTGCAAGTATAGAAAAGTACGTGGTGTACTCTTTTCCAAACTCCTCTATCAAAAGATTTTTCCCCTCTTCTAAAAAGAGCGAAAACTCATCAAAGATAGCTTCGAGCTGCTCTTCAAAAGTAAAGGCCTTTTTCTCTACAAAAAGCTCTACATACTTAGCAACACCCCCTGTTAAGATATAAAATGAAAGTAAATCTTGATTTGAAAAGTTTGGATTATGATCTGCTAGTATCTCTCCCAGTGTAACGACACTAAAAGGTTTGAGATGGATTTTATGATCAGCCCTTCCAAAAAGAGGCTCTTTTTTATCTTCAAAGATTCGTTTCATCAAGGTATAGATAGAACCACTGAGTATGAGGTTCATTTTTGTTTTATCTTTATACTCATCCCAAATATTTTGCATATCACTATAGATGGAGCTATTGATAGAAAGAAACTCTTGAAATTCATCAAAGACAAGTGTAAAATGAAGCGTAAGAGAAAGTTCCATCAGGTATTCAAATAGATTTTTAAAACTTCTAAATTCGCCTAATACTTTGATGTTGAGTTCTTTTGCGATGATCTCAACAAACTCCTCACATAGCATCCGTTCATCTTTTTTTGAGATAAAAAGATAGACTTTTTTTGCAAATGCCTCTTTGATAAGTTTTGTTTTACCTATCCTTCTTCGTCCTAAGATGATGGTCATTTTCGATGAGTTTTGCGATGATTGCTCAATATCTCTTAAATATTTTAGTTCTTTTTCTCTGTTATAAAATTGCATATTGACTCTTTATAGTAATTTTTATTACGGTAATGTATATTACTATAATTTTGATTAGTTGATTATAATTTCAAACCTACGCTATTTAGAAATCGAATTTTGCTGGATTTAAACTTCAATATTTCCAAGTTTTAGATAAGACATTTTCTATCCTCAAAATTATTCTTATAAAATATTTTACAACCTTGAGTTTCAAGTCTACTAATCCATTCCCATTGTGAAGTAGAAAGCACTAAAAAAGGGTTGTCAAATAAGCTTAAACATTTTAAATTTTTTAAATTTTCAAGACTTTGAGGTAGTGTTTTTAATTGATTCCCAGCTAAAAATAGATTTTCAAGACCTATCAGCCTTCCAAGAGAATCTGGTAAACAAATGATTTTATTATCTGAAAGTGTGAGTGTTTTTAGATTCCTTAGATTAGATATAGCCTCTGGTAAATCATATATATTATTCTCACTTAAATCAAGCTCTTTTAAATTTGTAAAGTCGAAAAGTTTTTCATCTATGCTATCTAGATTACTGTTGGAAAGATCACATCTATTTTCAAATATTAGCTTTGATATTTTGTAATTATATATCTCAAAGATAGACATATTTCCCTCATTTTTTATTTTATTATAAATGATTATTTAGACATATTGTGACTAGGAAATAATTTTTTTTTCGAGGATCTCGTTTAAAAAACTAATAAGTGCAATTATCATGAGATGTGCATCTAATTTTAATTTTGAATTGGCTCTTTCACTTTCATGGACCCCTCTGTTGCCAATTGTTCTAAGTGTTTGTATATAATTAGTAATTGTTTTATCAAAAAGATTTTTTTCATAAGAAAGATAGCGAATTTTATCATTGAAAGAAACTATTTTTGCATTTGACTCATATTGGCTATAAATTTGCGATGTAATCACTTCTGCAACTTTACGTATCTTGAATATAACATATTCAGGATCACTCTCAATTGAATTTTCTAGCATCTTCAAATCTAAAATAGGTGAAACAAAAGCTTTATATTGATTAAGTTCTTTCATAATATCAAATTGATAGTTTTTTTGAATTTCTTGTATTTCTTGTCTTTTTTCCTCTATGATATGGCTATCTATAGGTTTAACTTCAAATATTTTTTCATATCGCTTATGCCCAGCAACATCGTCATCTCTCGAAGATAGTAGTTTGGAATTAAAATTTTCATCAAAATGCTTATAAAAAAGGTCTAATCTTGCATTTCTTTTGTCATTGATATTTGGACTTACACAGACAAAAATAGAGTCATTTTTTATACATGCAGAAACAAGTTTTAAAAAGTTGGTATTTAAACTAAAACTTTCAACATCTAATATGTTTGAAAACAGATGAAGCGTTTTATAATTATTCTCAAATGTAATATCTTCCTGTTTTAAGCAATCTAAGTCAGAATTGACAGCTTTTATGCTGTACTCATCTTGCCTTAATACATCTACATGTAAAAGACCACGACTAAGTGCTAATTTGGACGGTTCTATCAAACAAATATTTGATATATTTAAAGTTATACTATTTTCTTTTGCATACTCCAAAAGCATCATTATGCCAAAAGCTTGACCACATCCCCAGTCGACGATGTTAAATTTTTCACCTCTAAGATTTTTTATTTTGTCTTTTATAGTTTCAAATGCATCATATAACTTTGCTTTATGCTTAGTGCCAAATGAAACAAGATACTTATAAAGCAATGCTTCATCATAGATGATTGTTTCCCCTCTATTGAGCTGTTCAAATAGTATATAAGGATCTCCTATTTTTTTTATATAATCAAATGCAAATTGCCTGATCTGTCGAAAATTTGGAGTAGTTAGTGAATAAAGATGTTCACTATATGTACTTTGCTCTATTTCAACCTTTTCTTTAGAAACATCACATGAAACCTTCTTTAATCCATTTTGACGAATTTTTTCTTTTATCTCATTGTGATAACTCAGAAAATTTTTAAAAGTGACTTGCTTTATGGTAGATGTTATAAATGTATCATTTAAAATAGGGTATTTTTCAGAGTAACTATCAAAAAGATTTACAAATTTAGCAGCAATTTGTTCATTATCGACTCTGACAAAATTTTCCATAGCTGTCATATAAAAATTTACAATGGCATTAAGAATTTTATATCGATACTCTTCTCGATCTAATCCTGATGCAATAAGGCTGATAATAATATCAAAATTATTTTCATAATCTTTTGATATGTCATTGACTTTTAGATATTTTACTGTTGCCCTAAACCTATCTTTTATGGCACTTTCTGGAAGATAATTTAAAATATTTGAAATAGCTCCAAGCATATTTACTTGTTCAAACCTTTGTGCTAAAAGAATTAAAAAAGCATTAACAATTTCACTGTTTTTATCTTGTAAAAAGTTTTCTGATTCTAAGTCATAAAGAAGATCTTCTATCTCAAATTTTAATTCATTAAGCTTTTCCAAACTTAAATTTTCAAAATACTCTTCAAATTCTATATATGAACTCTCAAGATATTTACTAAAGTCATTTTGGTCTTTACATGTAAAGATGGCTTTTCTAAATTCAAGAAACGTTTGCATTATTTACCATCCAATGCAAAAACAGCTACTAGCTTATTAAGATTTGTTTTTTCATCATTTTTTATAGCTTCGTAAAAATCTTCTACCTTACAGTAAGGATCAGTACTTTTTCCATCTTTGCCATGTTGTATCAAGTGTTGGTAATGATTTTTTATAAATATTAAGAGATAATTTTTAAAGGTAACTTCATCACCATATTTTGAGAGTTTTGGTTGAACTATCTCTTCAAAAGAATTTTTGTGTATTTTGATATATGGAGAATCAAAATGGTCATTGTTATACACTTGGTAAAATGTCTTAAAGACCTTATCTGTAGGTAATTTAAAAGAAAACTTTTTGCTAAATGGATAAACTAAATACTCGCTCAAGCCACTCTTTTGTCCATGAAATACATAGTTAAAAATAGTTTCAATGACTATATAGTCTAACTTATTATCCATTTTAAACTTGATATTAATATCTTCGGTGCCAATGATTTTACTTATGACTTTGTCACTTAAAAGTATATCTTCACTTCTATCTAGTTCGCTATAACCATAGTAAAGCCCCAAACAAGCCAATGCATTCTCTACTTTTTCATAAGGTATCTGTTGAGCTATGTCATCTTTAAAGTGCTCTTTTTGACTGCCATCTTTTTGTTTATGTATATAAACCAAACAGATATAAAAATAGATACTATCTTTTTCTCGAAGTCGTTTTAAGCACTCTCTTGAAACATTTGGTTTATATATCAAATCACTAAAAATCTTTTTAACCTCTTCATCATCAATACTTTGAATGATATTTAGTATAAAATCATCAGACATTAAGTTTTCAGATAATAACAATTCTAAAAAGTTTTGATTTGTTTTAAGTAAATCAAAAAAAGATTGACTCTCATTTTCATAAGAAGTATTGTATTTAGAAAGCAGTGTGAAAAAACTATCTGAGTGACTTGTAAAAGTTTTTGTCTCTTCAACATGATACATTTGAGCATTTTTAACAAAAGCAAGCATTCCTAATAACTTGTCATATCTTAAAATCTTACTTTTTAAGTCATTCTCACTTTCATAAACTCTATCAAAATTGACATAGTATTCATCAAGAACTATTTTTTTACCTTTTTTGAAAAACACAAATAATTTTTCATGCAAATAACCACTTTCATAATTTTCTATGTCTTGTAAGATACTATTTTTTACTTGCTTGTTTTGACAAAAAATCTGCGTTATTCTACTTATGGGTATAGCATTTTCATAAAGATAAACACCGTTTTTTTCTATAAGATTTTGTGCTTCATCATCTGTTAAAATAACTTCTAACACAATTTGTTCAGCATCTATTTTGTTGACATACCCTTTTGAAAGCAGTAAATATGAAGGATGTATGGATTGTGCATCTTTAGCAGCAACTTCTTCTATATAAGCATCCGGTATGATAAGCCCTCGCGTTAGATAATCTTGCAGTTTTATTCTGTGGATTTGTAAATTGTAATGTTGTGACATGTTATGATTTCCTATCGTAAAGTTTATAAGTAGATGTATCAAAGTTTTCTATCAAATCGGGTAGTTGATGCATCGCAATTAGATGGACTGCTGACTTTGCTCTAGTAACCCCCACAAAGTACTCTTCTTTACTTTGTTCTCTAGCTTTTTGAAACTCATGTATGATGACGATATCAAACTCTATGCCTTTGGCAGACTTTAGTGTTGTGATGATAATGTTGTTTAAGTCATTTTCTAAAAGATTTCTCTCTTCATGTCTATTAAGGTCACTATGATAACAGCTAAATTCAAATTCATTTTGAAGATTATTCGCACAGTTTTTAACAGAGTCTTTATCTTCACAAAGTATTCCTATGTTGGCTGTTGGATCATTGTTTATAATTTCTCGCATTATTTGAAAAACATCTTTACTCTCATCTACAATATACACCAAAGGTTTATTTGCTCCAGCATTGTTTGATTTTAACCGTTCTAGGGTATTCGTACTATTCGCTCGTGCATTGTATGGTACAAACTGTCTAGCAAAATCATATATCTCATAAGGAGTTCTATAGATAATATCTAATTCAAAAGACCTTAAATGAGGAAGTATCTCTTTTATATCACTTTCATCACTAGAACATTGTTTATCTGTCACTTGCTGAGCTTCATCTGCGCCCACAGATACATAAGAACTTAGTTCTTTAAAAAGTTTGTAGCTATTTGGAAGTAAATCTTGTCCTTCATCAACTAAGATTTTATCAAACTGAACACCTTTTGATTTTAAATGAGAGATAGTATTTGCTAAATTTTCATCAGCTAAATGATATTCTAAAAACTCTCTATCTGGCATTTCACGGTAAAGCCATCGATGGATATTGACTACAGTTTTACTTGAATCATTTACTTTTTGTTCCAACGTTTTTCTAAGAAGTTTTCCATACGTTAAAAGCATACCGTTATTTGTTTTTTTAAGTCTGTAGATAGACACAACCGTTTTACCACTGCCAGGAACACCAGTAACCAAAATATCTTCATCAGAATCAATAGCTCGTCTTTGTTGAGGACTAAGCTTATTTATTTTTGGTAATTTAAATCTAAATTTTCCCATTATTACTCCAAGTTATAAATAAGATCAAAAAAATGTTTATGTGATATTTTATTATTATCTACATCTTTTATTGCTTGTGTGATTTTTTCTTTATACAGTAAGTTTCTTATCTCATATTCCTTTTTTGAAATTTTATTATCAAAAAAATAATCATCCAATGCCTGTCTGTCAATATAATTTTTTTGTTCTTTTGCATTGTTTTTAAATTCTTCAAACATTTGTTTATATTTTTCTTTCAATTCAAGTTTACTCTTTTTGCAGCTCTCTTCTATAGATAATTGTGCTTGATTTAATATATCATCAAGATTCTCACAACATACTTGTTTGCTATGTTTAAAAACACCATATGCATTTCCAATTGTTTTAAATATTCCCATATTTGTCCTCTGTCTTAAAATGGTATTTCATCTTCATCTATATAAATATCCAAAATATTATTGTCCCCATTATTAATATTTTTATATATTCTCTCAAATCTCATATACTTACCAACCTTCCCTTCTCTTAATGAAACATTTTCAACATTGACAACTGTACATAATTCTTCATACACTCTATTAAGATAACTTTTACTCTTACTAGATAAAAACACAAAATATGCTCCATTAAAAATATCATCGTCTATATCGAAAAAATCCACCGGCATGGTATCATTTGCAAAAAGATTTAATATCGTAGTTTCACTATCTACATGTAACTCTTTTTCAAGTTCTCCGCCTTTTACATGTAAAGCTTCTATCTCAAGATCATCTTCTTTTAAAATATCTACATGTAAAGATGCTCTTTGTAGTGCTTTTTCATCTTCATCTATGAGTATAACTTTCTCTACTTCTATATCTAACTGTTTTTCATTGATATAGTCTAAAACTAAAGAAACAGCTAAACCTTGACCACATCCCCAATCTATGATAGTCAAACTTTCGTCTTCTAAGTCTTCTAAAAACTGTTCCATTGCGTCATAAACTAAAGCTTTGTACATTTTGCCATTTTTTGCAAAGGCTGTTATCATTTCATCTGCTTGATTATCACTAATAAGATTATTATAGTATCTTCTAATTTTTTCAAAGCTTGGGTTTTCTATATCTTTTATTATTGTATTATATTTTTCATTATTAGAGTTCATTGGAATATTTTCAGTGTTAAAGATAGCATCAAGTTCATCTTCTGATATGTCTGCAAAATAGTCTTCATCCTCTTCTAAACTTAGATGTGAGTTATGTGGTATTTCTAATATAGATGGATTAACAGCCATATATTTCTTTAAAATTTCATCATTATAACTTAATGAAAGTTTACTGTTTTCTCTACCCCATTCATCATACACTATACACTTACTAAAGTCTTTAAATGTTGATAACCTAAACTCATCAATATCTTTGTCAAATTCTTTTAACGTTTTTCGAAATTGTATATACGTTCTATTGTCTTTATATATTTTTACTTCATACTGTAAAGGGTTGGCTTTTTGAATAACTCTTTCAATTTCGCTGTCAATAGTATTATTTAATTTTTTAATTCTTGGTATATCCTTTTCAAAGTTTAACTCATCAAGTTTTTTATTTTCTTTTTCTTTCTGAGCTTTTAAACTCCCTTTGTAAACCATGTCTGCAAAGTCATCATGACCTGCTTCCTTTGCCATATGATCCAATGATTCTAAAGGATTATTAAAGCCTTCTTTTTTTAATTCTTTTTTGACAACTGTAAAATAATATATTGTATATCCTATAATTATATATATTAATATTTCCATACAATAATCCTTGTTTTCCTATGATTAATAATACAATGCACATTTCTTGCATTTTTAAATAATTCTATCAAATCATCATCTTAAAATAGTATTTCATCATCATCAATGTTTATGTCAATTTCTTGAATATTATTATCTCCACTATCAGTTTTTTTACATATTCTTTCAAACCTATGATACATTCCAACTTTCCCACTTCTTGCAGAAACATCACTAATATCTATAAATGTACATAGTTCTTCATGCACATCATCTACAAAATTTTTATTTTTATGTGACAAACAAACAAAATACGCTTCATTAAAAACATCATAGTCTATATCTAAAAAATCCACAGGCATCACATCATTTGCAAAGAGGTTTAACGTAACCGTTGAGTCATCTACGTCTAACTCTTTTTCAAGCTCTCTATCCTTTACATGTAAAGCTTCTATCTCAAAATCATCTTCTTTTAAAACATCTACATGTAAAGATGCTCTTTGTAGTGCTTTTTCATCTTCATCTATGAGTATAACTTTCTCTATTTCTATGTCTAACTGTTTTTCATTGATATAGTCTAAGACTAAAGAAACAGCTAAACCTTGTCCGCATCCCCAGTCGATGATAGTCAAATTTTCATCTTCTAAGTCTTCTAAAAATTGCTCCATTGCGTCATAAACTAAAGCTTTGTACATTTTGCCATTTTTTGCGAAACCTTTTGCCATCTTATCAGCTTGATTATTATCAGCTAGATTATTGCAATATCTTCTTATCTTTTCAAAGTTTAGGTTTTCTATATTCTTTATACACACACTATATTCATCGTTCTCTATAGATATTTCATAATTATCATTATTATCAATTGCTTTGACATTATTTGACAAATAATTATTTATCATTATCAGGGACTGATCATAGTTTTTATATATAATCTCAAGTAAAATATTAGATGTATTTTTATCTAAATTTTTATTTGCAGATAAATTACTTGCCAATATTTCTACAAATCTATACTCTTTATACCTTAATGCTAACTCAATAATTTTTAATTTATTTATTAAAGCACTCTCATTAGATACATCCATTTTTTTCTCTTTTATTATTTTTTATAATTATAATCAAATATAAATTCGCTTTTCATTTTTATGCATATTTGCCTAAAGACCATATCTTCATTATCTCATCTACCGTAGCTATAGAAACTTGAACCATTAATTTAGTATCTTTTATCATTACTAACATTTTTCTAAAAAATAACTGAACATGTTCCAATTCATCTTCATCACCTTCCCAACGACTTCTCTTCATTGCTCCTTTATACAGGTTTGAACTAAACCCAGATTTTTCAGCAAATTTTTTAGCATATTCATTACCATATCTTGAAGCATCTAGCTCTTCCAAAACAAATTGCAAAGCTAAACTTTCTGAAGATATTTTTTCATTTACAAATTCTGCAATTCTTTTTCCAGCATGCTCGGGACCATCTTTTATAACTTGCTTTTCAAAATTAATTTCAGCCTCACTGCGTTTTTTATTTCCAATCACACTTCTAAAGACACTACCAAATAAACCCATTCTATACTCCTTGTTTGATTTTTTATTCTTTTATGATATATTTTTTCGACCTATTTAAAAGTATTAGCATAACAGCAGTTACATTCATGAGGACAAGTATTGTACTGTCCTATGTCTTTGCTCATTATGTATATCCATCAGAAAAAAAGGTTTACTTTTAAAATTAATAGATTTTTCGATTTTATTTTCCAATTTTTTTCTTTATAATATTGTAATTTTTATACTGCTATTGCTAACACAAACTTCAACAGCCAACCAAGTTTCCAAACCTCGTACTTTTTTAGTCATTTTTGTAAAATCAAGTTTAGAAGTTTTATTTTTACTTATAGTTAATGACTTTTTATCAAAGTCGATATTAATATTTTTTAGCACATCACTGGCATTTTCATTATAATTTTTTGTCGGTTCTAAAGTATCAGCTAAACCTAACAAAAACAAATAAGGCATTTCATTAAATTTAATAGGAAAAATATTTTCATTTTCTTCTGTATCGACTAATAACTCTAATCTATAGTCTTTATAAGTTTTTTCTTTTTCTTTGCTATTTGGTGACCATATATTGTGAGCTGAAATATATAAACAAGCCTCAGCATAAATTTTATTAAGACCTTCTTTCCAATACTTTTTGTTAGCACATTGATCTTGCTTCTTTTTCCTATTTTTAACTAAAACGTCAAAAAGTACTATGCCTGTTGCAATACCGTGGTCTATTTTATCATCATAACAATATCTATACTTATAGTAATTTTTTAGAATCCTATAAAATTTATTTACTTTATTACATTCTGCAAAAACAGACAAATAGCCGTTATTATAAAGTTTATTATCAATATTAAATTTATTTAGTAATGTTTCAATATCACCATTTATATCTTCATAGTTTTTTTCGCCTTTTTCATTTTCTATATCAAATAAAAAATCATGAATGATTGCAGAAAGAAACCATATCAATTTAAATTGCTCTTCTTTTTTATTGTATTTATCAAAATACTCATTATTAAAATATTCATCTACATTTAAATTATTGTAAATACTATAGCCTAATAAAAAAACATTGTTTGTATGTATAATTCGTGACATATTATTTATATCAAATCTGCAACTTGTATAGTCAAGAACATCACTTTTTAAAAGTTCTTCTTTATGAAATTTATCAAATGTTTCTTTGATAAATTTTTTATGATTTTCTTCATTGTCAAAATCTTCAAATAGATAATTTTTTATATTTAAACAAAAATTTTCTAATGAGTCATCTAAATCTTGAAATTTTTTATATAAACTTATGTCATTATTCATTAAAATATACTTTCATTATTTTTACTTTCAAGATAATTTTGATAATTTTTTTTCGCCAATTCTTTAGAAGTATTGGCATAGCAATAATTACACTCATGAGGACAAGTATTGTACTGACCTATGTCTTTGCTCATGATGCATCCACAATCTTCTCTTTGACCTTTGTCTTTTAGTTTTTTAGTTTTTGTTACTGTGCCATCACTAAAAAGGTTGGCTTGCTCTACTTTTACCCCTAGGAACTCCATCAGTTTTTCATCTTCACCAAATAGTTCTACCATCAAGTCATCGTCTATACATTTGTTATGAACTATATTGTACTTTTCTAAGTCTATCTTTTCGCTACAAGTTCCAAGCTGAAGCTTCCACTCTTTGTTTAGTTCATATAGTCCTTGTGCAAACTCATCCATCAGTTCTGGTGTCCACTCTATGTAGTTAATACCCTCTTTTTTGAGGTTGTTTTCTACTTTTTTATATATATCTATATCTACAAAACTAAATACAAGTTTCTCTGTGTAGCTTTTTAATTGGTCTGCTATGTTTTTTACTCTTCTTAGTAATTCTGATATATCTATAGTGTCGGTTAGTATGAGTGGGTCATATCTCCATACGACTCTTTTTTTGCCAAGTCTGTTTGAGAGTTCTATAAAAGTTTTTATACGACTGTCTACACTAGGTACTTTTGCTTCAAAGTTCTCTTTGTCGTAGTCATTGAGTGAAAACTGAAAGTAGTAGTTTGGTATGTTTTTGTCTAAAAAATCTAAGTGCTTAAACATGGGCTTTGGATTTTTTGTCCAAAAGACTACACATCTTGTATTTTTAAAGCTCACATATAGTGGTTTGCCATTGAAAGGGTTTATCCACTTTAGATAACCCGCTTTCCAACGAGAGATAAACCAATCAGCATAAAAAGTAGGTATATCAGTAGAGCGGCTAGCAGAGATGATAACAGGGGCTTGAGCTTCTACTTCTGCGCCGTCACTTAATGTGATTTTTTCTTTTTCCCACTGCATAGTGCCTCTTTTTTTTTTACTGTTTGTATCCTATCTGAAATACAATAATATTTTTCTTATTTACATGCATCATCTTTTTTGTCCTTTTTACCATCAAAATCATTATCTATCCCATCCTCACAGCTCTTACCACTCTCTATACTCTCAGCATTGGCATCTACATGTAAATATCTTCTTGGTATATGTCGCCACAGATTCATAAAATAAGCTCTATACTCTTTTGCTAGTTTTTGATTTTTGATGATGAGTGTATTTTCATCATTTTTTGCGTTGCCTGCTTTAGTAAAATTCATAGAGCCACTTATGATGTAAGTATCATCTATGATCATGGATTTTGCATGCATCTTCCCTCCAAAGTTTTCGACTTTTACCTCTATGCCCTCTTCTCTTAGTAGCTTGTGTTTTGAGTACTTATTTCTAGCAGCAGTTGCGTCTAAAATGATTTTTATCTCCACTCCTCTTTTATGTGCCTTGATAAGTTGCTGCGCTAGGTCTTCGTGTGTTAAATAAAAGATAGGGATATAGATATAGCTTTTTGCATTTTCAATAAGCTCCTTGATGCCCTCTTCATAAGTGTTTGATTTTGGAGAAAAAAAGATGGAGATGATAGAATCATCTGTTTTTATATCCTTATGGCTGAGTTCTCTTTTTTTGTTATTGAACTTTTCTTTTTTAAACATCTGATCAAACTCTTCTTCATAGATACTTGCTATCTTCTCATCTTCTATAACTGCTACATTATTTGCATTGTATCCACCAGTACCTGTGTCACTGAGATTTGCTGAACCACTCCAAAGTATCTTGTCATCAAATATGAAAAACTTATTGTGCATGATGTAGCTTATCTTGTCTGTTTTTATATCAAAATGCTCATATAAAAGATGTGTATCATCGTAGTAGTTTTCCCCATGAGGATCACTATCCACCACACCTTGGATAATCACTCCTCTTTTTTTAGCAAGTATCAAGGCTTGCAGTATCTCCTCTTGCCCTCTGAGTCCATAGATAGCAAATTTGATTTCACTTTTTGCGTTACTGATGAGTCTTATGAGTTCTATCCCAAAAGAGGTTTGAGTCTTTATAGAAGGTAGCTCATTTGGAAAATGAACATAGAGATTTTCCTTTGCAAATAAGCTTACATGTAAGAATATAAAAACCACAACTATAATGTTTCTCAAAATCTCTCCTCGTTAAATTTTGAGAAATTATAGTAAGCTATTTGGTCATATTGTGTCTAGTTGATATTTTGTCAATTTATTTTTTGGATTTGACAAAGTCATGTTTTTTAAAGAATCTGTTGTACCATTCTTGAAGTGCTTTTGTTTGTTCTATATCCAATGCCTGATTGTATTTTCCTGATGCTTGTCGGATTTCATTTTCTGTGATTTCAACTGCAAAGCTTATTTTGTTATTTTTAAAAAAACCATATACTGTTGACTTGTTTTCATAGATCAAATCTAAATACCCATTTAAACAGTTATGAAGTTCATCAGCCCACGTATATAAGTCATGTCCTGAGTACGGCAGTTTTACTTCATAATCCAACACACTTGATTGAGCATTTTCTTGATTATGCAGGTAGCTTATCATGATAGAGTATTGTAACTCTCGATACTTTTCACTTGAACATCTAACTAATTCATCATGTAGCCCTATAACAGTGCATTTTGGTTTTTGAAAAATTTCATCCAGATTATCTTGCAAATAAATAAACTCTCTTAAAGTATCTAAAAAATAGCTCTGTTTATCTACTATCTCTTTAATAAATCTAACAATTTGTTTTTGTTCATAATATTTTTTCAGAAAAAAAATAAATTGTTTTACAAAAAGCTCCTCTGAAATATTGATATACTTAGTATAGAGATTACTGTTAAGTAGCTCGCCAATAAAATTTATATCCTCTATGCATGTTAACACCACATTGATCAAAACTGTTTTAAAATGATTGTGCATCTCTATTTGATTTTGATAGTTTTGAAAAAGTGCTTTTTTTAAAGACTTCTCATTTCTGTCTTGCAAGAGAAAAAGTAGTGCTTCCTCTAATTTAGAGACAGATTTTGGTAATTGTTTAGTATCATCCCATAGATAAAAACCATACTCTTTAAAGTGAGTGTTGCTTAGAAAAAACTGGGCACTCTTTATTGTAATATTTTTTACTTTTGGAACAAGATGTCTAAAAACACTCTCTTTATGCCTTAGATAAATATTTAATTGATTTTTCAATCTATTAAACCGTTCATCATCATAAAAGCAGTTGTAATCTTCTAAAAGATCTCCATTTTTGAAAAGTGTAAGTGAGTAAAGTTGCACTGGCGATGACTCTACGCGATTAAAAGCAAAATTTATTTTTTCTGGAATCTGCTGTTTTGTTTGGTAGCATGAGATTATTTTATCCTCAAGTTCTATTATTTTATATTCAAACTCTATGTGAGAATTAAACTCATCAATAACATATTCACTCTGATCAAGATCTAAATGTATATATTTACTAAAATTAATATGTATATCTCTGTTATTTTCTTCTATTATTCCAAACTTTGCTAAAAAAGTATCTGTATGTTTTCTTAAATAATTAGCCTCGATAAATGCTTCGTTTTCACAATTTTCGCAAATGTAGTGAAAATCCTGATCATAACCACAGAATATGAATTTAGTCTTACCGCAAGAGCAAACATAGGTATCAATCCAATAGTGTGTTTGAACTACATTATAAAATAATTGATCTTTGTTCTGATCTAGCGGTTCTCTAATCTTCCAAGAAAGCAAATCTTTATTCCTTCTTTCTTATTTATTTTTTAGCTTTGGTTTTGAGTATAAAAAAACTCTTCACCTAATATTCTTGAAAAATTTTCATCACGTAATGAATAAATTTGTAAATTTGACTTCTCTTTTTCATAGATAGATTGGCATTTTAAGAGCATGAAGTTGCTGTTGTTAGATTCTATAACCTCTTGGATTGAACTACCATCTACAGAACTACTATCACATAAATACTCTCCTGTGTATTTGTCTGCCATCCATAGCCAATAAGAGGGACACATCCCTCCAAACATCGCGCATAAAACAATAATCTCGTCAAAAATTCCTACAAGCTGTTTTGGTTTAGGTGTACTAATAGAAGGACTTACTTTGGTTCTTGAAATAATCTTTTTTTTATCAAAATCATAAATCAACAAATTATAAGGACCTTTATCATCTACAAAAACTGCACTCAGCATTATCTTAGTTGAACCACCAAAGTGAGCTATTTTTATATCCACTTTACTTTGGCATGTTATATTAAAATCAAAATCTTCCGCATAAGCTTGACTCATTTGCAAGTCATAAATATACAAGATGTGACTATTCCCCAAAACAGTACTTTTAAAAAAAGCAACAGCATATCGGTCATCACTATCAAAATATACTTCTGCTTTGTTATAAGATGTTACTACTGATTGTTTTGTTGTATCGAATATATATGTCATTGTATTATCATTCAAAACTAAGTATTTTCCACTATTGGAAATCTTATGAATTTTATATTTTGCATCTATCAAAAGAGATTTTAGCTGTTTTGCTGTTTCCAAACGGTAAACATCAAACACCTGTTTATCTATACTACATTTTTTTTTGACAAGTATAAAATTTTTGTCTATATAAACTATATTTGCAACAGAAAAATCTTTAGCATATAACAACTCTTTTTCATCTTCTGCATTAAAATAACATATTTTATTTTCAAAAACAGCAACTATCTCATTATTTTTTGTTAAGCCTATAACGTTATATTTTGTACTATTCATTTTGCAGGATATGCACAAATATGCGCTGCTACAAATTTAAGGTCTTGACTCAAAACTCCTTTTTCTAAGAGTTCTTTTATCTTCACTCTTGGCATTAGAAATTCATCAGCGATTTGTTGTTGCGTAAGTCTTTTTCTTTTTGGATATTTCTTTTGTAGATAGCTAACAACTTTTTGAATACTTTTTTCTCTCATTTTTGACCCTTTGAAGTTATTTATCCAAAAGTATATAGCATTTCTTATACATATTTTGTCTATCACTTGCTACAAGTTAGCAATAGTCCATATAAGCTTTTCATATTATATGTAAAATATACTTTAGTATTTTGTGCTATAGTCAATAAAAGCATTTAAGTATTTACAGTGAAACTTGATTATTTTATGAAAAAGCAAGAACTTTTTTTTGCTAAAACAACCACTACTTATGTAAGAATAAAATATTTTTATATCCTCAAAACTCCAGAGAGACTTATCGGACTCATCGGTCCAAGAGAAAAAGGCTTAGTGGTTCTTCTATACTCAATATTCTTTATGAAAAGTATGATTTAAGTAGAAGACTAGTTTTACACAAAATGGATATTCTCAGTTTTAAAGAGTATTTAGAGATAGAGAAAAAAACTACCTTCCCTCGCTATACGCTTGAAAATATTTTAAATGATGCTTCTTCGATTAGTAAAGAGTTAGTCTTTGCATATGAAGATTTATTTGTACTTTTTAAAAATTATTTACTCAATGGAGCATACCCTTTTTATCTAGAGGGTAAAGAAAATTTTGAGCAGAAGCTTTTTGATGCTATGGATAAAATCATATATGAAGATATACCATCGCTCAACAAAATAGACTATAGCCATATATCTATATTTCAAAAACTTATTTTTTTAGTTGCGAGTGCAAAAAAACCTTTTAGTGTCAATATGGCTTCCCTTAGCAGAGAGATGGGTATAACTGAGCCTACCCTCTATACCTATATGGATATTTTAGATAAAACGGGTATCTTTAAATCTATGAAAAAAGAGGCAAAGAAGCTCTCTAAAAAACCTCAAAAACTCCTTTTTTCAAATACAAATATTCTCTATAGCTATAATAAAAAATTTGCTATGGAGATAGATGTGAGAACTGTTAGAGAAACATTTTTTGTCAATTGTTTTGAGGATATTTTTTACAGCGATATAGGAGATTTTGTTTTAGAAGGAAATATCTTTGAAGTAGGCGGACGCAATAAGGATTTTTCACAGATTAAAGATATATCCCATAGTTATCTGGCTATTGACATTGACTTTACTACAAATGATAAAAAAATCCCTCTATGGATTTTTGGATTTTTACGCTAGTTTTTTCTATGCTCTTTGGTTAAAACTTTAAACTCCACTCTTTTGGAGCTTTCATTATCAATAATTCCTCCACTTTTACCTGCAAAAAGAGGTTTTGAGAAAGAGATACCATTGGCTCTAAGATTCTCTTCAAGCCATTTTCTAATGTTATCGATAAAAGGGTTCTCTAAAGAGTAACAATAGGCTAAAACACTACTGGCTCTTTGCTGTGAAAGGTCCATGTTATTGAGATAGATGAGTTTTTTGTCCTCTAGTGTTCCCCAACCATAAGAGGTATGCCCCTCAACCCTCACCTCTTCTATCTCTTTTTTGAACTTATCTTTAGTGAGTACTTTTATATATCTTGGGAAAAAATCATCGAGTATCTTTTTAAAATCCTCTGGGATAAGTGCACTTCCTGTTTGAAATGGTGAATCAAATCTCATGATATTATCTTCTGTAATCGCTGCTTGCCAATTATCTAAATCTTTATCAAACTCTTCATGCAAAGCTTGATTTAAAGAGACTTTATAAATCTCTTTTTCATTTAAAATCTGATATAAAAAAGCAATAGAGATGAACATGAAGATCATCATAAGTGCTGACATGATATCTGCTATATTTATCCAGCTATTATTATCGCTCTCTTGCATATCTATAATCTCCCATTGGCTTCGCGCAAGAGCAGCTGCATATTTTCTTTCACGATAGAGGTAGTTTGTTCTAAAGATTGCTTTACATGTAAAGAAGAATTTTTGAGATTATCTATGAGGTCTGCAATTTTTTCTTGTTCATTTTTCTTCAAAAGAGATATTGATTTTATCTCTGTGAGAATTTTTACGATACTCTCTTCATGGCTTTGAATACTAGATTTATAATTCTCTTGCCAAGTGAGCATGTTTTTTACTGCATGATTAAGCTCTTTAAAATTATCTCCAAACTGCTCTGTTAGATTATCATTAAATTCACTCACAACTATCTCTAACGCTTCAAGTGCTTCAGAGCGATTTTGTTTTTGAGGTGGTTTGATGATAGAGAGAATGATAGAAAAAAATATCCCTACTCCAGAAGTGATAAATGCTGTCTTTAAACCATCCAAGAGATGAGGCATACTCTCTTTGAGATTGCTCACATCAAAGTGGTATAGCCCTATAGCAATTCCCACAAAAGTACCAAGTACTCCAAGACTTACTATCTCATTTTTAAAGTTTCTTGCACTTCTTGAGCGAAGACTCACTCCAAACAATCCTATAATCCAAACCACGATAATAAATGTAATCAAGTTGCTATTCATCTATTGTATCCTCTTTTTTTTGTGTGCATAGATTTCATAAAAATCTTCCCCTATTTTCTTCTGCTTTGCTACTAACAATGGGTACTTTAGCCTATATTTGTATGCAAGATTTTTTACATCATAAGCTTTGAGAGTTTTCAAAAGATATTCAAACTCTTTTTTTAAACTTACATAATCAGTGAAATTAACAAGAATCTGCGCTGCATTTATCTTCTCTCTTATACTTTGATGCCTCTGTAAAACACTATCTAATTTCTCAAAAAGTTCTCTCTCTTCACTTTTGAGATGTTCTATCTCTCTTTTTGTGCCAAATATCTTTTTATTTAAAAACTTAGATAAAATCCAACCTATTGCAAAGAGCAGAGCTCCAGCAACAAATCCTCCAAATCCAACACCAAATAAACCCAATAAACCTAGACCCAGATAAACAATAAAAGAAGAGATAGCAATACTTATAATTTTTTCTTCAACAAGTGAACTTGTATCATCTTGCAAGATATTGCTTTTGATATTTTGATGCGATGTTTGCAGCTTCATGGACCAAACTTTATATCGAGTGATGAGTTTACCTAAGAGTAGTATTTGTGACATTAGCCTAGTAACTCCAAAAAGAGTAAAAATCCACCAGCCACCATAGCGCCTTTACTAAAAGATTTAGCTTCTTTATATTTATCGTCTAAAAGTTGATTATACTCATCTTGGCTCATATCTTCTTTTGAGATTCCAGCCTCTTTTAACTCTTTAAGTACTTGCTTATTGGCATACTCTTTGATAGTTCTATCATATTGGCTAGCTGTAGCATTTTTCATTGACTTGAGTTTTTCTACTAAATCATTCATGGCTCCATCTCCACCTCAAAACTCTCTCCACTCTCATCATCTGTAATGACACCATTGCCACCTGGATACATATCTAAATAGCCTGTTTTATACTCTCCATCACTATAATCATAGTATTCAATAGATCCCTCGCCTACTCCCTTGTGATCATACGTTTCAATCTCTATATGAGTTCCTTTTTCATAGCTGTACCCATCCCATGCAAGGAGTGTTGTAGCTAGAAAAAATATATAAATCAACGCTTTCATTCATTTTCTCCTTGGTTTAATAAGTTAAATTTGTAATCCTCTCTTAAGCCATTTAGATGGTAGTTTTGGATTTCATACTCTAAATGCTTTTTATAAAATAGTTCTCCAAACTGTTCATGCACGCTAAAAAATTTCATAGCAATACTCATAAGATAGCCCCCTGGAATTCTCTCACCTTTTATTTGCGCTGCATCCTTAAAAGCACTCATAACTTCTTCAGCTATTCGCAGTATCAGCTTGTCACTCATATTGTAAGTGGGTGCAATGGCATTTGCCTCCCCTATTGCTCTAAATAGTTTGACCGTGCTATCTTGTACTTCATCTAAAAGTGTTTTTTGAGGTTTCTTTTTAAATAAATTCATTATTCCCATATATTTACGCCCTTGTAGCTTTTATTAACAATCTATTATCTGAGATTTGAGACATAGTTACATGTATCATTTCACCTGTTCTTGGATGTGGTACTACTCCACTTACCACACTACCCATATCTGCAATAATCCAACCTCCAAAGGCATCAAAAAGCATTGGAAGGGCTGCATTGTTAATTGCATATCTGACTTCATTTTCTCCATCCCTCTGATATGACATAACTACTGCATTTATTAAAACTTTTGTTGCAGAAAACTTGTCATATTTATACTTTGCAAATATCCAAATGATGAGTGACATCCCATACGTAGGAATAGCTAAGAGTATAGCTATAAGGGTTAAAACTTTTGTTTTCATTAATCTCCTTTATTTTGTTTTTCTAATTCTTCAAATACAAGCAGTGCAATCTCATAAATATGATTTTTCGCATACTCTTGATTTTCCCAAACAGAGTTATTTATATAATCTAGTGCATAATGCTCAAAATCTTTATCATTTTGTTCGTAATGTGCATCAAAAAGTTGAAAAAGATAAAGAGCTATATGATCAGCATACGAACCACTCCACCTTGCTATTGGTGTATAAAACCCATATTCACTTTTTTGATAGTTAGCTGAGTGTACTAGCGCTGAGACGACATCATAACCTCTCCTCCTTCTAGCCCACAATTTGGACACTTTATTCCTTTTTCATAGGACATATAATAAGTATCACACCCTTTGCACTGGTTTGTATACATGATATGTAGTGACATCCTTTCCCTTTATTTTTTGTATTTTTTTAAAATTAAATCCGTAGTCGAGGTAAGTTTCTTCTTTTTAAGTAGTTCTTGTATCTGCTTAGGGAGTTCAGGCTCATTAGTCTCTAAAATAACCGCTCTTTCCTCTGCAGTTAACTTTACATTTTTGAGTTTATAAATATTGTACAGAGCAATCAAGAGAATAAAAAACCATTTAATGATAAATAGACCTATAAGGCTCTCCTTGTGTGATACTTTTAAAAGTGTAAAGAGATCTTCATAAATTGCATTGATGAGCAAAATTGCCAAAAGTGAAAGAATAAGTAAAATTATTTGTTTATTAAACTTCTTCCATAATACATAGTAGGTTGTTGTTTTTAGTAAAAATCCAAACATTTTCTATCCTAATAAAAAATCTATGCCAATAATGGCAAGGAGTCCTTGAGAAACTCTTTTTGAGTATTTCTCTTTAATGTCTTTGGACACATCATTAACCATCGCCTCAAAATCCTCTTGACCTATCTCTTCTTTGTTGATTTTTTCAAGAGTCAATCTCTTTTCTACTTCCTCAATAGCTTTAGAGCGAATATGCTTTTCATATGCACAAGAGATCGCATTTGTACCCTCTTCTATCTTTTTCACGCTTGTATCTATAAAGTCTTTCATTCTAACTCCTGCAATTTTTCATATTGTAAAGATTTTTGTGGACATATTTTGGGGATTAAAAAAGTTGATTCTGTTTCATCTTTTTTGCAATGAAGCCTACTCTATCGTTCGCTCTTGTTATTATCACACCCCTGTATTTTTTTGCATATTCTTGCGCATCTTGTACATTCTCAAAATAGGCTATCTCTTGATCTTGCAATTTTGGTAAGGCTGGCTTATACTCAAAAGAAAATAGAAACTTTTCCTGCTCATAATCAATTTCTACTTTTGCTAATGGAACTTTTGAGCTAAGAATTGCCTTTGATATTTGTACTTTGAAATCATTGTTTATAGCTCGAATAACTGATCTAGCCCCCATAGCGTTTTGAAAGCCTGAATGGGTTAAAAACTCTTGTGCCTGCTTTGAAACAGAGAGTTCGATATTTTTAATTTTGAGAGTATCTGCTAGTTCATCTATATATTTTTGGACTATTTTATATGCATCTTCAAGAGTTAAAAAATTAAATTCCAAGATTTTATCAATCCTGTTTCGAAACTCTGGAGTTAAAAAATTTGCCGCTGCTTTTTCTCTATTGATATTTGTGTTTCCAAACCCTATGCCGTTGGATTCGTGAGCTCCAAGATTGGAAGTCATAATGATTATAGTTTTTGTAAAATCTGCTTTATTGCCCTTTGTGTCTGTTAATGTTCCATAATCTAAAACTTGCAATAGAGTGTTTAAAACTATCTTGTCTGCTTTTTCAATCTCATCAAATAAAACTATCGATTTTGGGTTATCTATAACTTCATTTGTGAGCAATCCTCCATCTTCATATCCAACCAATCCAGCATCGCCTCCTGTTAGGTTTCGAGCAGAGTGCTTATCCGAATATTCGCTCATATCAAATCTTACAAAGTTCATATTAAGAGCCTTTGCTAACTCTTTTGTAAGTTCTGTTTTTCCAACCCCAGTTGGTCCTGTAAATAAAAAAGAGGCTAAAGGTTTTGTTTGATCTGATAAGCCTGCAAAAGAGATATTAAGAGTATCTACTATGCTATCAATTATATGGTTTTGTCCAAAGATTCTTTTTTTGAGTATTTCATCTAAAGTGATATTTTTTTGTTCTTGTTTTTTTTGTAGCATTTATTAGCCTTACATATAAAAATAAAATAGGAATAATCCCATTGCTAAAAATACAACCGCCATTGCTTTTAAATGAAGTGTCAACAGTTGTATCTCAGTTTTAATAAGCCACTTTAAGTTTGAACTTGGATAGTTATCTAATGTAACTCCTACTTTTTGAAGCTTTTGAGCTACTCTTTTTTTAGCACATAAATAAAGGAGTGGATTTTGAAAATTATGAAGCATAGTACTCCTTTATATGTTCGTATTTTTTGTTACAAGGCTTGAGTACCTTTTTATCTTTTGGAACAATTGTAATGAGAGCATTTTCTTGGTAAACACATGAAAACTTCTCAAAACCAGGGAGAGCAAATTTTCTTCTATACGAAGAGATAATAATGTCTTTTGTAAGTATTTCAAGATAAGCCTTTGCTTCAAGAAGTTCTTTATTAGAAAAACTCTTTTTATCCAAAACTCTCTCGATGAATCTCTCAGTTGCGTGGTAAGTGACTTGCATACAATCTCCTTTTAGATAATTTCTATTGGTATTGTATGTATATACTTGGTCATATTTTGTCTATAAATAGATTTTTTGAAATACTTATCCTCCATTTTTTTATTATAATTTCTTGTTTATTATTCAGTTCTCTATTTGAAAAAGAGCATAATATAACAACAAAGGCAAGGCATTTGTTTGTATTTTATACATTTTTATAAATTATTGGTTTATAAAAATTATTATTTTAGAAACAATATAAAAGACAAAACTTTATTAATAACAGCATCTTTATCAATTTTGCAGAAGAGATATTCCAATCTGCACCACACAATAAGTCGTTATGTGGTTTAATCCTTAAACTTATACTATATAAATGGATTAAAGTTATAAACATGCTTTTAGTACGTCACTAGTAACACTTTAATGCTATAGACACTCTTTGATGTTCATACTCTGTTTTTAAAGTGTCTATAAGACGTCGTTACTATCTTCTTCGTGCTTTTCTTTCTTTTTTTTATCTATTCTTTTTAGCATATAAATATTAAAGTATAAAAAAGCCATTATAAGCCCAAGTATGCTAAAAGCTACTATTTCTCCTGTATGCATATTCTCTCCTTTTTTAGTTAAGGCTCAAGCATTAGGTGATAAACTTACCTGTAAGTTGAACCATTATCATCTTATTTCTATCTCTGGTTTTCATGATTAAATAATCAAGAATAAGTATTGAACACCAAGTCCCAACTTTGCAAAGTTATTTTCTATTATCTGCACCACTACTATTCTCTTCATAAAACAATCGATATAAAATTACAAAGCAAAAGATTACAAACAATCCTACAGGGATACTCTCTTTTAAAATCTCTATACTGGTGATACTTACTATGATTGCTATAAAAAATTTTAAAAATGTTTTCATTCTTGCTCCTGTTGTTGTTTTATATCTTTGTTTTTATTTCTATTTAGAAGATATCTTGCAATAAAAAAGAGTGTATAAAGCACTAAAAGACCAAGGGCCAGAGGTTGTGTATAGATAAAAACATCCCCTATAAGAGTACAAGTATTTATGCTCACTAATTTATTGGTACTTGTTTGTAAGAGATACTCCTCCTCTAATACATAGCCTAAATCTTGAGAGAGTGCAAAGCCATCACAGTTTAATCTATTGCCAGCTAAAAAGTGCTCTTTGTATATCTCTACCTCTTGGTTTTGTAGTATGGGCATACAAACAAGCATAAAAGCAAGAGCTACTGCATGCATGCTTATCTCTTTTTTATATTCTTGCTCTTTAATGAGACAAAGATGCGTAGGCAAGAGACTAATACTCAAAGCAGCCGCAAAAAGTAAATAAATTGCATAAAAATCTGACATGAATTTTTCCTTTTTTTTAACTAAGAGATAATCCCCAGTTTATAAAGCTTTTTACAAGCTTGAGCATCACTAAACTCTCTTTGTGGTGTATTTGCATCAAGGTATAATCAAGCAAGAGATACTCTAAAAATACAAACCCTATGGCATATCGAAGACCTTTTGCCTCTTTGAGATAAATGATATAAAGATACGTTGCTCCAAAAAAAAGAAACATCAATCCCCATTTTGCAAAGTTATTGCCTATGATAATCTCTCCTAACCACCAACCAAGCACTCCAGCTGGAATTGCAGGGAATGCAACAATTAATGCTACAACCATAAATCCAGCTACTGCTTCATCAGATCTTAAAGTACAAACAGGTCCAAAGTTGTTATTACTCATTTTCATGCTCCTTTTGATTGAATTTTTTCTCATACTCACTAATTGCCATATTCATTGCAAACTGATAATAAAAGAGAAATAGTAGGAGTAAAAACTCTATTTTCAATTGCTCTGCTTCTACACCTAAAAAGAGACTCATGCTTAAGAGAAAAAGCACTAAAAGAGTTGCTAGCTTTTTTGCATAGAGTTTATAAAAAGCAACTCTATGCATAGTAACTCTCCAGTAAGCTTAAGAGATAGAGTGCACAAAGTGCTACATGCATATAAAAGTTGTAAGCTATTTTTTTGAATGCATTATTCTCAGATTTAGAGACATGTTGTTGCATGATTACTGCTCCTCAACTTTCTTGCAGCTAAAAGCATTGATTTTACTTTTACCCTTGATAAAGTAAAAATCATCACTCAGCACCCACCTCTCTTTTTTATCCACATAAATCTCAAAGCCATTTTTGCTCTTACATGTAAAAACATCTAATTTAATGAGTTCGCTTTTTGTGCTTTTAAAATCATAATAGCCTGCAAGAACGATAATAAAGAAAAATCCAAATGCAAGATTGAGGTGTGATTTTTTATTGGTTATCTTCTCTTCTAGCTCTTTTTTTACTTCACTATCCTTACAAGTATTGTACTCATCAATATAATTTATACGTTCCACATAAAAAACAGTACATATGAACAATATTGTTATCTCCATTGCTAAAGTATTAAAAGGTAAATAGTTATATACTCTTGTTAAAATTGCAAGAGTTAAAAGCACTAAAAGCATCCAGCCATGATAGGATTTTTGTATATTAGATTGTTTCATCTTTTTTCTCTTTTTTTTGAACTCTTTTAAACATATAGATATTGAAGTATAAAAAAGCCATAATCAACCCAAGAAGGCCAAAGCCTATGATTTCTCCACTGCTCATAACATCTCCTTTATTTCTTTGATGATTACCTTTCTAATCTTTTTGGTTAAAACAAGCATTAAAGAGACAAGTGTTAGAGGAAAAAGAAATCTAGTGACAGCTGAGCCCTCATCCATAAAAATCATCCAAAGAATTGGAAAAACAATTAACAGTACCAAATGCAGAAAAGAGACATATATCTCATTGAATCTTTTTTTAAATTCCATAGTTTTTTACTCCTTTATTGATGATTGTGTGCAGTTCATAATACGAAAAACTGATTTATCGTTAAAAAAAACTCTACTCTCTTCATCATACTTCCACCCAGACTCTTTTTTTATAAACTCATTGCCACAAATTATTTGCCCATTGGAGTTAAAAACAGCGAGAATATTTTTATATGAAGATACCTCATAAGCATACATTGCGTATCCAAATACAAGAAGTAAAACATAAAGCATGAGGCATTTCCTTATGAAAGAAAAAAGTGCAGAATGCTCAATATTACTTAGGTTATGAGTTAGCTCTTTCAAATTTTAGTCCTTTTCCTATATTGTATATATATACGATATACGGATATATATACTTTTTATATCATATAGTAAATTTTTAGTTTTGGCAAGGACCAGGGCGTAAATAAAAAGATTATTTTATTGGTTTAATATATTTCAAGAGCTACAATTTCATGTTTTATAAAATCTCTATGATATAATCGTATTTATTATTTTTAAAAGGTCTTTATGAAAGATATAGAATTAGCAAAACTCTTTGGACTTCCTACATCCACTCTCAATGATTGGAAAAGTAAAAAGAATCTCAATGGAAATATCAAGTTTTTACTCTATCAATTTATATCCACCATGCCTGATGAAATAGTTCAAGAGAGAATAGAAGCTATAAAGCTTCTTGAAGATATTGAAGTTATTGATACTCAAGATTTTATTAGAAAAGCAGTTCATTTAAAAGACAAATTTGCTATTCTAAAAGAGTATGATCATATTTTAAAAAGAAACTTTACTGATATTACTCATCTTTCAAACTTTATAAAAAGAAGCAAACTTGCTTTTATGAAAAATATCGAGGATAGATATATTTTAATACATTGCTATCTACCTTATAACTCTAACTCTCTTCAAAGAATATCTCATTTAGCATCAACGTATGAACAACTAAACGCTGAAATCAATATTGACAAAATTTATTTAGTAATTAATGGCTTAAAACCAGAGGAGATGAATCCTTCAAAATATTTTCAAAACATTCATAATTTAGAAATTCTTGATTCTAGCTACTTTACAAAAAAACTATACAAGAGAAAGAATATTGTTTTTTGGAATGGGATTGGAAATTAAACAAACCGCAGACAAGTCTGGACTTAGCCACCCAAATAGTGTTCTGTGATGCTTGCTCGATTATGCTTCATCTCAAAGCTCACCTGTTGCAGAGAATCAGCATAAGAGTATCCAGTTTTGGCATATTCAAACATTCTTCTTTTCGCAAAGTTCCATCTAAGACCATGGCTAGCTTCTGGATTTTCTTTTGAAAGAAGTGCTGATTGTTTGATATCTTCATAATAAGCTTGGCGATTGATTTTGAATTTTGGATTATTTGAGAGATAGTCTTGCAGTGCATTATATGTATCGATGGATATAAGCACTTCTCCCTCTTTACCACCTTTTTCTTTTGTAAAGATGATTCCTTTTTGCGTATTGGTAATAGTATCAAGCTTAATTCCTAATAGTTGCTCTTTTTTTATAAGCGCAACACCTTCTATTCTTGCTCCTCCTTCATATTGTATTTTTGCAGCAAGTTGATGAAGTGGATTTTGAAGATTTGAAATTAAAAGTTGTGGATTATTATAAGCACGATTGTGGTAATTACTAGCTACATATTTTAAATCTCGCGCTTCATCTAAAAGAGTTTGACGGATTGAAAAATCATAATTTCTGTCTTCAAGGTGGATATTTTTTGCAAAGAGTTTCAAAGCAATTTCTAACTTACCAAGTGCAGCTGAGATTTTTTCAAGGTATTGTTTTGAGGGGTAATACTCTATCTTATAATCCATGTAGGCTTGAATATGTTGTTTTTCAATTTTTTCAAAGTCTTTGATATTCCAATGCTCTTTGAGATAGTTGAAAAAGTTATTCCAGATATTGCGATAGCTTTCCATTGTTTTATATGAAGCTACTTTTTGAAAATGTGGATGATTAGGGTTTACTCTATCTTGTTTTTTTGCTCCAGCTTCAAAGATATGTTTGGCTAATTGGCTGGATTGATAATAAACGCTTCCTCTCAAAACTACTCTTTTATTGAATTAATACTCTTTTCAAGGGATGATAAAATGTCCATGATATCTTCAAATGCAAGTTTTTTATCAAATATCATATGTTCCATTGACTTATAATCTTTTTGCAGTTGCATTTGTCTAAAGTTAGGTGGAACTAATTTAAAGCTACCAGCTTTAGCCTCTTCAAATCTTGCCCAAGTTGCTGGATAGAATTTCATCTTAAAATCAACAACCTGTTGTAATAGTGCTAAATCCTTTAATGCTTCCTCTTTTACCTCAGAATTAGCCATCAGCGCTAAATCATAATAGTGCCTTGAGTATCTCAAGGGAAGTGTTTTTTCACTACTTCGATTTGCCTCTTGGTGTAAAATAGTTGCTTTCTCCCAAAAGGTTCTTTTTGCTAAGATGGCTTTAACTTGTGTACTAGGTTTGTCAAAGAGATTAGGAAAACACTCTGCAACATAAGGGCTTATAGAAAAATAATCAAAGGGAGTCCATGATGCCAATGGCCCAATTTCCAAGAGGACTTGTGGTCTTAAGTAATCATCACCAAATACAGATGGATAAGATATGAGGATATTATACTCATTTGTATCATCAACCTTACAAGAACACAGTGGGGCTAAAAGATTTTTTACAATAGGTAAGAGTTCCTCTTTGATGTAAATTTTTGCTTGTGTGTTTATCTCATCATTGAGCTTTACCTGTTTGTTTTTAGAAAGAGCTGTGTTTTGTAAATCTTGATTGGTTAGTTCTCTCCAATCAAGTATCAAATCAATATCCTCTGAAAATCTTCCAATAAGATTGAACACTTTTGATAAAGAGGTGCCACCTTTAAACATAAGTATTTTTTGAAGCTTCGCATCACTAAATAGCTTATCTAAAATCCAAACAACCCAAAAATCTTTTTCAACGATAGCATTTGTGCTTTTCATCTCAAAAGCAGCTTGTGAAAAAAGCTCTTTTCTTTGAGCAATTGTTAAATTAGCAACTTTATCCATTATGACTCTTTACATATTTGTTTAATAGTTTCATAAATCCAAGTGATTGTAACTTTAGTGTCATCTAAGATTTTTGTATACATTTTTTTATCAATATTTTTTCTTATAGTATCTATGATCTCTTGGTTTATATTCTCTTTTCCTAACTCTTTGAGGGCTTGAACGATTAAGGAGCTCTCTTTGTATTTAAATCCTATATTTTTCAAGGCTGCTTTTTTAAACTCTAAAGTGACTTGGTTGCAAAGCGTATAAGTTCTATTTGGACCACTGCTAAGATAGAGATATATACCTGGTATTTGTGTGCTCAATCCTAAAATATTTAAAGCACTATTGCCACTTATTTCAATTTTCCAATTAAACTTTCTTGCAAGTGCATATGCTACTTGTTCTATATCAGGACTTAGCTCTTGTGCTAAAAGTTCACTATATTTAGGATAATCATACAGTCCTCTTGCAATGCGTCTTATCTTCTTTTTTGCAGCAAGCAAAGATAAAGCTTTATCAACACTATCGCTTGGGAACTGTTTAATAAAATCACTTGAAGAAAATGCATACCCTCTACCATATCCTTGTATCTTAGAAAGAACCTTTTTTTCGATAGAACTCATGCATTCTCCTTGAAATTATTTTCAGAAAAAAGTATATCTTTTTCTGAAATAAAACTCAATATTTACAGTCTCATTTTTGATAGATTTAGCCCCTATCTTGGGCAAAATATAGTTAAGTCAATCTGCACTCTTTTTACGATTTTGCATCTAATCGTTAGCTAATTCGGCAAAGACAGCCAATATCCTTTGTCGCATGACGCAAACACGTAGACCTTGCAATTTTAAAGCTTGCCAAACTTGCCTCTTTTGGTTAAGGTGGGATAGATTACTCGTAAGCAAATCTTGGGCTCCATCTATCATTTTTAGTATTAAATATAAAAAAGATAGCCTAAGTATAACATGAAATTTTGTTTAGTATTTCCAAAGTTAAAAAGAAGAATTGGTGAATATTTTTTTCAGTTTCCATTACAGAGAAAAATATACCAACAAGAGGCTTAAAATAGGTAGTTTTAAGCCTCTTGTTTATTTTTTAAAAAAACATAGAAAAAAACAAAAACTAAACAGGTGAATAAACACCTGTTTAGATCTGTCGAAGAAGTTTTGGTGAAATTTGTCGTCTTATTTTAATTGCTTTTTCAACTTCACTATCATTATAAGGTAAAGTTTCAACTACAGAAAAAGCATCATTTAAAGACTCTTGGATAAAGTAGACTTTCTCATTTTTTACTTCAAACATTTGAACTATATTTTTTATCCTTGGAGCTTGTTTATAATCTTTCAACATTCTATCAATGATGCTTTGTGGTACTTCTTTTGATAAATAATGTACTGATTGTTTTAATACAACTATAAATATTAATATTATAAGATTTTGGGCATCATTTTTATTGAATCTTTTTATATCATGAATACAATCGATTATTGTATGTTTAATAATATCTTTAGCGCTATAGACTTGATATGATTTTGAGGTTTGAACTATATTGTGTTCATCTCTTATATTCATAGTGATAACTTTTGAATATGGANNNNGAAAAGGTTCATTTATCCAAAGATTTTTAATAACTATGTCTTTGTATAGATTAGAAAGCTTATAGTCCAATACATCTATATTATAGAGATAATATTTAACAGATTCTTTTTTTCCAAAAATACTTTGCTCAAATATTTCTTTTTGTTTATTTTTTTCATTTTCAAGTTTTCTAAGCCTCTCTTCTTCCATAACTTTTAATTTTTCTAATCTCTCAAATTCTTTCTTCTCTTGCTCATAGTAGATTTTATCTTGATACTTAGTATAAATATAATATCCCAAGAATAACAGCAAAAATGTCGTAATTATGATAATAATACTAAAGAGACTCATGGGAGTCTCTTTAGTAAATCTTGATTATGTAGTAATTTAGTTAAATGTTGTGGAGTTGATCTAAACTCTTTTTCAAGTACCGTGGCAACTGAGTAGCCCATAAATGCAAGATTAAAAATCTTATACATTGCTTTTGCTTCAGATT
>DKEY01000039.1:0-9887 GCA_002469305.1 Sulfurospirillum sp. UBA6810
ATAGGAAAAAGTGGTCTTCGTGTAACTCCCATATGTTTGGGAACGATGACGTTTGGTGCGCAAGCTGATAAAAAAGAGTCTTTTGCTATCATGGATAAGGCGTATGAGCGTGGTATCAACTTTTTCGATACAGCAGAACTCTACCCTGTTCCTCCCTCAGCACACTACGCTGGACTTACTGAGGAGATAGTAGGTGAGTGGTTACAAACAAAACAAAGAGATTCTATCATCCTCGCTTCAAAAGTTGCAGGAGCGGCAAATGGCTGGTTCGTACCACCTATCCGTCATGGGCTTACTGCAATAGACAGATTTCATATCACTAAAGCACTTGATGGAACACTGAAAAGATTAAAAACTGACTACATCGACCTTTACCAAGTGCATTGGCCAGATATGAGTGTTCCTATCGAAGAGAGTTTAGAAGTGCTTGATGGCTTTGTAAGAGCTGGAAAGATACGCTATATAGGAACTTCAAACGATAGTGCTTATGGACTTACAAAAGCAAATGAAGTAGCAAAGTTTAAAAACTATAAACGCTTTGAATCTATACAAAACAACTTTTCCATGCTCAACCGTAGATTTTTAGATGAGTTGGCAACTGTTTGTAAAAAAGAGTCTATCTCACTGCTTCCTTACTCTCCACTTGCTGGTGGAGTGCTTACTGGAAAGTACAACCAAAAGTTTTTACCACAAAATGCCCGTTTTGCAAAATACATCAACTCAGACAATCCTCGTATCCAAGCCCAAGCAAAAAGATTTGTCAATGATAAAACACTCGCTTCAGTTGAAAAGTATTTGGAAATTGCCAAAAAATACGACGTTAGCCTTACCACTTTAGCAACTGCTTGGAGTATGAAGTTTGACTTTATCGCTTCAACTATCATAGGAGCAACGACTAGCGGACAGCTTGATGATACCTTAGCCGCACTTGATTATAAGATAAGTGATGAGTTAAACCAAGAGTTAGATGCCATACATCAAGATATCCTCTATCCGATGGGTTAAAATGAGAAGTATCAATGACCAGTGTCCTTGTGGAAGTGGATTCAAGTATAAAAAATGCTGCAAGCTTTTCCATGAGGGAAAACTCCCTAAAAATGCCCTAGAGCTCATGAAGTCACGTTACAGTGCTTATGCTTATGAACAAGTGGGATATATCGTAAAGACTACATGTAAGATTGAAGAAGATATGCAAAGCTTTAAAGCTGAGATTGCTCAATTTGCAAAATATACAAACTTTGAAAAACTGAGTATCAAAGAGTTTATAGATGGCGAAGATGAAGCCTATGTCACTTTTCATGCAAAATTATCAGCCGATGGCAAAGAGATCTCTTTTAGTGAAAAAAGTAGATTTGTTAAAAAAGAGGGAAAATGGTGCTATGAAAGTGGTGAAGTTTTCTAAACTCTTATAGACCAGTTTTCCAATCTAAAGATATCAGGTGTTGCACTCACTTTTGAAAAACCAGCATTTGTCAGATAGACAAGTCTTCCCTGTGATAAACACACAACAAATCTCTCTTCAAAAACAGCGTAGCACTTAGCTCCAAGATAGACAAAAAGCTCATCAAAAGAGCTTGGAGTTTTATACGATGCATCTGTTATATTGCAAGAGATTGTATCTTTTAAAACTTCTATGAACTCTTCATTGGAAGCAACCCATGAGGGTACTGACCAACTCTGCTCACCATAAGAGTAAGAGTCAAAAAGCTCAGAGGTTTTAAGTGTAACTCTTTTCATCTATCTCTTTTCTAACCACGCTACAAGATGTTCAAATGTCATAGGTTTTGCATAGAGATAGCCTTGTCCCTCTTCACAGTTGTTATCGGTTAGATACTTTTCTTGCTCTTTTGTCTCTATACCCTCAGCTAGAGTTGTCATCTTCATGTTCTCTGAGAGAGTGATGATAGAGTTTGCTACGGCACAAGCATCTTCTTGCTCAGGCAAATCGCGTACAAAAGACATATCTATTTTGAGTTTATCTATCGGCAGTTTTCTTAGATATGACAAAGAAGAGTACCCCGTACCAAAGTCATCTATCGCTATCTTTACTCCGAGTGTTTTGATACTATTTAAAAGTTCTATCCATCTTTGTGGATCATACATGATGACAGATTCTGTTATCTCTAACTCTATCTTTGTTGGCTCTATCCTTGTCTCTTCGATAATTTCATGGAGTTTAGATAAAAAGTCGCTATGTTCTATCTGGATACCTGAGACATTGATAGAAACTTTTCCATCAAATCCATGCTTTTGTTTTAATTCGATGATATCCATACAAGCTTTTTTGAGGACATATTCTCCTATCTGAATTATCATTTTATTGTCTTCTGAAAACTTGATAAACTCTGAAGGTGGCAAAACACCCCTTTGTGGATGATTCCATCTTACAAGAGCTTCAACACCTATCACTGATTTTGTTTTGAGATTTATCTGTGGTTGGTAATAGACTAAAAACTGCTCTTCTGTGATAGCATCTTTTAGAGAATTTTCTATGTCTATGACAGCAAATGAAGCTAAAGACATCTCTTTGGTAAAAAATCTATATGTATTTTTACCCGCATCTTTTGCTTTATACATAGCTGTATCTGCATTTTTTATAAGCTCTTCCGCAGACTCTCCATGTTGAGGAAACATACTTATACCGATACTTCCTGAGATAAAAAACTTTTGATTTTTACTCACAAATGGTTCTATAAAACATAGTTGTACTTTTTTGATTATCTCTTCTACTTCTACAACATCTTTCAAATGCTCTAGCAAAAGTATAAATTCATCTCCACCGATGCGAGAGAGCGTATCAGTAACACGTAAAGAGGACTTGATGCGTTTTGCACACTGTTTTAAAACTTCATCTCCATAGGTATGCCCATAACTGTCATTTATCTTTTTAAAATTATCCAAATCTATAAAACAAACAGCCACCATAGAGCCTGTTCTTTGAGAGTTCTCAACAGCATGAGTTATCCTATCGTTGAGGAGTACTCTGTTTGGAAGATTTGTTAAAGTATCGTGATGGGCTAAAAACTCAAGTTTACGCTCTGACTCTTTTATCTTGGTGATATCACTAAAAACTGAGATATAATTGAGATGATTTCCATCTTTGTCTAAAACAACATTGGCATTAAATAAGGATGGATAAATCTCACCATTTTTTCGTTTGTGCCTAATCTCTCCACTCCAGTACCCATGCTTTGTAATATAAGCTAAAATATTGTCAACTTCGATGCTTCCTTTTGGGTCATGGTATATGAAAGTAGAAGTTTTCCCAAGCGCTTCTTCTTTTTCATAGCCTGTTATTTTTGAAAAAGAGGAATTGACCGCTATGATTTTCATAGTAGTATCGCATACCATCACAGCTTCACTGGTATTTTCAAAGACTTCTTCCCATAATTTTAGTTTATCTTGGGCATTTTTTTGTTCAGTTAAATCTCTTGCAGAAACGACAAAATACTCTATCTCTTTTTTCTCTTCTATGTAAGGGAAGTATTGTACTTGTAAAAAACGTTTTCCTCTTGGAAAATCTACCCAGCGTTCCATCGTAAAAGACTCGCCACTCAAAGCTCTGTCGTTATAAGGTTTAACATTTGCTTCAAAATCTTCTTTTCCAAAAACTTCTTCAGCACTATGCCCTATGAGTTCTTCTTTGCTTTTTTCAAAATACTTTAAGTAAGTTTCATTGACTGCAAGATATTTATAATTTTTATCCATAAGGGATAAAAAATCCCCTGATGTTGATACTATAAGTTTATATTTTTTGAGATAATCTTCAAGGTTTATTTTATCTTCTAGCATTTGATTAGCATATAAGGCCATATCTTCAAATTCACTAAATTTTATATCTTCTGTCTCTATTTTTTTACCATAATTTACAAGATTTCTAAAAAAGTCTATGAAGATTAAAAAATCATTTTTGATTTTACTATTGACTTTGTTTATAAAGAAAAAGAAAATCCAAAATATCACAAAAGCAAAAATAAAAACTTTTCCAAGTATCTCTAAAAACTCATCTACCATCTTTTGGCTTTTTGTTGCTATCTCCTGTTCTATACCATCAACATACAAACCTGCTCCTACGTACCACTGCCACTCAGGGATGCCTTGTACATAGCTTACTTTTAGTGAATTTCTTTCATCTTTGAGTGAGGGCATAACATACTCTACAAATCCTCCACCCTCTTGTGCTTTTTTTATCAACTCTTGTACTAAATAAAGTCCATTTTTATCTTGAACATTGAACATGTTTTTTCCCTTGGCTGGGTAAGACAGAGCTAGTCCATCAAACTGTCCGATAAAGATATAATTTTCCCCTGCACTATCTATCTTCATCTGTTCTATATTGGAGAGTATCTCTTCTTGTACATTGTTTGTTAAATCATCTATATACAAACCTGTACCAATTATCCAACCATATGGCTCAAACAACTTGATATATGCGATTTTTTCTACTTCCTTAGTGCCATTGTTTGGTTTTAACCACTGATAATTATAAAATCCCTCTTTTTTCTTTTTAACTACTTCTATCATCTCTTGGATGACATATACACCCACAGCATTTTGTAATCCAAGTAAATTCTTTCCCTCTAACTCTTTTTTTTCATCAAATAAAATTTCGGTTCCATCAATACTTGTTATAAAGTAGTAGCCATTATTTGGAAATCTAACCTTTCTAAGTGCTGTGATAAAGAGCTCTTTTATCTCTTGTTCACTCTTTGTATCTTTATACTTTTCATATAAATTACGCAGCATCAAATGCTCTTTATTGGCTCTGCGTTTTAGCATCTCTTTTTTTAAATTTTCAAAGTTCTTTTTGCTGATATTTATCAAGCTTATATAGTGTTCAACTTCCCATTTAAGTGTCTCTTTGACTTTTGCAACATGCTCTTTTCTCATATGCGTTGTTTCACTCACGTACTTTTCATAGTCAGTAACAAATAAAATAATCACAAAAGAAACAGTAATTAACATAAATAAAAGAATAGTGTAAAAAGCAAGAGATGAGAATAGACTAGATTTGTTTTTTTGCATACACTTATCCAAGGAGTAAATATTGGTAAATATACTATATTAATTTTGATTAATGTAAGATTATAGCTACGATATTTTAAAGGTACAATATGAGTAAAAAAGAACAGCAATGGGATGAAAAAGCAAAAAATTATAGTAGATACAATCCAGATGACTCAAGATTTGAAGCAAAGCTATTGGATAAAATGACGAAAAAAGGCATAGACTTTTCAGCTAAAACTATCATAGATGTAGGTTGTGGTACTGGTGTATATACTCTTCGTTTGGCAAAAGAAGCAAAAAGCGTGGATGCACTTGATTTTTCGCTCTCTATGCTCGAAGTTTTAGAACATGATGCAAAAGAGTTAGGCCTTGAAAATATCTTTACATGTAAGACTTCTTGGAGTGATTATGAGAGTCAAAAAAACTATGATATAGCTTTTTCTACGATGTCTCCTGCCCTTGATAATGACGAAGAATATCAAAAATTTCACGCCATTGCAAAAACAAAAATCTATCTTGGTTGGGCAGGAGTGAGAGACTCTGATGTACTTGGTGCACTCTTTGATGCTCATGGTAAAAAAAACAGTGCTCCAAATGGTGCAGCAAAACTAAAAGCTTGGCTACAAAAAAATCATATCTCATACACCGCTGAAGAGATTGAAGAGTTGAAAATCTCTACATGTAGTTGTGCAGATGCCCCTAGTAAATACAGATGGCACTTGGAAATGCGAGAGATAGAAGTAGATGAAAAGATTTTGAAAGAGATTTTAGAAAAGTTTTGTAAAGATGACATTGTCACAGAAAGAACTCTAAATAAAATGAATCTTATAATTTGGAACTGATACAAGAGGGAAAAAAGAAAAAGATCTCTTTTCCCTTCCTTTTTTTTACTCAGGTTCTAAATTCTGTTAGTTTGTTGTTCAGTGTTTCTGTCATCTTATTGAGATGTTCTGCTGCACTTGCTATCTCTTCTACATTTCTTGCATTTTGAGTTGCTATGTTGTTGATATCACCAACTCCTGTGATAATCGCTCCTATATCATCTCCTGTATGGATAAAGCTATTGACCGTTTTATCTGCCATGTTGGTAGCATTTCCCATAACTTTTGAGAGTTCATTTATCTTTACTTCAACACTTGTCGCTGTATGACTTAACTCTTCAACTTTTTTAGAGTTTGATGTCATCTGCTCACTTGATTCTATGATAGATTGTACGATGACATTGATAGTTGAATTTATCTCTATGAGAGATTTTTGTGTTCTCTCAGCGAGTTTTCGCACCTCATCAGCAACAACAGCGAACCCTCTTCCATGCTCACCTGCCCTTGCCGCTTCTATGGCAGCATTAAGAGCTAGCAGATTTGTCTGATCTGCGATATCTCCAATGACTTGTAGAACTTCTTTGACTTGTTCTGTATCATAACTTAGTTGTTGAATTTTTCCTGCTAATTCTACTTCCGTAACCGCACTCATCTTTATCTCTTCAGTGAGCCTTAGTACAGTTTCATTTGCCTCTTTCAAAAATACATTTGCTGATTCTAAATCTGACTTAGATGCCTTTGCTTCATCCATGCTCACACCCATCTCGTCTTTTAAAACACTTGCTTTTTGTGTCGTTTTATTGACGATTTGAGTTGAGTTTTCAACAAGTTTTCCAACCTCTAAAGCAGTCGTAGATAATTCGTGTGAAATAGAAGAGTTTTCATTTGAAAGGTTTTTAGCATCAGCTATAAGAAGTCTTACTTTTTCTATAAAGGTATTGATACTCTCACTCGCTTGTGCAACTTCATCTTTTCCATAAACTTTCAGTTTTTTTGTCAAATCTCCATTGCCACTTGATAAATCTCTTGTCTTTTTTATAAGACTCTCAAGAGGAAGCGTGACACTCTTTTTTACACTTATATAGATAATAAAAATGCTTAGAGCTATGAGCAGTAAAGAGACCAATACAAAAAACTGTAAATTACTAGCAATCTCTTTTTGACTCTGTTTTCTTGAAAGTGCCAGTTCTTGTTGTACATTGTCCACATAAACACCAGTACCTAAAAGCCAGCCATATGGTTCAAACGGGATAGAGTAACTAAACTTTGGCTCATCTTGTTCACTGCCAGCTTTTGGCCACAGATACTCAACTATACCTCCACCTTTTTTAGCGGCACTGATAAGCTCTTGTACTAGCATAAGACCATTTTTATCTTTGAGATGACTGAGATTTTGACCTACGAGTGATTTTTTAGGAGGAAGTGCTATACAAACACCATCGTAGTCATAGATAAAAACATAACCACTATCATCTTCAAAAAATCTTACTTTATCGATACTTTGCACAAGTGCTGCTTTGATAGCCTCTTCACCTGCACCTTCACTCTTCATACGCTCATAAATCCCCATCATCATACCTTTGACGATACGCATTTCATCTTTTAACTCTTGTTTTCTAGCCTCATATGTTTTTTCTTTAGATTGTTCAAGTAAACTCTCAGAACCTTTTTCCAAACTCTGATATGCAAGTCCTATCAAAGCACTTCCTATAACAACCAAAGCGATAACAGTTAGCAGTATAACCCTCGTAGAAATCTTCATAACCAACTCCTTTTATAACCAAAACTTATCCATCGTACTTCTAATACACCTTGTTATATTGTAGCACAAAACATGATTTTTGACTTTTGGTTTATCTTATATTTAGCCCAAAAGCTTATAATGGCGAAAATAATACACAAAAGATGATATATGTCCACTCTTACAGAAAGAAAAATTGTCCTCACCCTAGCCTCACTCTCAGCGATAACACCACTTGCGATAGATACTTATCTACCAGCTATACCCACTATAAGTAAAGATTTCCTCACAACCATCCCAAATATCGAGTTTAGCGTGAGCATATACTTTTTTGGTATGGCACTGGGGCAACTCTTTGGTGGACCTATCTCAGATGCATATGGTAGAAGGCCTATGATATTTGCAGGATTATTTTTATTTGGTATTTGTAGCTTGCTTTTGGCTTTTGTTACCCAGATAGAACTTTTTTGGCTTTTGCGTGCACTCCAAGCTTTTAGTGGAGGACTAGCGACTGTCAATGTTTCAGCAACGGTAAGAGACATGTTTAGTGGAAAAGAGAGTGCTAGGGTATTTTCTCTTATCAGTATGGTTATGCTTATGGCTCCACTTATCGCACCAAGTATAGGCTCAGTTATACTTGCATTTTTTGATTGGAATCTTATCTTTATCTTTATCTCGCTATATGCCTTTATCAGTCTGTTTCACTACTTAAAAACTTTTCCAAAAGTTAAAAAAGAGAAGACAAAAGCAACTCCTTTAAAAAACTATATAGAAGTTTTTAATCACAAACAAGCTTTGGTTTTTATCTTTGCTCAGGTTTTGTGTACGTCTGGAATGTACACATACATAACCTCTTCTTCTTTTATCTATATGGAATACTTCTCGATAAATTCAGGTTTATTTTCAATCCTATTTGGTGTGACTGTTCTCATGATGATGGTTTTTGGAAGACTCAATGCATGGCTAGTAAAGACAAAAGAACCTATCTCTTTACTCAAATTTGGAATGTTATCTCAAACACTACTAGGCTTCATACTCTTTGTCTTTCATAACGATGCTGGGATTTACCTCATCTTTCCTCTTATCGGTCTTTACATCGGTATGCTTGGCTTTATCTTTTCAAATTCTGTTGCTCTAACACTGGAGTTTTTCCCTCATATCAGTGCCTCAGCAAATGCTATCATAGGGGTGTTACAGTATAGTATCGGTGCTCTTATGGGATTTGTTGCTAGTAGTTTACATGATGGCACACTTTTTCCTATCTTTAGTGTTATGGCTATCGTGAGTATCTGTGGTACTTCTTTGTTGTTTTTTGGAACGAAAAACTATAAATCACCTCATCACCACTAGCAACTTTTAGATAACTTTTTTTTGCTACGATAAAGTAAGGTTTTTGTTGTAAGGGGTTTATATGCGCTTAGTACTTATCTTTGTGATAGCTTTTGATTTGTATGCTTCTTCCATGGTTACTTATATCACAGGGGATAGTCCTATCATCCTCAGTGCACCTCATGGAGGTCAAAAAGTCATATCGGATATCCCACTAAGAGAAAATACAAACCTTCCATTGTTTAGAACTAAAGCTGATAAAAATACAGATATCATCACAAAAAGAGTTTTTCAGATACTCAAAGACTCTTACGCTATCTCTGCTCATGTAGTCATAGCAAACTTTAAACGCTCACAAATCGACGCAAACAGAAAACCCTCTCACGCATACGAAGTAGCTGAGGCAAAAAAATACTATGATGAGTTCCATCACTCTATAAAAAAAGCCCTTAAGCATGTAAAAGAAAGTTATAAAGAAGGACTTTTAGTAGAGATACATGGTCAAAGCTTTATCCCTGATGTCTTGTATCTAGGTACTCGCAATGGAGATGGTGTCTCAAAACTTTTAAAACGCTTTCCTGAGAATCCTCTTTATGAAACAAATGGTATCCATACAACACTTTTGCATGAAGGGTACCAAATCATACCAGCAAACAGCCAAACAAAAGAAAAAAAATATAGTGGAGGCTACAATATCGACCAATATGGTAGTCATAAAAAAGATGGTATAGATGCCTTACAAATTGAGATAGGACGGGACTTTAGGATAAAAGAAAATGAGCAAGAGCGTATAGCACAAGCTATCGCCAAAGCTATTTCTTTACATGTAAGATTTTTTCTACCTGATGAAAAAACAGACTCTATTTTACAAAAAGGCACGAAGTAAGCCGAGTTCTGTCGTAGGGTGATTATTTATCTAATGTCTATCTTACGATAGACCTTTAGCGAATGGTATAAATATGAAGCAAAACCAATCCATTCTTGCTGCA
>DKEY01000039.1:9949-20785 GCA_002469305.1 Sulfurospirillum sp. UBA6810
TCCCTTGGGTTACCCCAGCCGTCCGTTAGACGGAACCACGCTTCATAGCAGCCCGGACTTTCCTCTTGGACTATGCCAAGCAATCACCAATCGTACCTTTTTGAAAGTGGATTATATCATAAATCCGATTTTAAAGTATGTGTTAACTCTTCTATAACAACTGTTGCATAAGAGCCTTTTGGAAGCGAGAAATGCATCTCAAACCAGTTTTCTTCCTCTTTATACGCATACTCTACATCATCTAAAAATGCCCAAGCAAAGCGTCTAGCCCCATCCATCTTCGATATAAAAGGCATAGATTCTGCGTATATCTCATCTTCCATATTCTTTGCAAAACCCTCACATCTCATACTTCTACCACCAGGTAACCAGCCTGTAAGTGTTGTCTCACGCTTGTTAAATCTCTCAACTTCTACCACTAAATCTTCACAAACAAAAGGTTTACCCACAGGATAGTGATGTGCAACATCTCCCTCAAGTATCTTTAAAAAGTGAGGTTGTTTTTTAAGCTCTTTGACTAAAGAGATATCAAAACCTAGAGCCTTACTCGCGTCACTGTCACTAAAGCTCTCCAAGATATGCCCTATCTCTATCCTTTTCGATAACCAAGTGTTAAAAAGATAGCTTTGATAAGCGCTGATAAAAAAGTCTTTCATCTTTCTTTTTCGCTCAACTCTTTTACCACTAAGAATCTCTCGTCCTAAGACATAGTTATCTCCATCTCTCCCAAATCTTTGATACCCAAAGAAGTTTGGAAAACCCTCTTTTTGAAGTGTTTTAAGTCCATTTGATAGTTTTTGTGCATCTACTTTATTGACACGTTTGAGTCTTATAAAAAATCTATTGCCTTTGAGGTGACCCATTCTTATCTTGTTGTTGTGATATGTTTTTTTGATGATTTTGATTTTATCATCACTAAAGTTTTCAAGTTTTGCTTCAAAGCTTTTATGCACAGAGATATACTGTGTGGTCATCCCGTCCTTGTCTTTAAGCCCAGCATAACCAAAGTCTCTTGTTTTAGCACCACAGTACTCACTAAGTTTTTGAATCATTTGCCATGTAGTCAAGTCTTTTTTTCTTACATGTAAGACTAAATGCTCTCCATCTCCGCTAAACTCATAAAGTGGTATTTCATTGACCACAAAGTCACTAGAACTTTTTGTAAAAAGTACATCCATCGGAGAGTGATTTAAAAAAAACAACCGTTTCATAATCTATCCTATCTAAAGTGGTTTTCTTTACAACAGCTGTTGTATTTTCCTCGCGTAGTGTATCCAAAAACACTCAAATTTATCCTATGCTTTTTAGCAAGATTTTTGATTTTTGTCTTATGCCTTTTATCAAAAGAGAAAAGCATCTCATACTCTTCCCCACTGCATAACTCTAACTTGGAAACTTTTTTTGTAAATCTCACACCAAGTTTTTTTGCACAAAGTCTTGATAAGTCTTTGGATAAACCATCTGAGATATCAAGGGCAGAGTTCACATATCTCGCAGCCTCATAAAAGAACTTCGCTTTGAGATTTGGCGTTATAAATCTGGCATTTGAGGTAAGTTTACCGCCTCGAAGAAGTGCCATAAGTCCTATTTTACTTTTGCCAAGTTCTCCAGTATGGGCTAGTAAATCCCCTTTTTTTATCCCCCCTCTACATGTAGGATTTTTTACATGTGAGATTATGGTGATACTTATGTGCAGTTTATCTCCAGAAGTTGTATCGCCACCAACAATCTCACAGCCAAATTCATGTGCTATTTGTGTAAATCCACAGGAGAGTTCATCTAACTCTTTATAAGAAAAATTTGAGGGGATAACTACTCCGATGAGAACGTGCGTCGGTTTTGCATTCATAGCTATGGCATCTGAGATATTGACAAGCATACTTTTCATGGCGATTTGTTTCAAACTCATCCATGAGCGCTTGAAGTGGATATCTTCACAAAAGAGGTCTTTTGAGTAAACTTTATCGCCTATTACTGCACCATCGTCACCTATGGTAGCACTCTTAAACCTAGAGATAAAATATTCCTCTTTTCCCATAAATACGCCCTATTCTGTCATAAAAATATTATTCTAACTTGGTATTATACCGAAAGTGTCTTGGAATAATTAATGTATGAAAATATATCTTAAGTAAATTTTGAGTAGACTATGAGCGATTACATGAAGGAGTATTTAACATGGAGTATAAACTAACACTCAGCGTGTTTAGATTTGATGCCAAAACTGATTATCTTCCTTTTTACAAAAAAGTTGTATTAAGTGTTGATGGTGATAGCACTGTATCAGATTTGTTGCAAACTATAAAAGATGATGAAAAAGCATTTGAGTATCCAAAAGGTAGAAATGCAGCAATCAAGATAAACGACTTAGCGTTATTTACAAAAGTAAAGATAAACGAGATTGTTGCAAACTTTGGTAAAGAGTTAAAACTAGAACCTCTCAGTTTTAAAAGAGCTATAAAAGATTTGACTATCAATAGTGATGATTTTACATCAAGATTTGATCTTTTAGATGCTTTTGTTGATTCTTCAGATAAAAAATCTTACGATAAACTTATCAGAGAGTTTTATGCTTCAGATATCCTTAGATATGATGAAACCTACATAGGTGATGCTATCTTGGCATTTGCAAGTGATATGATAGAAAAATACCCTCAAAGAAAAGAACAGATACTCCAAGCCATCAGTGATGAAGACAATGGCATCTGGTTACATGTAGATATCTCTAACCGACTCTATCCACACGATACATCACTACAAGAAAAAGTAGAGCAACTCAAAGGTGAAATCATCAGGGAAGTTCCTTTTGCTAATCCTTTTGTTGAAAAACTTTCAAAATTAAATAATGCAGTATAAGGGATAGATTATGGCAAATTATATACTATTTGACAAGTTAGTAGAAGAAGGCTCATCTTTTATACGTAGTGCAAAAGAACTCTTTGATACACTAGGCATTCATGTAAAATATGACAATAATTTTAAAAAAGATACAGGATTTAAAACAAAAGCACTCTGTGAAGTGAAGTTCCATGCAACAAATGCTTACAACATCACGCTCGCAAGCCGTGACAATGGAGATATCCTCTGTGTAGAAAACAGCTCATTTTTATCACTAGCTCTGAGCAAAAAAGCACTCTTGGAAAATGCAAAGCTTAAGATATCTGTTGAAAAAGAGTTGGGTATGGAGTTGGATTTAAAAGCAAACATCATACACATCAATGAACTTTTACGTGATAGTGTTGGATTTGAGAAGATACAAACTCTTTTAAAAACTTCATTTCAAAACTTTAATGCATCTATCTATGAAGGTAGTAGCGATGTCAGATTAAAAGAGTTTACAGATACTTCTAGCAACGATGCCCTTGTAAAACTTCTTGGTGCAACTATCATCAAAACTTCTACATGTAAAAAAAGTGATGGCTATGAGGTACTAGAAACAAACTCTTTTATATCTGATTCACTTGCGGGTGTTGTTCTTTTAGATGCTTTTGATAATGCAGCTGATTTTATACTTGTCAATGATGTAACTACATTTAAGATGTTTGATGCGAGACAAAAAAGCATCGCAACAGTAGTAGGTAGAGATATAGACCTACCAGTTTTAAATATAGCACAAGTTTTACTTCTCGCTCTTGGTATCAAAGACAAAGACAAACTAGGACTTGGTGCTCATAAAGTTAAAGTAACTCTTCTCTAAGAGTTACTTTAATCCAACCCCTTACAAATAAGACTAAATTTATCCTTTTATCTTTAACTAACTTATATTTGTGTAAAATCACTTTATAATAATATTTTAAGGAGAGCTTATGCCAAAGATTAATCGTTACGTAGATATAGATACTGTTGAGAGAGAAGCAAAAAAAGACTATATAGATAGACATTCTCCATTTATCCACTGTGCAGCTGGAGCGAAAAAAGGTGAAAAATTTGCAGTAACTGTAAAAGTAGGAAATGAATACTCACATCCAGATGATTTTGACCATTTTATAGCAAATGTTGCACTTTACAATGGTGAAACACTTCTAGCACGTGCTGACTTTGTCCCAGGAACTCTTGGCGGACAAGACTCTAAGAGCCAAGCTGAAGTTACATTTAGCATCATTCCAACAGGGAAAAAACTTAATCTTGTAGCACATGCATACTGTACAAAACATGGCGTTTGGGAATCAGACCCTGTTGTTGTAGAAGTAGCAGAATAACACTAAAGAGGTGGAGTTTTCTCCACCTCTTTCCCAGTCATCACAATTTAACCGCTTTTTATCTACGATTAGATATAATCCCACCCATGACACAAATAGACCAAATACGACTTTTAAAACTGTTATACCAATATAGAGCGATGGGCTTTGAATACTTCAAAGAGTATAAGCCAGTCGAGCAAAAAGAAAACAGCATACTTTTGTCCTCTCAAATTGAAAACTTGGAGCAAAATGTAAACAACTGTCATCTTTGCAATCTAGCAAAAAACAGAAAAAATATCGTTTTTGGAGAAGGCAATACAAATGCTGATTTGATGTTCATAGGCGAAGGTCCCGGTGCAAATGAAGATGCAAGTGGAAAACCTTTTGTTGGACGTGCGGGTATGCTTTTAACAAAGATTATAGAAAATGTTTTAAATCTCACAAGAGAAGATGTTTATATAACAAATATAGTCAAATGCAGACCACCTGAAAACAGAGTTCCCACCCTAGAAGAAGTTAGTGCTTGTAAACCTTATCTACTACAACAAATCAAAATGGTCAATCCAAAGATTATCGTAGCACTCGGTTCAACAAGTTTTCATCACTTGATGGGAGAGTATGAAACTCCTATATCAAAGATAAGAGGAGAGATTTTAAACTTTGGTGAAGCAAAGCTTATCCCAACTTATCATCCAAGTTTTCTTCTGCGAAACCCATCTTCAAAAAAAGATGTTTATGAAGATATGCTAAAAGTTAAAGGTATGTTATGAGAGTATTGTTTTTCTTTCTTTTTATAGTTTCAACACTTTTTTCACAAAGTGATAAAGCATCCCATATCCCTCCAACTAAAAGTATATTTTTAGACTTGGATACAACTGTTTGTGACAATGCCTGCTTAGAAAAGTTACTTCAAGACGGACAAGTATTTAGCTTTTTAAGTAAATACAGAGCAAATAATGAAAATGAACTATTAGAAAATCAATATGTACTTTACAGCACTCTTTTTAGAGTTATCAAAGATGGTGCAATCTCGGTTAGGATAGCTGTACTTGTTCCTCAAAAAAGCATAAGAAGATATGCTATAAGCACTGTAAATGCCATCATCGCTTATATGCTTACTAAAGATGAAAATTTTGAGCTAAAAGTTTTCAACAGTATTGATGAAGAAGAAAGTTCTATACTCAAATCACTTGATGCAATAAAAAGAGAAAACTATCAGTATGTCATAGCACCTGTTACCCAAAGTGGTGCTGATGTTCTTATCAACAACTCAAAAAATCTTCTAGTTTATATCCCAACTATCCATCAATCAAACTATAAAGAATCAAGCTCAAATGTCATCTTTGGAGGTATTGACTACCAAGCACAGATACAAGAGCTTATGAAGCATACAAATGAAAAAGTAGCTGTTTTTTCAGATGGTAGTCAGCTAAGTTTTGATTTGAATGACATCATCAAAGATAAAACGCAAAACATAGTATATAGTGAAGTGATTAACAATTCAAAGATTGATTTTAAAAGGATACTTAAGACAAATACTAGATTGGATGATAGCTCAGTGTTTTTAAATACACCACTTGTAAAAACAAGTCTTTTGGCATCTCAGTTTAGAGTCTATGAGAGAAAGCCTTACTCTTTACTCTCCACGCAAATCAACTACAATCCTCTTTTACTTACACTTACACAGTATGAAGATAGAGAAAATTTTTACTTAGCAAACTCGATAGGGGAAACATCTGTCAAACTAGAAGAGACAAATACACTCTTTGGACACAATATCACTTATGATTGGGTGAACTACTCAACTTCTATCGGTATTGACTATCTTTATTCACACTATCTTGTACCCTCTTCTGCCAGAGAATTTAAAGAAGAGATACAAGAAAATCAAGTCAATTACAACATATCTATCATAAAACCTGCAAGATATAAGTTTGAAAAAGTACTATTTTAGAACGTTTTTAAAAAATTCTTTTGTATCTTGATCGATTTTACATACCTTTCCATCTTTAACAAAAGCAAGTACCGAAGTCATCTCAAAAAGCTTCACTTCTCCTAGCCAAACATGTTGTAAAAGTTTCAAGGAAGCATTTTTGACCTCTTTTAACTCATGTTTTACCTCTATCAAATCCCCAAGTTTAGCAGAACGTATAAAATCAGCCTCAAGATGTTTCACTACAAAATGTCCACCATCTATGGCTGGAGATTTGCCTTGTGCAAAAAAAAGCTCACTTCTCGCTCTCTCACAAAACTTTAAATAATTTGCATGATAGACGATAGCACCTGCATCTGTATCATCGTAATAAACCCTCATATACATTTTTAACATTACCTTTTCGTCTAAAATTTTTGTCTATTATAGCATGAATGATATATCTAAAAAATCTTACATGTAAGAGTTGTTTACTAAATTTTTTATGAATACCAAACTTATGTAGATGCTTTTTAAACCTCTTCTAAAGTATTTGTGCTGTTATTTGTTTAAAATATAGCAAAAGAGTAAAATCTTGTTTTAAAGCTATTTTCACGCTACAAATATGTAGTACAATTTTGATGTCACAATTTAAAAAGGTGATTTTAGTCTAAATAAGTTTTATAACTATTAGAGGATGTTTTATGCCTAAGGTTAATCAGTTTGTTATTACAAATCCAGATATGTGTATTGCTTGTAATGCCTGTATGAAAGCATGTGTCAAACATGCTTATATACGAGGAAAACTTGCTAAAACAAGACTGGATGTTCTTACATTGGAAAGTGGCAAAATGCCCAATCAATGTCGTCAGTGTGATGATGCTCCTTGTGCAAATGTTTGTCCAACAGGTGCTCTTCATATCACAAATTCATGTGTTGATCTTTGTGAAGAGATATGTATCGGCTGTAAATTATGTACGATAGCATGTCCTTACGGAGCTATTCATATTGATGCAGAATTTCCACCCTCCATACTAGATGAGGTGGAGAGACACTTAGAAGCAGGTTGTATCAATGGGCTTAAAAGTATCGCTATCAAATGTGATATGTGCAATGGCATAGAGAGTGGTCCTGCTTGTGTTAGCATTTGTCCAACAGGTGCATTAGTATTTGTAGATCCTATATCTGGAGAGTGTCAATTTGGAAAGAAAGTTAAAGGTGATTTAGCTCCATTTTTAAAAACTATCGTACCAGATGTAGAGTTTAAAAATATACCAGAGCCTTTTGTCAAAAAAGCGAAAGAGCCAAAAGTGAGCTTAGATGCAACTACAAAAAATACTGATGAGGAGTCATAATGCAAACCATATATACTCTATTTTTATCGGCGTCTCTTCTTTCTATTTTATTTTATAAAAAACATCTTCTTGCCCAAAAGATTGGATTTGGTTTGGCATGTTTCATTTCTTTGTATGCAACAATCTTTTTCTTTTCCAATTTAGGAGAAACTTTAACTTGGCAATTACCAGGAAACTTTATCAGTTCCCCCTCTTTTAGGTTAGACCCTCTTGGTATGTTTTTTAGCTTCTTAGTAAGTCTCATTGCTTTTGCTGTATCGCTTTTTAGTTTTGATTATGCAAAATTTTATGAGAAAAAAGCAAATTTGGCTGTTTTTGCTTCTCTTTTTAATGCATTTATCCTCTCCATGTTACTTGTAATCGCAAGTGATAATGTTTTCTCGTTTATGCTTTTATGGGAAGTTATGACACTTATTTCTGCTCTTTTAATTCTCATCAATGATGAAAAAGATGCTTCTAAAAATGTCATGATATATCTAGGAATAGCACAAATAGGCGCTTTTTGTTTGATGGTTGCTCTCCTCATTATGGCAAGTTTCGCTGGTAGTTTTGAGTTTAGCAAGTTCGTGGATATGGATATTGGCTTTGGAATAAGCTTAGTACTTTTTGTTTTACTTCTTATAGGTCTTGGTTCAAAAGCGGGCATGTTTCCATTTCATGTTTGGTTGCCACTAGCTTACTGCCAATGCCCATCAAATGCTTCAGCACTTATGAGTGGAGTTATGATCAAGGTAGCACTTTTTGCTTTTATAAAATTTTCACTTCTCTTACCTCAATTTACGGAATTTGGCTACATACTCCTTTTTATGGGAGCTCTGAGTTGCGTTTTTGGAATCATTTATGCCCTCGTTTCCAATGACTATAAAGNNTAGGTATTATCTTTTTAGGACTTGGAGGAGCTTTTTATGGACTAGGAGTAAATTCACCTACGATAGCTTTACTTGGTTTTATCGCAAGCTTTTTTCATATCTTAAATCATGCTGTTTTCAAGTCACTTTTGTTTATGTTAAGTGGCAATGTCTATACTGCCACAAAAACACGCAATATGGACGCTCTTGGNNGCCTATCACTTCTATCATCTTTTTTGTAGCTGTTATTTCCATCTGTGCCTTACCTCCGCTCAATGGCTTTGCAAGTGAGTGGGTTGTTTATAAGACGATGGTTGCTGGGGGTATTAAAGAAGGTGTTTTATCACGTTTTTTCTTCACCCTTGCTATCATTGCGCTTTCTATTACTGGGGCTATGGCTATTATGGCATTTTCAAAGGTCTATGGGTCTATCTTCTTAGGTATAGCCCGTGAAACAACTCATATAGAAGAAGCAAAAGAGGTCTCTTTTACAAGACTTTTACCACTTGGACTACTAGCTAGCTTATGTGTTGGGATAGGGATTTTTATGAACGATGTAGTGGATATGCTTGCAAAACTTGTACTTACATTGGTTCCCCAAACAAGCCTAAGCACATATGGGTTAATTTCTATGCCTCTTATTATCGCTATTATGCTTTTATGCGCAATCATTCCTTTTGTTTTTCTTTATCTATTGAAATCAAATAATAAAAAGATTAGAGTGAGTGACCCTTGGGCTTGTGGCTTTCTTTATAATAAAAATATGCAAATTGGCTCAAACTCTTTTACCGGAGACATAAGAAAAGCGTTAAATTTTATTTTGAGATACGAAAGTGAAATCAAAATTGATGGATATTTTTCAAAGGCAGTTTATACCCAAAAAACACATGATATTTTTTGGGATAAACTCTACGCTCCTGTTATTCACTATATCATGGTTGCCGCTGATAAAATAGGTGTTTTTCAAAATGGAAAAACAAACCTTTATGCTGGCTATATTTTAATTTATCTTTGTTTGGTACTCATTTTTGGGTACTACTATCTATAAGGAGAGGATAAAATGGATTTTATTTATTTACTAATACAACTTGTTTCAGCCATACTCATTGCTCCTTTATTTGATGGAATTTCAAGAAAACTAAGAGCCAAATTTCAATCACGTATAGGACCGAGTATTTTTCAAACTTACTATGACCTTTATAAACTCTTAAAAAGAGGACGCACTAAGTCAAGCAGTACGAGTTATATTTATCAGATTTCACCCTATTTACTTTTTGTAAGTGCTGCGGCAATGTTCTGTGTTTTACCGATTACATATGGAACGGACTCTCTTGCATTATCAAAGTTTTCTGATATCTTTGTTTTACTCTATCTGGGGGCACTTTTTAGATTTATCTTTATCGTTGCTGGTATAGATACTGCCAATCCTTTTGCTGGTGTGAGTGCTAGTAGAGAAGGTACACTAGGTTTTTATACTGAAGAGGTTGCTGTTATTTGTCTTATTGTTGTGATGATGGGAGCTGGAAGCACAAATCTCCCTTTTATTACCGCTTTGATACAAGGGGGACAATATGGTTACACTACTCCTTCTTTTTCCATTGCGGCTACAGCCTTTTTATGGGTTATGTATGTAGAAACTGGAAGAAAACCTTATGATTTAGCAGAAGCTGAACAAGAACTACAAGAGGGTGTTTTGGGAGAGTATTGTGGGAAAGACCTTGCCATCATAGATATGGCAATACTCTTAAAGCAATTTGCTGTATTGGGATTTTTTCTTGTTATTTTTATTCCTTGGAGTTTTGAGAATCCAATCTTATCATTGATAGCTTTCTTAGCAGAAGTTGGATTTCTCTATGTTATGGGGGTTTTTATCGATAACTTTGGTCCAAGATTTACAGTAAACAATGGGATAAAAAGAACTATGCTCTTTGCACTTGCTATTGCATGTACCTCTTTAGCTCTTTATATTATAGGAATTTAATTATGACAAATATTATTGATATTATTGCTATTTTAATGATGATAACAAGTTTTGCGGTATTTGGCTTAAGACAGTATCGTCATAGTATCTTAGCATATGCTTTACAAACATTTTTATTGGTGAGTATCTTTTTAGCTTTATATTTCAAGTATGGTACACATGAACTCCTTATTTGGGCTATGACAGCTTTCGTGATTAAAGTAGTATTTGTACCTCTTTATTTACTAAGGCTTGTTAAGAAACTGGGTGTTGTGGTTGAAGATGAACCTGTGGGAGGATTTTTTATATCCCCTGTCGTAGCACTTAGCTTTTCACTTGCAATCTCAATGATGCTTTATAAGGTGTTTATACATTTTTCACTTTTTCAAGATGTCTTGCCACTTTTTGCAGCTTCTTTTATCTTTATGATGGGTATCTTTGGATTTATTTTGAGAAACTCTTTTATCAAGCAAATTCTCTCTTATTGTCTTTTTGAAAATGGCATACATCTAAGCCTAGCACTGATGGCATACAGTTCACATGAACTTGTAGAGATTGGTATCTTAACTGATGCTATATT
>DKEY01000064.1:0-11683 GCA_002469305.1 Sulfurospirillum sp. UBA6810
CTACATTTGCTTATAAAACAGATGCAGGTATTATGTTTATCAAACTCAATCCTTGGGAGAGTAGAAAAAATCCAAATCAAAGTTCACAAGCTCTTGCAGGACAATTTTTTGCGAAAATGATGCAAAATAAAGATGCCTTNNCATCCCTGTAAACCCACCACCAATCTCTGGTATGAGTATGACTGGCGGATTTGAAATGTGGGTTCAAGATAGAACAGGTGGCGAACTCTCAGAGCTAAATTCTTATGTTCAAGAGATTTTAGCACAAGCCAATGCAGACCCAAGAATCACAGGAGCAAGAACAACTCTGAACACAAATGTTCCTCAGTATGCACTCAAAGTAGATAAAGAAAAAGCGCAATCTATGGGAGTTGAAGTCAAAGATATTTATACGACACTTCAAAGTTCTTTTGGAAAAGGCTACATAAATGACTTTAACCTTTTTGGAAAAACATTTCATGTCAATATCCAATCAGACGCACAATACAGAAGTACAAAAGATAGCTATAAAGATATCTATGTAAACTCTAAAAGCGGAGAGTTGATACCTATAAGTGAATTTGTTGAGGTAACAAGAGTAGTCAATGCAAGCATCATTCAAAGATTTAATATGTTTAATGCTGCAAAAGTAACAGGAAATCCAGGTCTTGGATTTGTTTCAAGTGATGCTACCACAGCTATCGAAGAGATAGCAAAAAAAGTTTTACCACAAGGTTATACTATCGCATGGGCTGGAACAAGTTACCAAGAAAAACTCTTAGAAGAGAAAGGAAACACAGCACCACTTTACGCTGCTGTATTTATCTTTTTAATTCTTGCAGCATTGTATGAGAGTTGGAGTATCCCTATGGCGGTTATCCTTTCTATCCCATTTGCTATCTTTGGAGCAGCACTTGCGGTATTGCTTCGAGGATTGGAGTCAGATGTTTACTTCCAAGTTGGACTTGTAACACTCGTAGGGCTTTCAGCAAAAAATGCGATTTTGATAGTTGAATTTGCTATGGATAAAATGCGACAAGGCTTGAGTCTCTTTGATGCGACAGTTGAAGCGGCAAAGCTGAGATTTAGACCTATCGTTATGACTTCACTAGCATTTATCGTTGGTACATTGCCACTTGCTTTAAGTTCTGGTGCTGGTGCTGCTAGTAGGCACATCATAGGAACGACTGTTGTTGGTGGTATGGTATTTGCAACGGTTATAGGGGTTTTATTTATCCCACTGTTTTTCTATCTAGTTCTTGTGATAAAACAAAAATTTAGTAAAAAAGAGCAGTAGAATTTTTTAAAATCAGAAGGCTACATGTAAAAGTAATCTTTTACATGTAGCCTATATTTATGAACTTTTGTTATACTTACTTGTAAATCATATCTAATGGGAATAAGTATGAAAAAGTTAAAGTTGCCTCTTTCTAAGTTAAGCTTTATAGTCTCTATCTTTACGATTATTGCCATAACGTTTACTCTCATAGGTATAGCAACGTACGAATACAAATCATACTACACGAGCAAAATTGAAGAGATAAAAAAAGCGTATAGAGAAAAGAATGAAGCTATTTTAAAAGAAGAGGTAACTTTTGAGATAAAAAGAATCAACAATTTAGTAGCTGATTTTTACTACTCTATTTTTTCTGTTATTGACAACCGAATTGAAACTGTTGAAAATATCTTTAATTCCAATAAAAAAACACATGGTATAGCTTCTGACATATTTTTGCAAAAACATTTTTATGAAGTCTTGGACTCTTTAACCTATAACAGCACAAAGGGTTTTTTATATATTTTTGATAAAGATGGAAAGATTTTATACCATCATTATGATAAAAAACTAGTTGGTAAAAATATACTCAAATCGAATTTTCTAGGAGATGATGCCAAAAGTATCCTCAGTAAAGCGATTGCTTTAGACTATGCTTATGGCAGTTATAAGATAGAGGAAAAAGGAAATGAGCTTAAAATATATACGCATATCAAGAAGATTGATGATTTTTATATAGCTTCATGTGTGTATGTAGAAGTTTTAGAAGCGGAACTTCAAAAAAGTATCTTCAAAGCACTTTCCCAAAGAAGATTTGGTTTAGATGGGCATGGATATTTTTGGATTATAAACTCTTCATATAAAATGATATTTCACCCTATACAACCAGAACTTATCGATGTTTCACTTGAAAACTTTACAACTAAAAAAGGTGTAAAGCTTTTTGCAAATATCCAATCAATGCTCAAAGATAAAGATGAAACTTTCATAGAGTATGATTGGGAAATCCCTGAAACAGATGAAGTAACAAGGAAGATATCTTTTGTTAAAAAAGTTGGCAAGTGGGATTGGATACTAGGAGCTGGTTTTTACTTTAAAGATTTGGAGTATATGCTTGAAAAAGAAAAAAAACAAGTAGAAGATTTTTTTAAAGCCCTTGCTATCAAAGTAGCTACGATACTTTTAGTACTCTTTACTATCTTGATTACAATATCTTTGTATATAAGTAAAAAATTTGAGGGTATAGAGTATATGCAAAGAAAGTATCTCAACCTCTTAGAACAGTACAAAAAGATACTAGATATGAGTACCATCGTTTCTAAAACAGATTCCAAAGGAAGAATCACAGAAGTAAATGAGCTTTTTGAAAAAGTAAGTGGTTATAGCAAAGAGGAAGTGATAGGAAAAGCACATAGGATTGTAAGACACCCAAGTACACCAAAAGAGACGTTTGAAGATATGTGGAAAGTCATAACAACAGGCAATATTTGGCAAGGGGTCTTAAAAAATCAGTGTAAAGATAAGGATAAAAGCTACATAAACCAAGTGATGATTTTTCCAATGAAAAATGAAGATGATGAAATCATGGAGTATATCTCAGCTAGTATAGATATCACAGAAGTTATAGAGCAAAAAGATAAGATAGAAAACCTCTTTTTAACAGATAGCTTAACAGGTCTTGGCAGTAGGATAAAACTCTTAGATACGATAAGTAAATGTACTAAAGATAGTTTTGTTTGTCTTGTTGATATAGATAGATTTACAGAGATAAATGATATGTATGGAAATCAAGTTGGTGATGAGATTTTAAAAGAAGTTGCCAAAAATATTTTTAATTACAGTAGAGCCTATGATATGTATATTTTTAGGATGTATGCGGATGTTTTTGCTGTTTATTCTTCAAAAAGTACACTTAGCGAATTTGAGAGTTTCATACAAGGGTTGCTCGCAAGTTTATCAACAAAAAACTATCATACGATGTATCCAGATTTTTCACTCAGTTTTACAGCTGGTGTTGCTTATGGTGATAACGAAATCATGGTTTGTGCTGATATGGCGCTCAAAAGTGCAAAGAAAAATAAAAAAAGTATCGTTGTTTATGACGAATCAAACAGTATCATCAATGAGTTTTCAGATAATCTTTTATGGATGAAAAAGTTAAATAAGGCAATCCAAGAAAACAGGATAGTTCCATTTTATCAGCCCATATATAATCTCAAAACAGAAAAAATAGAAAAGTATGAAGTTCTGATGCGATACATCGAAACTGATGGTACGGAGGTTTCACCATTTAAGTTTTTAGATATAGCAAAGAAGACAAAAATCTATCCAGAACTTACGATAAGTGTTGTAGAACAAGCAGTAAATTACTTTAAAGACAAACGGCATCTCTTCTTTTCCATCAACCTTACATTAGAAGATTTGCTCAATCATGGAACTATGAACTATATCTACTCCATACTCAAGCAACACCAACTCTTTGAAAATATAATTTTTGAGATAGTAGAGAGTGAGGAGCTAGCTAGTTTTGAACAAGTTGAAGATGTTTTAGCGCGATTTAAAACAGAGGGTGTGAAGATAGCCATAGATGACTTTGGTTCTGGTTATTCTAATTATAATTATCTATTGAAGTTACATGTAGATTATATCAAGATAGATGGCTCTATCGTTCAGACTCTGGCTGTAAAAAAATCAACTGTTGATTTAGTCTCTTCGATTGTTGATTTTGCTCAAAAAAGCAATATTAAAACCATAGCAGAGTTTGTTTCAGATGAGATGATAGATAAAATAGTAAGAGAGTTACATGTAGATTGTGCACAAGGCTATCACTATGGAAAACCTGCAAAAAATATATGAAAAAATCCCCCTTCTTTTCCTATAAAAACTATATGTTAAAAGAGTATGCTCATGCACTCTACTCTATCCCTGTTGATTTGGAATTTGGCTGTCCAAACAGAGCGTTTGATGGCAGTGGCGGTTGTAGTTTTTGTCCTAGCGATGGAGCACGTGCTATCCAGATACGCGATGCGAAGAGTATAGAAGAGCAGATACAAAAAGCAGTAAGCTTTGCAAAAAGAAGATATAAAGCCAAGCACTTTATGCTCTATATCCAAGCTTATACAGGAACATTTTCTTCACTCAAAGAGCAAAAAGAGAGTTACCTCAGACTTTTGCAAATGTATGATTTTGAAGCTATCAGTATCGGAACAAGACCTGATTGTCTTGGACTAGAGACACTAGAGTTTTTACAAGAGTTAAACAAAAGTATAGATGTACATATAGACCTTGGGATTCAGACACTCAATGATACTACACTTTTAAAAATCAACCGAGGACATGATGCAAAGAGTTCACTCCAAGCCATAGAAAAACTCAAAGCGTATGGACTCAAAGTTTTTGCTCATGTTATCATCGGTTTGCCAGATGAGAGTAGAGAAGACTTTGAAAATACCATCAAAAAAATTGTTACATGTAAGGTTGATGGCATCAAGTTTCACAACTTACATATCATCAAAAACACTACGCTTCATGAAGAGTATAAACAAAAGCCATTTAAACTCTACAATGAGTACGAGTACGCACAAGAGTTGATGCACCTTTTAAGGCTTATTCCCTCTCACATCCCAATCCTAAGACTAGCAACTGATACTCCCTCAAAAGAGTTGATAGCACCTATCTGGCATATGCAAAAAGGTCAATTTGGTGAGTATGTCATAGAGAATATGCTATATCAAGATATAGCTCAAGGTGACTTAGTCCAGCCTCAAACAAGCTTACATGTAAAAAAACTCCAAGAACCTTTTTGGTCTCAAAAGTTCAAGGAGTACTATCACCCAAAAAGTGGTGCTGAAAAACAAGCAAAAGAGCTTTTTGTAGATAAATCAGAGTTAGAAAAAAAGCTTACATGTAAAGATATAAAACTTTTGGATATCGGCTTTGGTTTTGGATATAACACGCTTGAAGCTTTAAAATTGAAGCATGAAAATTTCTTACATGTAAAGGCTCTTGATATAGATAGAAGTATCCTAAAGCACTCAACTTCACAGGTGATACAAACGCTTTATGAGAGTGGGATGTATGCAGATAAAAGCAGCCAGATAGAGTTTATCGTTGGCGATATAAGACATACGCTAAAAAGCTTGGATGAGCAATTTGATGTTATCTTTTTAGACCCCTTTTGTGAAGATAAAAATGCCTCTATGATAAGCCTAGAAGTTTTTCAACTTTTGAAAAAACTACTCGCAAAAGAGGGTGTTTTGGTAAGCTCTACCTTTCGTAACTCTGTGCGAGTTGGTTTGTGTGAAGCTGGGTTTCAAAGCAAAGTTATAGAGATAGGAGATATCAAAGGCTTGGTGGTAACTCATGGAAAACAACACTTAGAGGGGAAGCCTTATCGTGATACGTATCTTGTTTATCCAGACAAACAAATAGTAACAAATCGAGAAAAAGCCTAGTTTTCTTAGAGTAAAACTACACGGCAATTTTTAAAAGATTTTGTCGAAACATAGCCCGCACTTTATCCATCCCACTGTAAAACTCTTTCATCATGCATAATGTGAGATAACTTCCAAATTCTGTGTTTGTTATTATCCCATTTTTGATCCTAATAGCATGGGCTCTTTTTAAAAGATAGAGTTCGTGAGCCAATGTTTTTTGGATATGGGTTTCAAATGTTGCATTAAACTTTTCAATATCAAGTTGTCCGTTAAATAGCCAAGTCAAAAAGTGGTATTTGATTTGTTCTTTTTTTGCAAAAGTACTTTGTGCCACTATCGCATGGGCTCTTGTTTTTACAAGTTGGGAGTAGAGTTTTAAATCAAAAGCATTGATAAAAAGATTGCCATCTAAAAAACTAAAAGCCCCACTTCCTATGCCTATATACTCTTCGTGATTTCCAACATATTCATCATTGAGCGTTGTTTTTTCTTTTGAAAATGACCAAGCATTGTTCTTTTGAAAATCTTTTAATTCTTGATTGATGAGTTTGTAAAACTCATACTCTTTGTTGTTGGATTGTTCTCCAAAAGCGTGTTCCATAGTTGTTTGAGTAAGCTCAGAGTTCATCAGCGGATAGGTGGTGATTTGGCTCACTCCTAAACTTTTGGCTACATGTAAGTCATTTTGAAGCATTTGGTATGTTTGATTTGGAAAGTTAAAAATCAAATCTATATTTGTATTTGGGATGTATCTTGCTATCTCTTTTAACTTTTGTGCAACAACTTCTCCTGAGCCAAATTTTTCATAGCGAGCAACTTTTTGAAGTATAGTATCTTCAAAGCTTTGCACTCCCACAGAGAGTCTGTCGATAAGTCCTGAGAACTGTTTTAAAGAAGCAGGGGCTATATGGTTGGGATCTGTTTCACACGATACCTCTTTGATGTTAAAAAGCTTTTTTGCCAAAGTGATAGTTTTTACCAACTCTTCTTCATGGATTAAAGTAGTACCCCCTCCAATGTAGAGTGAGTCAAAGGAAAATCCCTCATTATAGACATTTCTAAGTTCTTGACGCAGAGATTGAAAGTATTTTACAGCAGTTGCTTCTTCGTATTTAAATTTATGAAAAGAGCAAAAGGGGCAAAATGTATGACAAAATGGTATGTGCATATATAAAAGATAGTTCTTCTTTTTATCAAAATCTCTTTTTATCTCTTTTGAAATATGGTTTACATGTAAGTAACTATTCATAGAATTTCTTATAACTTTTTTCACACTAAAGATAGTGGCATTTTGAATAACTTCTTTAAACATATTTAACTCCTTGGCGAAAGTATAAAAAGTGAGTGTAAATTTTGTGTAACTTATAATTTTTTTGTGTAAATGAGAAATTTACATAAAATTTACTTATACCTCATAAGATTTCACAATTCAAATTTTCAGAAAGGATAGTAGATGTCTAAAGAAGTTAGCAGAAGGGACTTTTTAAAAATCTCTTCAGGAACAGCTGCTGTGGTTGGAGTATCTTTCGCGCCTGGTACGTTGGGTGCATTGGGTACAAAAGCTATACAAGGTAGTGACAAGTTTGTCAGAAGCTACTGTGAGATGTGTAGCAGTAGATGTCAAATAGAAGGCAGAGTCATAGATGGAAAAAATGTTTTTATCCAAGGAAACAAGTATGTAAAGTCTATGGGTGGTTCAGTTTGTGCAAGAGGAGCTTCTGGACACTCTCAACTTTATGACAATGAAAGATTGGTAACGCCACTTATCCGTTCAGGAGAGAGAGGAGAGGGGAAGTTTAGAGAAGCATCTTGGGAAGAAGCTTTGGATATGGTCGCAAAAAAATTGAGTGAAATTAAAGAAAAAAATGGAGCAGAAGCAGTTCTCTTTTCTGCAAAAACAGGAGAACATCACCATCATATGCATATTTTTGCAAATGCTTATGGCTCTTCAAATGTATTTGCACATACAAGCTCATGTCCAGCAAGTTACAAATATGCATTTCCACTTACAATGGGAGGTAGCTTAAAAAGAGACTTCTCAAAAGCAAAATATATCCTCAACTTTGGGCACAACCTTTTTGAAGGTATAGACGTGTCAAAAACAAAGAAACTAGCCCATGCTGCTGCAAGTGAAAAAACAAAACTTGTAGTACTAGAACCAAGATACTCAGTAGTTGCTGCAAAAGCAGATGAGTGGTATCCAGTCAAACCAGGAACTGATTTGGCTTTTGTTTTAGCTCTTATGCATGTATGGTTTAGAGATGGCAAATACGATAAAGAGTTTGTCCAAAAATATACAATAGGTGTTGAAGAGTTAGAAAAAAGTGTAGANNAAAACAACACCAAAATGGCAAGAAGAGTACACGGGTATCAGTGCTGAGGTAGTAGAAAAAGTAGCTGATGAGATTTATAAAGCAGCACCTAAGTGCATCATAGACTGGGGTCATAAGACAACAACAGGTTTTGCTGAATTTCAAAGAACAAGAGCGATTATCATAGCAAATGNNCTTGATGGGCAATATCGAAAAAGAGGGTGGTACTTTTTTTGCGAAAAAAGCTTCTACTGTCAACAAATGGGCAGGGATGCAAATAGCACCGGAGATTTCAAATCCAGACAAACACATAAAAGGTTCAAAAACACCAAGAGTAGATGGTGCTGGGGAGCTTGGAGAAAATATCTTCATCTCAAGAAAAGATGGAGTGTTGATGGATATTCCTGATGCGATTTTAAACAAGCAACCTTATGAGGTAAAAGCTTGGTTTATGATCCGTCACAATCCACTCATCACAGTAGCAGATACTCAAAAAATGCAAAAAGCTATGGAATCACTTGATTTTATCGTATGTAGCGATGTATATCTCTCTGAGAGTGCGATGATGGCAGATGTTATCTTGCCAGAAGCAACATACTTAGAAAGAGATGAGGGTATAGTAGATAAGTCTTCTCTCTCACCTGCTTATATGATGAGAAATAAAATCGTAGAGCCAATCAACAATACACTAAGTTCAGCAGAGATTTTTAGAACACTTGCTAAAAAACTAGGTGTTGATGGCGAGTATAAGTGGAGTAGTATGAGTGAGTTTAGAGTAGCTCAGGCAAAAGGAGATTTTGAACTTTTAAAATCTTTATCAACAAAAGGGTATGCATCTTTTGGAGTACCTCCTGTACTTACAAGAGAGAAAAAATATGTAGCTGCATTTGTGAAAAAATATCCAGAAGCTGCTGCACATCTCGATGAAAATGGTGAATTTGGTCTTGGTAAGTTTAAAACACCAAGTGGGAAGATAGAGATATTTTCACAAAAGATAGAAGATGCTTTTGTTGGATATGGTGTTCCTAGTATGCACTCTTTAGATGTAGCACATCCTAACTATCCATATATCTTAACAAGTGGTAAAGTCGCTATACACACAAATGGGCATACACAAAACATCCCTTATCTCAACATGCTTATGAGTGACAATCCTATTTGGATACATCCAACAACTGCAAAAAAAGCAGGAGTAAAAGATGGAGATAAAATCTATCTTCAAAATGAAACTGCAAAAGAGAAAGGGACTATCTTTGTTACAGAGGGTATCAGCCCTAATGTACTTTTTGCATATATGGGATTTGGAAGAAGTTCTTCAAAACTCAGCCGAACAAGTGGGGTAGGAACAAATCTTTCAAAGCTTCTTCCTTTAGTAAAAGGACCAGTTTGTTCAACTATGATAACCAATGTTGGTGTCGAGATTGTAAAAGCGTAAGGGGTAAGTGATGAGTAAAAAATATAGAATGATACACGATGAAAATCTCTGTATCGGATGCCAAGCATGTAGTGTTGCTTGTAGAAGTGAAAATCATATCGAAGATAATGTTTTTAGACTACAAGTAAGAGTAGAAACAAAAGGAATTTTTCCTGATTTGAGAATGGATTTTACAAGACAATCATGTGTGATGTGTGATGATGCCCCTTGTGTAGATGTTTGTCCAACGGGAGCATCGTTTCAAACAAATGATGGATTGGTACATGTAGATGATAGACTCTGTGTTTCTTGTAAGTACTGTGTCGTTGCCTGTCCATATGATGCTAGATATATGCATCCTGTGACCAAGTCCATAGATAAGTGTACATTTTGTTTTGATACCAGAGTTTCAAAAGGTGACCAACCAGCTTGTGTTACAGTTTGTCCAACCGATGCATTAGTCTTTGGAGATATGAGTGATAAAAGCTCAGAAGTGTATCAAAAATCAAATACACACTTTACAATTTTTCCAAAAGAGCACTTAGGAACACATCCTAAACTAGTATTTGTTCCTAACAAAAAAGGAGTAAATCATGAATAATATATGGGGTAGTGTCGCTCAATATGAAGTGATAAATTGGCCATGGCCAATAGCAGTCTATCTTTTCTTAGCTGGACTTAGTGCAGGTTCTATTATGGTTGCTCTTTTAGTAAAGTGGAATAGACACGAAGCAGAGCACAATAGCATTTGGGATGCTATGGTAAAAGCAGGTGCGATTCTCGCTCCTCTTACAATCATCTTTGGTTTGTTGTTACTGATTTTTGATCTTGGAAAGCCTCTCTCTTTTTACTGGTTACTTATCAGTTATAACTTTACATCAGTGATGACTTTAGGTGTTTTAGCTCTATTTATCTATACACCAATCGTTCTCATCTTTATGTTGTTGATTTTTGAAGATACGATTAGAAAAGTGAAACTTTTTTCTATCATTGTTCCTGTTATCGAGTTTATCAAAGGGTTTCACAGTTATGCTAAAGTTATAGAGTATTCACTTTTTGGTATAGCATTGGTTGTTGGAGCATATACTGGATTTTTACTCTCTGCCATTCAAGCAGTGCCTATGTGGAATACACCAGTATTGCCTTTATTGTTCTTAACTTCTGGTGTTTCAGCTGGAATTGCAGCAAATATTTTGATAGGTCTTACTTTCTTTAAAAGTAGTATCAACAAAGAGAGTATAAAATATCTCTTAGTGATGGATTTGAGAGTTATCATGACAGAGCTTCCTTTGATACTTGTTCTTTTTGTGGGTATGATGTACACAGGAGGAGATTCACTGGTAGCTGCAAAACAAGCTTTAACTATCGGAGTGTGGGCAAACGTGTTTTGGTTTGGTGTGATAGGCGTTGGACTTATCTTGCCACTTATCATAGCCTTTACAGCTTTGAGAAACCATGCTTATAAAGTTGGTTTTATTATGATAAACTCTTTCGTTGTTCTTTGTGGGGTAATGATGCTAAGATTTTACATTGTTTACGCAGGACAGCTTTTTACAGGAGTATAAATAAAGGGGATATTTATCCCCTTTTTTCTTTGGAGAAATATTGAAAATTTTACTTTTAGAAGATGATTATAACTACAATGAAAGCATCAAAGAGTACCTAGAACTCATAGGCTTTGAAGTAGATGCCTTTTTTAATGGAGAAGAAGCACTTGATGCTGTGATGCAAAATTGTTACTATCTGATGTTACTTGATATCAAAGTTCCAAAGATAAGTGGACATGAACTCATCAAATATATCAGAGAAGCAAATATCAAAACTCCTATCATCATCTTAACCTCACTTGTGGACATCAACAATATGGAGATAGGCTATGAACTTGGGTGTGATGATTATCTTAAAAAACCATTTGAACTTAAAGAGTTAGAACTTCGCATTAATGCTCTTATCCAAAAACATTATGGAACTGATTCAAAGACAAAGATAAAACTCTCTTGTGAGCTAGAGTTTGATTTCAAAGAGGGCTTGTTACTTCTTAAAGGCGAAGCCATCACTCTCACTCAAAAAGAGCAAGAGCTTATCAGATATCTTATCAATAGAAAAAATGCATACTGTGAGATAGAGAGTTTGCGGGAAAATGTATGGGAAGGAAAAGAGATCAGCTATGCTGATATAAGGATGTATATAAGAAAAATCAGGCTCAAAGTAGGGGCAGATTTTATAAAATCTTCTCGTGGCTTAGGATATAAGATAGATGTACCAA
>DKEY01000064.1:11688-21415 GCA_002469305.1 Sulfurospirillum sp. UBA6810
ATGTTTTTGTTTATGATACCAAACTACTTTGCTATCAAAGCGACGATAGATAAAGAACTCTTTATCAATAAACTCTCTTTGATGGAGTGGAGTAGTGAGATAGAAAAGAGTATCTACTCAAACGAAGAGGAACTACCAAGAAGTGTAAAGTTTACTTTTGGTCTGTATGATCAAAACCACAATAAAATAGTCTCGCACCTAGAAGTTGAACCAAGCGATTTTGCTTTTGAAACATTTACAAAATATCCTTACATGTACTATCAAAAAAACATAGACAACAACATCCATAATGTCGCTTATATCGTATGTGCGCTCAAAGTGAACTACTCTAGTATTTTTATGATGGCAACTCTTCTTTTCTCTATCATTTTGGTCATTATCTATTTTTTCAGTCATGTGATGATTAAAAATACAGCTGTTCCTTATAAAATGATGCAAAAATATATGGACGACTTTTTCAATGACGCTATGCATGAACTTAAAACTCCACTAGGAGTTATCAACGTAAATATAGAGCTTATGAAAAAACTCGGACAAGATTCAAAGCATATCAAAAGAGTCCAAGCAGCAACTAAACAGATGCAAATGACCTATGAAGATATAGAGTATTATATAAAAAACAAAAATATAAAGTATTCGAAAGAGAAGATAAATATCTCAAAGTTTTTGCAAAGTAGGATTGCGTTTTTTGAAGATATCGCTCTTACAAAGTTGATTGTAACGCAGTCTCATATAGAAGAAAACTTAGAAGTGTTTTTAAATAAAACAGAACTACAAAGGATTATAGATAATACACTTTCAAATGCTATCAAGTACTCTAGCTATCAAGGCATAATCGAAGTAAATCTTTATACAAAGAACAGTGATAGTTGCTGTTTTAGAGTAAAAGATTATGGGATAGGTATCAAAGATGTCAAAACAATTTTTGATAGATTTAAAAGAGAAGATAGTGTTCAAGGTGGTTTTGGCTTAGGATTAAATATCGTAAAAAATATCTGTATAAAAAACGGTATCCATATCCAGATAGACTCTTTAGAAAATATTGGTACAACTTTTACGTATCAAATTCCATTGGATAAAGTAAAATTTTTAGATAAGGCAGAAAATGAGATTGACTAAGGGCTTGATTTTTCTTTGTGTATTTGTTGTTTTAAGTGTTTCTATACTTGGATATTTTTTCAATGACCATTTAAACTATAAGCAAGAGAGTGCTGTACAGAAGTATCTAGATACGCATCTCAAAGACCTTTTTGAAAAGCTCAAAGAGAGAAAAAATATCACTTTGACAGCCGCATTACTTTTAGCAAATAACAAAGAGATAAAAGAGTGTCTTAAAATGAAGGATAGGGAAAAATGTGTTACCTACCTTAAGTATATACAAGATACTTTTGCAAAAATCAGTTTTTCTCAAGATATCAAGATTCATGTTCATACACAAGATTTTCGAAGTTTTTTTAGAGTTTGGGATTTGGAAAATCAAAAAAATGACAGTCTCGTCTCTTTTAGAGACTCTTTACAAAGTATAAAAGAGAGTCGTCAGCCGATAGCTGGAATTGAGATAGGAAGATTTTCTCTTTTATTGCGAGGGATATCCCCAATCTTTCAAGAAAATGAGTATCTTGGTTCTATCGAAGTCATTTCAGATTTTAGCTCTATCACAGAGTACTATAAGCAAAAAAATATAGATTTTTATGTCCTCATGGATAAAAAATATGAAAAAATAGTTTCAAAAGTAGAGTATCCAGCAAGAAAACGTTTTGATAAGTTTATAGTTATCAACAATGTAAACAGTGGATTTAACCTTTTTAGAGACATAAGTTTTAAAGATACGGGATTTGTGCAACTAGAGAATTTTTATATCGTTTATACCCCTATATATAACTTTTCCAATGAAAAAGTAGGATTTTATCTGCTTAAAATTCCAAAAACAAAATTATTCTAAATTTTATTTAAAACTTGTCCATAAACTTTTCATAACCCCAAAAACTATATAATAAATAAAAAATTCAAAGGCAAACATATGGCAACTTACGTTTTTGGACATACAAATCCAGATAGCGACTCGATAGTTGGAGCGATTTCACTCGCTTACTTAAAAAATCAAATCGGCGAAGAGTGTATCCCTGCACGTCAAGGTGAGATAAGCCCTGAGACGAAATTTATCTTAGAAAAATTTGGCGCTGAAAAACCTCTTTTAAAAACAGAGTATGCAGGAGAAGATGTTTACTTAGTAGATTTTTCTGATCTTGCACAAGCTCCAAAAGACATCATGCAAGCAAATATACTTGGTATCGTTGACCATCATAAATTAGGAGATATCACAACTTCTACTCCACTTGAGTGTTGGATAAGACCGATAGGCTGTTCAAATACAGTTATCAAAGAGATGTATGATTATCATCAAGTAGAAATTCCTAAAAATATAGCAGGCATGATGCTTTGTGCGATACTCAGTGACACAGTTATCTTCAAATCTCCTACATGTACGCGCCTTGATACTAAAGCTTGTAAAGAGTTGGCTAGCATAGCTGGGATCGAAGATATAAGAGCACTTGGTATGGAGATGTTTTTAGTCAAATCAGCAGTTGAGGGAGCGACTCCAAGAGAGTTAGTGATGCGTGATTATAAAGACTTTGATATGGGTGGTAACAAAGTAGGGGTAGGTCAACTTGAAGTTGTTGATTTGAGCGTTTTTGATAACAAAAAAGATGCTTTATTTGAAGACTTAAAAGCACTCAAAGCAGAGGGAAACAGACACACTGTGATGCTTTTACTCACAGATATCATGGAAGAGGGTTCACAGCTTCTTGTGGTTAGTGATGATGCAAGTGTTGTAGAGAAAGCATTTGGTGTAAAACTTGAAAATTCACAAGTTTGGTTACCAAAAGTTCTCAGTAGAAAAAAACAGGTTATTCCATTTTTAGAGAGAGCATTTTAAGACTTTTTTATGTCAAAAATGAAGCTAAAAAACAAACTTTTAGTTACAGATATAGACTCCATCAAAACTCTTTTAGAGAAGGAGTCTGTATCTAGTGAGTTGTATCATCATAGCATGAAAGACTCTACTGTGTACAATTTTGAGCATGATGCTTATGTTTTAGAAGAGTACAAAAAAAATTTAGCAGGACTCAACATCCTAGTCTTTTTATCCACACAAGAGAGTGCAAAACTCAAAGAAGAGTTTTCCTCTTTTGTAGATGTGAAAGAGGAACTTTCCTACTCAAAAGAGTACCTCAAACTTTTTGGAAATCCCAAAAGATATGAATTTGAACTAAATGATGTTTTCAAAAAATGTGATAGTGTGGGACTTACCCGTATGGACTTGCATTTTCAAGGCGGCATGAGTAGTGAAAAAGTTTTTAGAGTACTTCTTTATCGCCTCAATCAAATCTTTAGTATATATTTTCAAGAATATTTAGAATATCAAAAAGATTATGAATTACTCTTGAACTCTTTAAAAAAACTCCAAATGGCACTGCATATTGCTAAGGCACTTTTTAGTAAGAGAGTTATAAAAACTTTGTTAAAAGATTTACAAGATATGTATATGCTTATCAATCACTTTGATAAATTTGAGATGTATCTTTTCAACTTTGAAGCCTTTATCCAAGATACGGAGAATTTTTATACACATAAGAAATCGCACAAACCAATCTACTTTTTTATCCAAGAACAGATAGAAAACTCCCTCCAAAAAGCATACGAGGCACAAGCATACATAGATACTCGAAGTGGCATTAACAGAGAATTTTTGCAGAGCATCGAAGAAATCATGTTTATGCTGGAGTATTTTTCTTCTCTCCTCCCTCCAGCACAAAAGAAAGAAATCTTAGCCAAAGTGCAAAAACTAAAAAGAAGCTAATTTTTATAATAAATCATCATTAAATTCGTATTATTAAATCACACTTAAGTATAATAAATATAAAATAAAAACCTAAATTTATAAGGAGTTTACATAATGAAACTAAGAAAAAATATTTCTTTCTTTTTGATTGTTCCTTCACTACTACTGATGGGGTGTGCAACAAGTAATCCTACAATCGAACATGTGGAGAAACCAACAATTATACAACCTCAAGTTGTTTATAAAAAAGAGGAGCCTACTTTAAAAAGAAAAGTTGCTATTGTCAGATTTGGCAATGAAGCACAATACGGAAAATCTGCTTTGTTCGGGGTTAATAACACGTATAATGCAGAAAAACAAGCAACAGATATACTTTCAGCAAAGCTGGTAAATTCTGGAAAATTTATATTGCTTGAGCGTAGTGATATTGACAAAGTGAATAATGAAGTTGAAACACACAATCTAAAAGCTCTTAACATTGGAGCTGATTATTTGATAGTTGGTTCAGTTTCTGAATTTGGAAGAAAAAGCATATCAGATACGGGCGTTTTTTCACGTACAAAAATCCAAGTTGCATATGCAAAAGTTAGTGTAAGACTTATAGATGTTAAAACGGGTCAAATTATCTTTGCACAAGAAGGAAGTGGTGAAGCTCAAAGTGAAGCGGGTACATCTTTTGGTCTTGGAACACATGTAGGGTATGACTCAACTTTAAATGATAAGGCAATTTCAACAGCTATTAGTAGTGTTGTTGATGGTATTATGCAAAATTTACTAAATAAACCTTGGCGTTCTTATATTTTGTCATTGGAAGATAGTAGTGTCATAATAGCTGGTGGCGAAAAACAAGGGTTAAGAGTTGGTGATAGCTTTTTTATCTATCAAAACGGAAAAACTATAAAAAATCCACAAACAGGAATGACGATAGAGTTACCAGGTAAAAAAGTAGCGACCATAAAAGTTATAAGTCAATTTGGAACGACATATACAGATGAGGGTTCAGTTTGTGAAGTAGTTGATGGAAATTTAAAAGGAGTAAGTATCAATGAATTATATGTTCAAAAGTAAAGCTAAACTAATTTTAGTATTTGTTTTTTTATTTATCGCAGGGTGTGGCTATAAACAAACGAATTTACAGTCTCAAGATGTTGCTTATTTGAAGTTCAATAAATCTACTTTTCAAGAGTACACAGTTGTTGTAAATGATAAATATACTTTTAAATTAGATGCATGTGTTCAAAAAGATAATAATGAGCAATGCGTAAGCAGTACTTATAATAAATTGTTTGAAGTGAGTAGTGGTAATGTTGTTTTGAAAGTATTTGATAGCAACAATAATTTAATAATGAGAAAAGAGATGTATATCGGTATATCAAATACAGTGGAGATAAATTTAAAATGAAGAAAAACAGTTTATTGATAGTAGTGTTATCTATGATTGCTATGGTATTTGTAGGTTGTGGGCAAAATGTTCAGCCTCCATTATACAACTGGGGCAATTATGTAAAAAGCTCGACAGAGTATGGTGTTGATGGGCATAATAAAGAAGTTATCGAAAAACATTTGCAAGAATTAGAAAAAATTATAAGTGAGTCAGAAGCGAATAAACAAAGAGTTGCTCCTGGACTTTATGCGGAGTATGGACAAATCTTGTTTGAAGCAAATCAAAAAGAGAAAGCAAAAAAATATTTTGTTTTGGAAAAAGAAACTTACCCTGAATCAGAGAAATTTATAAAAATATTTACAGCTAAAGCATATGGAGAAGCATTATGAAAAAGTATATTTATTTTTTAACTTTTGTAGTTGTGGGTATCTTTTTTACAGGCTGTGGAGTAACAACTTCTCAAATTACCAAAGGTGAGTACTATCCAAAAGTGTATGAAAAACATCCTCATTCAATACTCGTTTTACCAGCAAAAAATACAACAACCTCTGTTGATGCTACAAATCACTTTATATACACTATTACTAAGCCATTGGCTGAAAGAGGATATTATGTATTCCCTGTACATTTAGTGGATAGATTTTTCAAAAGTGAAAATTTAGCGGACGCTGATGTGATTAGAAATATCCCTGTTAGTAAATTAAAGGAGATATTTAATTGTGATGCCATTTTATACGTAGATATAAATGCTTGGGATACTGGATATACAGTTGTAACAAGTAATGTTGATGTTGGTTTATCCTTCTCTTTGATAGATGCAAATAGTGGTGAAGAGATATGGCAAAACAATGCATATGCATATTCATATGAAGGAGTAGATGTTAGCAATGGACTAGCTGGATTGATTGTTTCAGCGATTGCGACGGCAATCAATACAGCAACAGATTATACTAAACTAGCGTATGTAGCAAATCTATATGGTACAGTAGGCTTACCAAGTGGAAAATATCACCAAAAATATCAACAAGACATCAATGATGGATTGGCTTTTTCTGATGTTGCAGTACTTGAAGGAGATAGGGTTTATGTTGATGAGTATTTTATCTATGGTAACAAAAAAGAAGAGCCAGTTGCCTTAACTGTTAAAGGACATCAAAAAGGTTATTTTGCATTTTCTGTACACAACCTAAACTATTTTGAACATAATGGTTATAAAAATTATTATGTTACACAAGATATAAAAGGGCAAAAATATCTTAGAAATAGATTTTTTAAGTATGAAAACAATAGACCTTACTTGCTTGCAAGTAGTAAAAAAGTATTTGTTTCAACTGAAGTTGATGGCGCAATTCCATATAGTGAAGATGGTGGCAAATACTATTTTAGTATTGAAAAAATAGTAGAGTTAAAAAAACTAGAAAAAAAATGATGCATACAGAGGAGGTAACGCCTCCTCTTATTCTTGATAGAGATAAATACCGCTTTAGCAAACTTATTGTATAATCTTTCCTACTCAAAAGAAGGAAACTGTTTTGGATAACGAAAACAAACAAGAAAAAATAGTCAAGATGTTCGACGATATCGCACCAACATACGATAAAGCAAACCGAGTGCTTAGTATGGGTGTGGATATACAGTGGAGAAAAAAAGCTTGTGATGAAGTTTACGCAAGATATCAAAAACCGATAGATTTGATAGTCGATGTAGCTTGTGGTACAGGTGACATGATGGGTTACTGGCAAAAACAAGCTAAAAAAGCTGGTCTAAAGATAGGCAAACTTTTAGGAGTTGACCCCTCAGTTGGTATGACAAATGTAGGAAAAGAGAAATTCCCTGAATTTGAATTTGTGATAAGTGAAGCGACAAATATCCCACTACAAGATGAAAGTGCAGATATCCTTAGTATAAGTTATGGCATCAGAAATGTTGTGAAGCGAACAGAAGCATTTGCAGAGTTTGCACGCGTTGTAAAACAAGATGGTTATGTTGTTGTCTTGGAGTTTACAAAAGATGACAAAAAAGGCTTCTTGCATGGTATCAAAGATTTTTATATGAACAAAATCTTACCTATGCTTGGTGGATTTATCTCTAAAAATAAAGAAGCTTATGAGTATCTTCCAAATTCTATCGAGGGATTTTTAACTGCAAGTATGTTGCAAAAAGAGTTAGATGATGCTGGATTTACAACAGAGTTTGTAAAAAGTTTTTCTATGGATATCTCAACGTTGGTCATCGCTAGAAAACGTTAAAATGAACAATACCCTCAGTGTCTCAAGTCTAAACAACCAAATCAAATCTCTCCTTGAGACTACCTTTTTACAAATGAGCGTGAAGGGCGAACTTTCACGTATCACTTACCATAACTCAGGGCATGTTTACTTCACTCTCAAAGATGAAAATTCTGCTATATCATGTGTTATGTTCAGAGGAAACCTCTCTCGTTTAAAGTTTCGTCTTGAAGAGGGTATGGCTGTCATCGTACATGGTTCCATCTCTGTTTTTACCCAAAGAGGGAGTTACCAGATAAACGCTACTTCGATAGAACCAGATGGCGAGGGTGCTTTGGCACTTGCATATGAACAGTTAAAGCAAAAACTCCAAGCCAAAGGGTATTTTGAGTATAAAAAGCCTATCCCAAAAGTTATAAACAAGATAGCAATCATCACTTCACAAACAGGTGCAGCACTCCAAGATATGCTCAGAGTTGCTACAAACAGATGGCCACTTGTAAAGATAGTTTTGCTCGATACGATAGTCCAAGGGGAAGCTAGTGCAAGTAGTATCGCTCACAATATAAACAGAGCACAAACTTTAGATGTAGATGTGATTGTTGTGGGAAGAGGTGGTGGAAGCATAGAGGATTTATGGGCATTCAACGAAGAGGTTGTAGCTGATGCAATCTTTACATGTAAGATTCCTGTCGTCTCAGCTGTTGGACATGAGATAGACTTTGTTATTAGTGATTTTGTAGCTGATTTGCGTGCTCCAACTCCAAGTGCAGCTATGGAGATGATACTCCCTGATAAAAATGAAATGCTTTTTAGACTAGATGAGATGTCGATGCATATGGATAAACTTTTTCAAAGACTTCTTTATACTAAAGCGCAAAATCTCAAGCATTTGCATGAACTTTTTAAAGCGCACTCTTTTGAAGCAAAACTTGCCATAAACAAAAGAGAGATAGAGCTTTTATACTCACGATTTTCACAAAAAATAGACTTTATACTGGCTCACAAAAATGCAAAATTGGAAAAGACAAAAGAGGATTTATTCTTTATCATGAAAAAGTTTTTAAACTTCAAAGAGACAAAATTAACAAATCTTTCTGAACTTTTTTTACAAAATGAGCCTTCAAAAAACTTACATGTAAACTATGCACAAGTTGTAAAAGATGGCAAAAAAACAACCCTTAAAAGCTTAAAAGTAGAAGACACTTTTGAACTACACTCAAAAGAAGAGATAGTAAGTGCAAAGGTAATATCTAAAAAAAGTTTACTATAACTCCAAATACTCCTAAATAGGTTAAGTTAAGTTTACTTAATGTACAATTATTTTTACTTTTTATAAAAATAGACTACTTGGGGATAATAAATTGATTTTAGATATGAGGATAATAAGCCAGATGAGAATTCTTTGTGTAGAAGATGAACCACAAGCCTTATCTCAACTTTCACTCTCACTTGAAAGCTTTTGTAAAGAATTACACTTAGCAAAAGATGGACAAGAAGCCCTAGATATCTTAGAAAACAATACTGTGGATGTTATAGTAACTGACCTTCGTATGCCTCATGTTGATGGGTTGGAACTTTTAGAAATAGCTAAAAAAAAGTATCCTGATATCACTGTTATCTTAGTGAGTGCACATTCTGAGAGTGAATATCTTTTAAAAGCAATTCGCTTGAGAGCAGATGGATATATCTTGAAGCCTTTAAATCTACAAGAACTTTTTTCCCTCATCATAAGAAGTGCGGGCTCAAAAATCTTAGAAAACGAACTCTCCGATAAAAATCTGCTTTTGAAAGTTTTAAAAACTATCGGAGGCAAGCGTGTGCAAATTATAGAGTATATCTTTAACCATTTGGATAAAGAGAGAAACTTTGTAGGAACATATGACGAGATTATCGAAGCACTAGGAGCTAGTAAACCAACGGTGGTCAACACTTTTAAAGTATTGATTGATGATGGCATACTAGTTAGAGTTAAAAATGGTTACTATAAACTGCAAAGAGATTTGCTAAACTAGCTACATCAATAAGCTTTTTAAGTTAAAAAAACTAAGAGCATTTGCCCCTTTTATCTCTTTTAAAAGCATTTCCATTTCACTAGGTTTTTGCCATATAGGAACTTCTACATGTGAGATTTTTTCCAACTCTCTTTGAGCTATATATAAAGAACCCACTTCATCAATAAGACCTGCATCTTTTGCTTTTTGTGCTATAAAAACTCTTGCATTTGCAAACTCTTTAGCCTTTTGTTTGTCCAAGCCTCTTGCCTTCGCA
>DKEY01000104.1 GCA_002469305.1 Sulfurospirillum sp. UBA6810
GTCCTAAAACTACACACTTTTTTTAAAAAATGTGAAAATACGTAGCAATTTTAGTGGTTATAATATTTATCTATCCTGTAACCAACCCCTTTTATGTTAGAAATAAAGTCTTCTTTAAGGCTTTTTCTAAATCGACTTATCTCTGCTCTAATTGTGGAGTTGTCTATGGGTTCGTCATTCCAAACATAACTTCTGAATTTTTCAAAGTCAACTACTACCCCTATGTTTTCGCAAAGAAGTGTTAAGATTTGTAACTGTTTTTTCGTCAATGTTTGTGTTGCATTGTTGTAAAAGAGAATTTGATCACTCTTGGAAAAACAGTATTTTTTACTTAAAACTAGATGATGTTTACTTCTGATATTGTGCTCTTTTTTTATCCTATCTATTCTTATAGACAGCTCTTTGAGATGAAACGGTTTTTTAAGATAATCAGCAGCACCAAGTTCAAAAGCTTTACTAATATCATCAATATCAATAACAGCACTTATAAAAATAGTTGGAGTATTTACTTCTTGGATATTTAATTTTTTCAGCAATTCAATCCCGCTGAGTTTTGGAACATTGATATCTAGAATAAGCAAATCAAACTCTTCATGCGACAATATTTCATAAGCCTCTTGTCCATGAGAACAAGAGATAACTTGATGGTTCAAATCAGTTAAATACTCTTCAATAGAACTTCTGAGCATAAACTCATCTTCAAGCAGTAGTATTTTCATATCTCTGTCTCCTTTTTGCTGAACAAAGTCCAGCAAAAATTCCTAGCACTAAAGCTTACTCTTTGAGTAGAACTTTTCATATCTCTGTCTCCTTTTTACATTCAAAAAGATACCTGAAAATTGTTCTCTTTTCTGTTGAGTCAACTTCAACGAGTACACCATTTTTATCACAAATTTCTTTCACAATATTCAAGCCAAGACCAAATCCACCTCTTGCCTCATCCTCTCTATAATATCTATCAAAAAGTCTATCAGGGAACTCTATTTTTTCACCTACATTTTCAACTTCAAAAACTATACATCTTTTTTTTTGATAAACTTTTACTTTTATCTCCTTTGTGATGTAGCTGTACTTTATGGCATTTGAGATGTTATTATCACAAAGTCTTTGCAATTCAAATTCATTAAACAAAAGATACAAGCCCTCTTCTATGGAACTAGAAAGACTCAACTGGTTCCCTACGGCCACATCATTAAAGTAATCCACTCGCTCTTTGACAAACAAAGAAAAGTCTATCATCTCTTGTTTATATTCTACTCTATCTTTTTTAACAATAAAACTTAAATCTCCATAGATATTTTGTAAAACTTTTACAGCAGCTTCTATTTTGGTGAGGTACTGATTTTTGTCAAACTTCATATTATATAAATCAATATTCATCAAGATAATTGAAAGTGGTGTATTGAGTTCATGGATAGCATTTTTTAAAAATTTATCTTGGTCTTCTAAAAGTTTTTTGTTATAAGCAACAGATTTTTGTAACTCTTTTGTCTTTTCAGCTACCAAATTCTCAAGATTTTCATTCAAATCTTCTAGTGCTATATTTTTCTCTTTTATCTTTGCTATCATACTATTTGCATGAGAAGTGATTTCTCTAAATTCTGATAACTTTATCTTATTTCTATCTATAAATCTATAATCAGTTGAAGCTTTTTTAAATGAAGTAATGATAAATTTGACTTCATTGGTTATCCTATCTGTAATGTATCTATATTTTAATATACTTGCTAAGTATAAAAAAAGTGTTAAAGTTATAATTTTTAGGATAAATCCTGTGACTTTATTTTGGTGTTCTTGGCGTTTTTTCTCTAAAACTCTCTCAATTTCTGCTAAATCAACTCCACTACCAATAGTCCATCCTAGTGTTTTAAACTCTCTTATAAACGAGATATTATCTATATTTTTTCCCTCTTTTATAGTTTTAAAGTTATAAAATCCATCATTTGTTTTAGCTATATCTACTATATTTTTTCGGATACTTCTTGTGAGATTAACATATTTTGATTCATATACTGTATTGACGTTCTCATCAAAAACAAAAAGATAGCTTCCATCATGCATATCATCCAACACAACTTCTATCTCTTTTGCAATAAGGCTATATAAAGTAAGTGGTGGCTTTGTAATATACTCATTGTATCTATAGTTTATGAGCCTATACAAACGAGAAGTTTGTTGTACTGCAACTCTTTTTTGAGTTTGAATATACTCTTTTTCTATGCTGATTATCTCTTTTTCAAACTCTCTATATTCGTTAAATATAATAATAAAAGCCGATATAAAAGCAAAAACACCAGCAAAGAGTATGGCTATGACATTTATCTGGTTTATGCTGTTGCTTCTTACTTCATCAAACAATGACTATCCTCATTACAAATATAGTATCATTCTAGCAAAAAAACCTAAATTTGATTTTTAAATCATTTTATAGGATAATTCCACAAAAAATTAGGATATCAAAGTGGCTAAAAGGTTACAAGCTGAATGGGAAGAACAAGAGGCACTTCTTGTCGTTTTCCCACTACAACAACTAGATTGGCAGCACTCTATCAAAGAGATACAAAACGCGTATATAAACTTTATAACACAAGTTATCAAATATCAAAAGTGTATAGTACTTTCAAGTAATCCAAAAGAAGTTTCAAATCTACTACCAACGAGTGAAAATCTCATCTTTGTAGAAGTAGTGACAAATGACACTTGGATTAGAGATTTTGGCGGGATAGACTTTTATGAAGACGGTGTTAAAAAAACATACAACTTTACTTTCAATGCTTGGGGTGGAAAATTTGAAGCAAATTTAGATAATCAAGTCACAAAATACCTTTTTGAGAAGGGATACTTAAAAGGTGAGCTTATTGATGAAGCGTTTATCTTAGAAGGTGGCAGTATAGATTCCAATGGAAAAGGAACACTACTAACAACACAAAAATGTCTTTTTAATGACAACCGCAACAACCATCTCTCACAAGAAGAAGTTTTAAATAAAATTTCAAAATTATTTGAGTTGGAAAAAATAATTATGCTAGAAAATGGCGCACTCTTTGGTGATGATACAGATTCACATGTAGATACACTGGCAAGATTTTTAGATGAAAAAACTATCGCTTATGTAAAATGCTATGATAAAGAAGATGAACACTATGAAGAACTTAGCAAGATGGAAAAAGAGTTGGAACAAACAGGGTTTAACCTCATACCACTTCCTCTTCCTCAAAAAAATAGTTTTCACAACCACAGATTACCAGCTACATATCTGAACTTTGTTTTTATCAATGGTGCTCTTATAGTCCCAACATATAGCGAAAAAAATGATGAAGTTGTAATTGAATTATTAAAACTATTTTTCCCAGATAAAGATGTCATAGGTGTTGATGCAAGAGTCTTTATACGTGAGCATGGAAGCCTTCACTGTTCGTGTATGAATGTGTATAAAAATTAATTGTATTTATAAAATATTTTTTAATATATAACAATTATATTATTTTTAGTCTATTTAATTACAATTTGATTGTAACCAACATTATTGGGGATAAAACGTAAACAATAACAAACATAAGCAACCTCCTTACGTTTTATCTCCTCTTTTTTAACCACTCATTTTTTTAGTCATCTCAATTTATTTGGTATAATTCAAAAAAAATTTGGGAATTCTTACATGACATTACAAAAAAAAGCTACTATTATCTCTAGTTCAACAGCTGGTATTTTAGTTGTAATGAAACTCGCTATTGGTATTATGAGTGGCTCAGTAGCTGTTTTAGCTTCAGCCATAGATTCTGTTTTAGACCTTATTGTCTCTGCGTTTAACTACTTTGCTATCAACAAAGCAGAAGAAGGGGCAAATGAAACATTTAACTATGGAAAAGGAAAAATTGAAGCCCTTGCTGCTGTTATAGAGGGAACTGTTATCACTGTTTCTGGTATCTTTATTTTTTACCAAGCTATTGAAAAACTCTATACAAAAGAGAGTATCCAATACTTAGACACCTCTATTTTAGTTATGTTTATCTCATTAGTGCTCACTATTGCATTGGTTGTTTTTCTAAATTATGTTGCAAAAAAAACTAACAATATGGTTATAAAATCTGATGCTTTGCATTATAAAACAGATGTCTTAAGTAATGGAGCTATTTTAATTTCTCTTTTCCTTATCTACGCTACTGGTATTGATCTTATAGACTCTATCATGGGTATCATTATCTCTATTTATATCATTTACTCAGCATATGAGATTATAAAAGATGGTGTCTATATCCTTTTAGATGCTGCACTTGATGAGGAAATCGTAGATAAAATAAAAAATATCATTTCAAGTGAAGAGTTGATAAGTGACTATCACTATCTCAAAACAAGAAAATCAGGCCACACGAATTTTGTAGATGTACATTTAGTTTTTAACGAAGGCATATCTTTGATAAAAGCTCACAGCATTGGGGATAAGATAGAAGATAAAATTATGAAGCTTAACCAAAGTGAAGAGTGGGTCATCAATGCTCATTTAGATCCATATGATGACTCCATAATCAATCAAGAAGAGAACAAAAAATAAGAAGATGAGAAAATCTCATCTTCTATACTAATAGTTTTGTTACATTAAATCCTATAAAAGAAACTACCCAAGCCACACTCGTAGTAAAAGCAAAAAGATAAGCAAGATACTTGTAGCTACCAGCCTCTTTAGCAAAAACAATAGAAGCAGCGAAGCATGGCAAATAAATCATAACAAAAAGTATAAATGAAACCGCAGCTGGAAAAGATATATGTTTTCTAAGCTCACTCATCAAGCTATCATTTGCTTCATCAACATCTCCACCAAGAGCATAAAGAACACCCAAGGTTGAAACTACAACTTCTTTTGCAGCAAGTCCCGTTTCAAGTGCTATCGTCATCTTCCAATCAAATCCAAGTGGAGCAAAGATAGGCTCTGTAGCTTTTCCAACTATCCCAAGGAAACTTTGTTCTAAAAGAGTTTTACTCAGTTCATTTGCCAAGAGTGATTTTTCATCATCACTTTGAGCCAACTCTATCTTTTGTTCATATTGTAATTCCAACTCTTTATCTTTTGGATAATTACTCGCAAACCAAATCACTAAACTCGCAGCAAGGATAAATGTTCCCGCTTTTTTAAGATACATAAGTGATTTTGTAATCACTGTATGCCAAATAAGCTTAAAAGAAGGCAGACGATACTTTGGCATCTCCATTACAAATGGCTCATCTTTCCCTTTAAAAACAAAAACTTTTAAAAATTTAGCTGCTACAAGACCTATGAGCGCACCAACAATATAGATGATAAACAAAACATTACCAGCTTTTTCAGGGCCAAAAAATGCGCCTGCAAAAAGTACATATACAGGAAGCTTTGCACCACAACTCATAAATCCTATGATAAATAAAGTGATAAGTCTATCTTTGTCATTTTTCAAAGTTCTCGCACTCATATAAGCAGGTACAGAACAACCAAAGCCTGTCACAAGGGGGATAAAACTTTTTCCATGAAGACCAAATTTGTGAAAAAATCCATCAAGTAAAAAAGCAACTCTTGACATGTAACCTGTTGTTTCAAGTAAGGCTATACCAAAAAATAAAATCATAATATTTGGTAAAAACATCATAACAGCACCAACACCAGCTATCGCGCCATCGGCTATCATAGATCCAAGCTCACCCTCGCCCACTATGGTTTTTGTATATTCACCCAAAGAGATGAAAAAAGCATCTATCCAATCCATAGGGATAGAACCTATCTCAAAGGTCAACTGAAACAATCCCCACATCAAAAATAAAAAGATAGGGATACCAAATATTTTGTGGATTAGCATAGAATCAGCTTTTTCAGTCACACTCTTTGTAACACACGTTTTACACTGTGTAGTTTCAAGTACCGCACCTTTTGCAAAAGCAGCTTTTTCTTCAGCAAAAATATCCTCTATATTTTTTGTGTTGTAGTGTAGATATAGATGTCCAAGAGCTTCTCTGATGATAGGAAGTAGCTCTATCCAAATAGGTTCATCATGCATCACTTTGTATGTAGCTTTATCCTCTTGTAAAAGCTTTAGGGCAAGTGTTCTATAACTATACTCACTTATAAAGCTCTTCTCTTCAAGATACTTTACTATATTTGAAATTTCTTCCTCAACAGTATCACTATATACTAATTTTGAGCTCTCATAGTCAAAATTACAAACATCTATAGCTCTGTTGACTAACTTTCCTATACCGCTTTTAGTTGCAGCAGAAACTTTTACGCATGGAACACCTAGTATGTTACTGAGCTGTTCATGGTCTATACATATACCCTCTTTTTGCGCTTCATCCATCATATTTAGAGCAACTATCATCTTTTTATCTAACTCTAAAAGCTGTGTTGTTAAAAAAAGATTTCTTTCTAAGTTTGTAGCATCTACGACATTGAGTATAAGATCATACTCTTCATTTTCTAAAAATTCTTTTGTAACTCTTTCATCTTGTGTATAATCATTGAGAGAGTAAGTGCCAGGTAAATCAATGATTCTGATGTGTACACCATGAAAATCAAAAGTCACTTCTGCTTTTTCTACTGTAACTCCAGAAAAGTTTCCAACTCTTAGTCTTGAGTTACTGATAGAGTTGATAAGCATACTTTTACCAACATTTGGTTGCCCAACCAATGCAATATTGAGTGTTTTCATACAGAAGCCACCTCTATCTCTTTTGCTTCTGCAAATCTCATAGCAAGCTTTGTTGTACCTACTTCAATTTCCATTGTACTTTTTGCCATACTCATTGTTTTTACTTTTACTAAACTATCTTTTCTTATACCAAATGAAAATAGTCTTTTTTTCAATTCATCCTTCGCATTAATCACAGTAACCTTTGCGCTTTCACCAGCATTTAAATCAGCCAATGTCTTCATTAACTCTCCTTAGTTTTTTCTTTTTGATAATAATTATTGAAATTATAATCGCAGAAAGGTTAATTTAACATTAATTTTGAGTATAATTCTCAAAATAATTTTTTATTATCTCTAAAATCAATTTAAAACCTACTTTTAAACTCTTACAAAATACCTTTATAGCTTCTATATTTAGAAATAAATTTGAGTATATAAAGAGGATAAAATTAAATCTTTGATAAAATTTTATAACTTTTACATGTAAGGAAAAAAAAGATGAGCAATATACTTCAAGTAGCACTTATACAACAAGCATTTGTAAACTCAAAAAAAGAAACTATACAAAAAACACTCAGCATGATAAAAGATGCAAAAAAACAGAATCCTCAACTTATAGTACTTCAAGAGTTACACCAAGATAGATACTTTTGCATCAATGAAGATACACAGTGCTTTGATATGGCTTGTAGCTTTGATGAAGATGTTGCTTTTTGGTCAAATGTAGCAAAAGAGCATGAGATAGTTTTAGTTACATCTTTGTTTGAAAAAAGAGCTTCTGGACTCTATCACAACACAGCTGTTGTCTTTGAAAAAGATGGCTCAGTAGCTGGTAAATACAGAAAAATGCACATACCTGATGATCCTGGATTTTATGAAAAGTTTTATTTTACACCAGGGGATTTAGGATATGAGCCTATCAAAACAAGTATAGGGAAAATCGGTCTTTTAGTTTGTTGGGATCAGTGGTATCCTGAAGCTGCACGTCTTATGGCTTTAAAAGGTGCTGATTTACTCATCTATCCTACTGCCATCGGTTGGTTTGATGAAGACAAGGAAGAAGAAAAACAAAGACAACTTGAAGCTTGGATAACTGTACAACGTGGACATGCAGTGGCAAATGGATTACCTGTGATTGCAGTAAACCGTGTGGGAAAAGAGTTAGACAATGCACAAGTCCTTGATGGCATAAGGTTTTGGGGCAATTCATTTGTAGCTGGCCCTCAAGGTGAGTTTATAGCTCAAGCTTCAAATGACAAAGAAGAAATTCTTACATGTAAGATTGATTTGGACAGATGTGAAGATGTTAGAAGAATTTGGCCATTTTTGAGAGATAGAAGAATTGAAACTTACTCTGATATCACAAAAAGATTTATTGACTAATTTCACGCTCAAAATACCACATCAGAGCAAACATAAGTCCTGATGTGGTAGCAATACTCTCATCAAACATAAACTCTCTTGCTTCACTTCTTTTTAGATAGATAACTTCTATATCTTCATGTTCAATGCCACCACCATCACTTACTTTCATATCTTCGCTAATTTTGGCAAAGTAAAGTCTCTGCCTACCACCTGCAAAACCAACTGCTGTATAAAAAGAAGAGATTTTTTCTAATGCTTCAAGTGGCACATCATAACCTGTCTCTTCAAGCACCTCTTCGTAAGCTATCTCTCTTAAGCTTTTATCTTTATCCACGATACCAGCGCACAGTTCATATGTAAATCCATCGCTATTTTTGAGATATATAGAGGGACGAAATTGTTTAACAAATACAAATGAATCAAGTTCTATGTGATATAAAAGTATCGCAACACTATCATGGGTATCTACTATATCCCATCTTTTTTCAACACCATTTTGCTTATAAAACATACTTTTTGGTTTAATATAGTGTGACTCTACACAATCAACTATCTCTAAAACTTCTATTTTTTTATTTTTCATTACATCAAAAACCACGTAGCTAGACCTAGAAAACTAAAAAATCCAACAACATCTGTTACCGTAGTTAAAAAAACACTACTACCAACCGCTGGGTCTATTCTAAGTCGCTTTAACAAAAGAGGTATCATGGCCCCAAAAAAACCTGCACAAAGTAAATTGACAAGCATAGAAGCTGCGATAACAAAACCTATCTTAATCTCATGAAACCACACAAATGCAATCACACCAATAACAACAGAAAAGACAAGTCCATTTACCAAAGAGAGTATCATCTCCTTTTTTATAGCATCTTTTGCATTTGAAAAATCTATCTCTCCTAGTGCCAATTGTCTAACCATAATCGTCAGCGTTTGCGTTCCAGCATTACCACCCATAGAAGCAACTATCGGCATCAAAACAGCAAGAGCTACATAAACAGTGAGTACTTCATCAAAAAGACCAATAACTAAAGAGGCTAAGATGGCTGTAACTAGATTAAGCAAAAGCCAAACAACTCTTGATTTTCCTGCTTCTAATATACCCTCTTCGTGTTCTGCATCATCATCAACACCTGCTAAGTGATAGATTTGCTCTGTTGCTCTTTCTTGGATAATGTCATAAATATCATCAGATGTGATACGTCCAAGTAGTTTGCCATGATAATCAACAACAGGTAAAACACTCAAGTCATAATCTTCAAAAGTTTGGATAACCTCAGAGATATCTTCATCATCTCTTACATAACGTGGTTTATACTCTTCTTCACTATTTTCGATAACTTCTTTAAAGGTTTTTGAAAAGTCAAATGTGATTAAATCTTCTAAAAAGATAGAAAAAATAAGCCTATCAAGAGTTCCAACGATAAAAAGTTGATGGATATTTTCTAACTCTCCACTCTTTTTCAAAATACGAAATCTCTCAATAGCATCTTGGATTTTTTCATTATAAGAGGCTTTAAAAACCTCTGTTTGCATGTAAGCACCAGCTTCTTCATCACTATATCTTTTCAGCTTTTTTATATCTTCTTGATCTTGTAAATCAATAGCTGAAAGAATTTCTTTAGCTTTAGCTTCGTCAATATCTTCAATATCTTGAATCAAATCAGTTGCATCATCACTCTCTAAATCTTCGATAGCTTCTGATAATTTTATAGAGGGAATATGCTCGATTATCTCTTTGAGATAGTGTTCTGGTAATTCAAGGACAACTTCGCCTAATAGTTCATTTGGAACTCTTTCCAAATAGTGAAAAAAAAGCTCTTTATCCTGTTTTTTGATGTTTTTTAGATGTCTTGCAAGCTCAGTTGGTGTTAATTCAACTTCTTCAAGGATAAATGACTCTAGCGCATCGATATTCTCTTTTATATCTTTATGTCCAGACATTTTTATCCTTAGAATTTACTGTTTTATTATATTTTCAGTTTGGTTATCTAAGCTAACGATATATTCAAACGAACTCTCTTTTTTTGGCAATTTTAAATCTGCCAAAGCTGTATCCATTTTTTGTTTAAATGCATTTGTATGAGCTATAAATTCTTCTTTTTGTTTCCCTTTTAGCTTACTTTTTGTAACTTTTACAACACTTGCTGGATTGATTGCTTTATTGCTTTTATATAAACCAAAATGAAGATGAGGGCCTGTACTTATGCCTGTATTTCCAACATAACCGATAACGTCACCTTTTTTCACCCACTTACCACTTCTGATACCACCTCTGTATCCATTCATATGCGCATAGAGTGTTTTATAGCCATCTTGATGGTTAATTATGATTGTTTTTCCATAACCACCTTTTGTTCCTACGTGACTAACTTTCCCATTGCCTGCTGCTTTGATTGGTGTTCCCGTAGGTGCCGCATAATCAATCCCTAAGTGTGCTCTATACCTATGCAGAACAGGATGCCATCTTTTATAGGTAAAACTAGATGAAATTCTTGTAAAATTAACTGGTCTGGCTAAGAAAAAGCCTTCAACTTCTTTACCACTTTCATCATAATATCTTCCATCGTTATATCTAAATACATAATTTTTTCTACCTCTAAGTTCTACCATAGAAGCTTCTATCTTAGGAGAACCAAACTGTTTTCCTAGTCTAATTCTTTTTTTATAAAAGACAACAACTCTATCGCCTTTTCTTAAAAGTTTAAAATTTACACTATTTTTAAATGCTTGGATGAATTCATGTGCTAAAAGAGAGTTATTGGTTGTTGATATGATATCTTGATATGGAGAAAGTGTAGTTTCTACGGTTAGTACATCATCTATATCTTGATATGCTATCGGGGTAGTAGTAAGCTTATATCCCTCACCCTCATCTATGATATGAAGTTGTAACTCTTCTCCTATAGGTATAAGTACTTGTTCTATCTTGCCCTCATCACTTTTGAGGACTTGGTATTTGACTCCTGCTACAATCTCTGAAGCCAATTCTTGTTCTTCTCTATCTAAATTATAGTATATACTCAAAGGCAAGGCATTACTCTCTAAGAAAGTAAGAAGAGTTTCTCCTCTTTGCCAGTTATTTTCGCTCATTGTAGAACCTAAAAGAGAAGCCACCATCAAAAATAAAACAATCAAAAATTTAAACATACACCCTCTTCCTTCGTAACTTAGCCATGATTCTAGCTAATTTATTCTTATATATTACAAAACATACCAATTAATTTAACTATTAACCAAATTTAAAAACAGTTGTTGTATAATCTTAGCAAATTACAAAGCAAAAGGAGTTCCATTGCGAAAGCTACTGATGATAGTTTGTTTAATGCTATCTACACAAGTTATAAATGCCAAATCACTATTTAGTGAGTATAAAACACCTCTTTTAAGTGTTGAGGGAAGATATGCTACGATAAAGGATTCAGATGAAATCAGCCTAGGTTCTTCTGGAATAATTATGCACTCTTTTGATGAGAGCACATCTACTATCATAGCAAGAGTTGATGTTGTAGAAAAAAAAGGTGGCATTGCAAAGCTAAGATTTGATGTATATAAAATGTCAGCACAAAGTGCTTTCCCAATCCCTGGAGTTCTTCCACAAGTTGGAGATATTGCAACACTAAACTATCTCTACAACAGAGCGCTTATCGTAGCTCCAAACCAAAGTATCTACAAAGAGGTAACGGAACATTTTAAAGATATCCAATGGGTTCATCCTGATATCACAGCCGCTTATCTTGCAAAAAACTTTATACCAACTCCAGATAGAGAAACCTTTCAAGAAATTTGTAAAGCAAACTCTGCATCTCTTATCTTTTTTGCTCTTGATTACAATGGATATTTTGTTGATTGTCATAGTTTCCAAGCTATCAAACAATACAAAGGTGCAAAAATTTCACAATTTCAACTCCCATTTTATACAAGAGTTAAAGACATAGAAGGTTCTTGGTTCAACTGGAAAAATGGTTCTTGGTTCAATTGGGACAGTCCGATGGAAAATGTTTCGATAAACTTCTTTACAAATTTCAAATGGGAAGAGGAATCTTATGTGATAAAAAGAATTTATGGACCACAAGAAGATGCTGAACAAAAGAAAGATGATGCATTGAGTACATTTACAATAAACTATCAAAAGTTAATTAGGTATTAATTGATGGAACAAAAACATATTGATTTTTTTAAAAAGCTACTTGGAAGTGACAATGTCTATGACGACAAAGCACATCGTATCGCTTATGCTTATGATGCTACACGAAACAGATACGAGCCTGAGTTGGTTATATTTCCCAGAAATGAGCAAGATGTAAGTGATATACTAAAATATTGTAATGAACACAAGAT
>DKEY01000115.1 GCA_002469305.1 Sulfurospirillum sp. UBA6810
GCTCTTATGCCATCATCCCAAATGTGCATTTGCGAAAAGAGTTTCAAAGAGCTATCGGTGGCGTTGCTCAGGGTATCAATCTACTTGCTATCACTGCAACTAGAGTTGCTTATACTTCTTGTGATGGTTGGCTTGAAAAGCTGAGAGTTTATCTGAGAGAAAATCTGACTTTAGTACAAGATTTTGTGGCAAAAAATCCTTCTTTGAAACTCCTAGACCAAGATGCTACCTTTCTCGCATGGATAGATGCAAGTGACTTACATGTAGAAAATCCTTATGAGTTTTTCTTAAGTTATGGAGTGGGTTTGAGTGATGGTGAACCTTTTGGAGATAAAAACTTTGTGCGTCTGAACTTTGGCTGCCCCAAATCACAACTCAAAGAGGCTTTGGAGAGAATGCAAAAGGCGATGGATAGTTTACATTAGCTTAGATGATTGTCAATTATATCAACGAAAACATTTGCAGAGGAAGGGTCAAGATTTTTAATCTTGGGGTACCCACCTTGAAACCGTTTGAGATGATATAGATTGACAATCATAGATTTTACTCTTTTTTCTGATTTATTATCTCTCTTAATTCTCTTACTTCTTGAAGTAACATATCTATCTTTTTGCTATCCTCGTGTATCTCTTCGTTGACGTCTTTGTTTTGTAGTTTTTGCATCTCACCGATGATAACTGCTACAAAAAGATTTAAAAAGATAAAAGCAGTGATGATGATAAAGCTTACAAAATAAGCCCATGACCAAGGATACACTTCCATCGTCTCATACATCACATCCGTCCAATCTTCAAAGGTAAAAACCCTAAAGAGTGTCAGCATGGCTGTGAGGAAGTTATCCCAAAGACCTGATTTCATATCTACAAACAAAAAGCTTCCCATGATGGCATAGATATAAAAGATGATAAACATAAGTATCACGATATCTACGATAGAAGGGATAGCTTTTATAAGCATATCTATGATGGCTTTGAGTTCAGGGCGAGCGGTAAAAAGACGCAGTATCCTGAAAACTCGAAGCAAACGCGCTATCGCGGCAAACGAACTGTTCTCAAGTGGTATAAGTGTGACTGCTACGATAAAAAAGTCAAAGATATTCCAACCGCTTTTAAAAAAGTTGGAAAGCTTCTCTTCTGCAAGCATTTTTATAGCAAGTTCTATCACAAAGTAAATAGTCACAATCCAATCTAAGATATGTAAAAAACTTCCATAAGGCTGTGCCGCTTCTTCAAGAGTCTTAAAACCCAAAACAGAGGCATAAAATATAATGATGAGTGTTGTGAGATTTGAAAACCATCTTGAATCTCTGATGGCTTTTATTTTATCTAAAAATGTATTCATTGTATTCCTAAAAAAATTTTTGCGAAATTATAGCGATTTATGTTAAATGAGAGTTAAAAAAAGAGGGGATAAACCCCTCTATATTTTATATGTCTTGTTCGATGATTTGAGCAAATCTGTTGAAATATATATTTTGTATATCTTTTACACTTGTCTTTATGTCGTTACATGTAAAGCTTTCACCACCAACCGTAGCGATTTTTGTTACATTGATGCCTATCTTATCTGCAAGAGCTACAAATGCATTTTCATCTTTTGCTTCTACAAGAGCGCGAGAAAAACTCTCACTAAAGATATCTTTAGCATCAGCAAAATCAATCTTACATGTAACGCCTTTTCCACTCTTTGCGCTCATCTTAGCTAAAGCGATGGCTATACCACCAACGTTGATATCTTTTGCACACGAGATGATACCAGCTTTATTTGCTTCGATAACAAGCTCCCAGAGTTTTAACTCTTGCTCATAGTTTATCTCAGCGAGTTTTCCCTCAACTTTTCCATAAAGCTCTTTCATATACAAACTACCACCAAAGTTGCTTGCATTGTCACCTACGAGATAGATACTTGCGCCATCATTTTGGAATGAGCTTTGTAAGACATTGTTCGCATCATCATTGACACCCACCATAGCGATAGCTGGTGTTGGGAAAACGCCGATGCCATTTGTTTCATTGTAAAGTGATACGTTACCACTGATAACAGGTGTATTTAAAGCTGCACACGCTTCTTTGATACCATAACACCCCTCAGCAAACTGCCACATGATTTCTGGATTTTCTGGATTGCCGTAGTTAAGACAATCTGTGATAGCAAGAGGTCTTGCACCACTCATAGCTACATTTCTACCACTCTCCATAACAGCAGCTGCAGCGCCACCTTTTGGGTCTATATAGTTATATCTAGGATTACAGTCGCTGCTCATAGCAAGTGCTTTGCCATTTTCTTTTACACGGATAACACTCGCATCAAGACTTCCTGGAGCTTTGATAGTATTTGTTTGTACCATAGAGTCATACTGCTCAAAAATCCAAGATTTATCTACAACTTCAACACTTGAGATAAGTTTATCAAAAGCAGCTTGGTTGTCTATCTTTTCAAAATCATTTATACATGTAGCATTGATTTTATCTAAGTATGCTGGTTTTTTGATAGGTCTATCATAGATAGGAGCCTCTTCACCTACTGGTAAAACAGGTATATCAGCTACTCTCTCTCCATGCCAGAAGAGTTCCATATTGCCTGTGTTTGTTACTTCGCCTATGACTTCAGCGTCCAAATCCCACTTTCTAAATATCTCTACTACTTTATCTTCCATACCTTTTTTCGCACAAATAAGCATACGCTCTTGTGATTCGCTTAACATAAATTCAAATGGTTGCATTCCTTCTTCACGAGCAGGAACACGGTCAAGATGCATAATCATACCTGAACCACTTCGTCCAGCCATCTCAAATGAACTTGAAGTAAGACCAGCTGCACCCATATCTTGGATACCAACGATATAGTCTTTTTTAAATAGTTCTAAACAAGCTTCAAGTAAAAGTTTTTCAGCAAATGGATCACCTACTTGCACTGTTGGACGTAAGCTTTTGTTCTCTTCTGTAAAGCTATCACTTGCCATAACAGCACCACCAAGTCCATCACGGCCAGTTTTACTGCCAACATAAACAACAGGATTGCCGATACCCTCAGCACGGCCATAAAAAATCTCATCACTCTTTGCAAGACCTAGCGTAAAGGCATTGACTAAGATGTTTCCATTGTAGCTCTCATCAAAAGATGTTTCACCACCTATTGTCGGTACACCCATACAGTTACCATAATCACCGATACCAGCGACAACACCACGTACAAGATATCTTTGGTGTTTAGAAGTTTTGTCATTGTTTGTTACATTACCAAAACGAAGTGAGTTCA
>DKEY01000080.1 GCA_002469305.1 Sulfurospirillum sp. UBA6810
TGATTTTCAAACTTAACGTTCTCAGACAAAGTTGTTAGATTTTCGAGGTAAACATTACCTTGATTTTCAAACTTAACGTTCTCAGGCAAAGTTGTTAGACTTTCGAGGCAAACATAACCATAGTGGTTTATAACTATATAACCATCCTCTTTTTTGTACCCATAACCTTTTGCTTCAAGTACGTAGATTAAATTTTTCATTTTAAATCCTCAATAGAATTTAAGTATCGCGACTACTTACATGTAAACACATCATGCTCACAAGTAAAAAGTCAGGGCAGATACTCAAAGAGTGCTAATCTTTACTGCCCTTATTCATCCGTGGACTACTACCTCCACTTTACATGTAATCACATTTGTATAGCGCGTACCACATGACTTTTTACGCGCAAAGAACTCAGCGGTGTTTTGACGGCAGTCGCCCTACCTTGCTGCACTTTCAGGCAAGTACAGTCAAACCCTTTTTTAAAGTGGAAAGTCCACCGACATTCACTCTTATATCCTTTGTGTTATAATTTAATCGCTAAATAAAATTCCACACAAAGGACACAACAATGAAAACCTATTTGGTTACATACGATTTAAATGCTCCAGGGCAAAATTACAATGCCCTGTACGATGCAATCAAGGCTCAAGGCACTTGGTGGCATTGCCTAGACTCAACATGGATGGTCGCATCTAATTTATCTTCATCACAAATAAGAGATAATCTAATGCCACATATTGACTCTAACGATAAACTTCTCGTTGTCGAACAAGCTAAATTTAATTCAGCTTGGACTGGCTTTGATAAACAATGTTCTGATTGGCTCAAAGCTAACTTATAATTAGACTCTAAACCTAACACTTTGGTATCCTCTTTTAATTCAAATGGGATACCTTTTATCTTTATAACTGTTCCTTTTGGTATTGTTATAAATTCTTGTGCGTTCATGCTAGTTTCCTTTTACTCTTTCAATTTCTTTGTTTACATCATCTTCATGAACTGTAAACGCAAATTCCATAGCTTCAACACTTAGGCTAGAACCTTTACAATAAGGCTCTTTCAATCTAGTGTTTATTTTGTGCAGTTCGTTTATGAGTGCATCTCTATATGCCATCAGTGAACCAGCTTCTATCTTTACATGTACTCCTGACTCATCCATTATTAAATCTGTTTCGTATGCTGTCTTCTTCATGGTTTTTCCTTTATATTGCTTGTTTTAAAGTTGAATTTTGTATAATGTGGATAGCTTTTGAAAACTGTACTTTTGGAATGTCTTTATAGCTTCCAACCTCAAAGACTTCCTTAAGTACACGATACAACCCTTGAAATAACTTTCTATCAGTCTCTTTTGTAAGATTATGATTGCTTCTAAGTTCTGCAACTCTTATAGCTATATTTTTTTGTATCTTTTGTTGTTGTGCGTAGTCTAGCGTTGATGTGTTGCGTAGTTCTTCTACATCTTCTTTGATAGTCTTCACTTCATTTGAGATACCTAAGTAACTATTTGCCATTTCTGCGATTGCTTTCATTGTAAAAGCTTGTGGTGTAAGTTGTTGCATTTTTCCATTTCTTACAGCAAGAAAAACATCTATAACTTCATCCATGATTTTGTCAGCTACAACAGTTTCACTTTTTGAGATAACTTTTAATGCTTGTTTTTCATTTAAGTGATAAACTTCAACATCTGCCCCATTTCCAGCTTTTTCAAATGAGCGACACGGTGTCGCACCCCCAAAACTTTGGCTATCAATCATTCTAATTATTAGTTTTCTTATATCTCTAGGTCTTGAATATCCCAATCTTTCAGCCAAATCTGTATCTTTTACTGTCGGCTCACCATTTACTTCTGCTACATTCCATCCGTTTACATGTAAGATTGCACTCATATTTGTTCTCCTTTACTTTTATTTTGTATGTCTACCCACGCACCAAGTCCAAGTTTCATTAATTTTTTAGCAACTTGCAATGTCATACTATTTGTCCTAAAATGACTGCGGTTAGCTTTTTTTATATTTTGAAAAGCTTGATAATCGATCTCTTCTTCAATACAAAAAGCTTTTTCATTAAAATATTTATTTTTAATAGTTGCAATATCAACTTGAAAAACTGTCATTAATTTCTCCTTTTTCACTAAAATATGATATAATTGCACTAAATGGCTTTAAAAATATGCCGATATTGTATTAGTGTTGATGAAATTATAATGCAATTATTTCATCTTGTCAATAGATTTGATGAAATTTATTTATAGGAGTATATTATGGATGGTGAAGAATTTAGCTTTTTACGACGTTCTAAAGGTCTTACACAACAATCTCTAGCTGATTTGATTGGTGTTTCAAAAAGACAAATTGCAAACTTGGAAAGCGGTATTACGCCTGTAAAAGATATTTATGTTGAAATACTTTCTGCTTACACACATCCATCTATTAACCAAACAGCAACAGGAAACGGAATAGTTCAAGTAGGTCATGGCTCATCAAATAATGATATAAGTGGATATGGGCAGCCTAGAAAACAAGACTCCCACTTACTCCAAATACCATACTATAGCGATATACGTTCATCAGCAGGCTTTGGTGCTATAAATGGAAGAGTAGAAGAACCTGAGATGTTTACACTTCCAAAACACTTATTGCCATCTGCTAGCAAAGAAACAGAAGCTATAAGATGCGCAGGTGATAGCATGAGTCCATCATTGCAAGATGGAGACATTATGTTCGTTGACAGAGCCAATACTGATTTACATGATGGTGAGATATATGTTATTAGAGTTGAAGATGAGTTATATGTTAAAAGACTTGTTAGAGTACCTGGAAAGATAATTGCAAAAAGTGACAACAATTCTTATCCTGATTTTGAGTTGAGCGGTGATAACTTTGAGATTTTGGGAAGAGTAATTTATAGAATGGAGAGAGTGTGATGGGTGTTCAAGATATTAATGGAAAAGATAATATACAAATTATAGGTGATGGTAATACAATCATTTCAAATAAGAAAAAGAAGATTGTACTTGAACCTATTTATGCAAGAATAAGAAATCAAAAAATGGATTATTTGTGGGGTGCTATATGTTATTTAATAGTTGTGGGAACTGCTATTTATATAAAGAGTATAAATACAACTTATATCACACTCCCCATCGCTGGAGTAGGAACTTTTATTTATCTTTTTGTTTTGCCATACAAATATCCTTTTATGCTTGTTGAAATTTTTGAAGATAGATTAACTTATACAAATATGTTTTTTCAAAAAAAACTGTATATTATTCTGAAATAAAAAGATATGGATATGAAAATAAAATGTTCAAATATAAAACATCTTTATCGCAAACAAAATTTAAAGATATATGGCTATATAATAATGAAAAAGCTCAATTTATCTATGACACAATCACCAGATATAGTATTTCTACTGACACACTTTTAGCATCAACAGAAGATATACATTAAATACCAAACTTTAAGCCTACTTTTGAGATAATTTTTATTCTTGTTGATTATGGATTGTGGAAAATCTAAAATTTATTCAAGGAAAGCACTATGGCACTAATCAAATGTCCAGAATGTAGTAAAGATGTGAGTGACACTACTTATAAGTGTAACAACTGTGGTTTTATACTAAATAAACCAAAAAGAGGTGTTACTGGTAAAATATTTAAAGCACTATTTATTGTGTTTAATTTCCTTATGATTATTTCATTCATATCATTGTATTATGGACTTAGCCAGGCAGACCCTCAGGCTTCAGAATCAGGCGCTACAGCAGTAGCAGGTGTTGCTGGAACTGGAACGCTAATATTCATATGGATTGCTTTGGGATTACCCCTAGGAATTATGAATTATATTACAAGACCAAAGGCATATGAATAAAATTTTTATAGCTTTATTTATACTTCTTACCTATAACACTTTCTCAGCGGATAAAATCTACCCTACGATAATAGTGGATTTGGACACTTTTTTAATCCAAGACTTTTAGAGATATGGAGTGAACTTAGTAAGATAGCAAACTTGTTAGAAAAAGGCTTAGATGAGAAATCGAAAGATAAAATTTAAATCAGATTCTGATCTTATTTATAGCTCTGCTCACATATTAGCTATATGCTAAAACTATATTAAATGGATTGACTACTGTTTCTATAAAATCATTTTGCAATAGAGACATTTGCGCATATAACGGATAGTTTACATCCTTGCTTATAGCTCCTATGTGGTTAGTTATTGGGCTTATCATAGGGTTAAACATATCTCCACCAGCTGCTAAGTTATTGTAAAACAAACTACCAGCCATACGCTCATATATATCACTCCTTAATCTATCTGCTTTGTTCTTTCTTGCCATGTAGAGTGCAAAAGAAATCATGTATCTTTGTAAGTTGCTAGTGGTTATCAGCGTACCACTGATATAAGAGTTGCCATTACCATCTGAGGTTATACCAAAGTCTCTTAGGTCGCTAGTAGTAGCACTAAACCCTAGTGAGTTCATCTGGTTTTGTAAGCCTTTTACTCCACTTATCATCCCAGCTATTGTCGCACCAGCCATGAGTGCGGCTTCTATGTCGTTTATAGCACCATAGCTTTTAGCTGTATTGATAGCATCTAGTGCTTGCATACCACTTATCATTCCCATTCCAAAACTTGCCAATGCTCCAGCTGCTTGGATAGCTTTTGAAGTCTTAGCATCTATATAGCCTTGAACTTCTAATGCCTTAGCTGTCGGTACTATTGCTGCTATTGGTTGCCCTAGTATGCTTGCAAAGTTTGCTTCATATTTTGGTTTAAATTCTACAGCGTTATCAAGCTTATACTCTATTAAATCCGTATTGACATAAGGTGCTGCATCGCTCGTAGTTTCCCACTCACTCCACTCACTATATACATCATCGCTAAGTGTTCTTGTTCTTTTTAATATGTTTATTGCCATTATAAACTCCTTACGCTTTTGATAAAAACTTTCTAGTGCTACTCTTATCAGCAAACCAAAAACCAACTACAACACCGACTATAAAAACTAAAAGTGCTATCATTGGTTTTATCACATATAACATGATGTCATTTGGATTGATAGTTTCTAATTTTGAGTACATTTCAAACGCTACGATAAATACATAACAAGAAAATCCAATACTTCCAGCAGTTACGAGTGGTCTGATTGTTCCTCGTAGTGCATCCATAAAGAGAATATGTAAGTATATAAGAGGTCTAAATGCCTTTCCTACCCAACTATCATCACTAATCATTTTTAACATGATATCTGTGTTTATTTGACCAGTTACACTAGCTATAAGAGCATTACGACCTTTGCTCTCTTCAACATCAGCTTTTAACTCTTCAACTGCAATAGCCCTTTCTGTTATAGATTCTTCAACTTCTATCCTTGCATTTATTTCTGCTATTGCCGCATCACTCGTTGCTTTTATCTTTTTAAGTTCAAACTCTTGATCACTTTGTTTTTCCTTGTGTTTAAACCATTGATTTACTAAAGAAGTGATTGAGCCTATCAAACCACCGCTGAGTAAATTAGTTATTAGTTCCATTATTTATCCTTTGCACTATCAGTTTAAAATCTTCTCCATTTAGTTCTTGCATAAACTCTTCTATTGCTATACGTGAACTAAAAACACATCTTTGATTATGTCCATATCTGTTTTTTGCTCTTCCTATCTTCTTCCCTAGAGTGATACACCCTTGTAAGTGCGACTGCCACCCTTTACTTTTATCTCCTGCAAAATTTGCTCCATGAATGAGTATAAAACTTCTATTTGGTACATGCTTTACATGATATAAACGTTTTTTAAAGCTGGGAGAATATCTTGTTTGAACGATATACTCTCCATTAGGTATGCAAGATATATTTGGTTGATTATCTTTATCTGGTAACTCTAAAGAATGCCAATACTTACCCTCTAAAAGAAGAAGTCCAAATGTACCTTGTTCTGTCGAATTGAAACGATTAAGTATTGCTGTTTTCATTTTATTTTTCTAACTTTGCAAGTATTTTTTCGATGCCATTTTCAAGCTTGTCAAATTTTTCATCCATATGTTTTTCAAGCTGTCTGAACATCTCTTTTGTAACAAACTCTTGTCTTACTTGCTCCATCGTAGGGGCATTACCAAGTTTAACTTTATGTGTTGCCAGCTCTTGATTTACATCATCTAGCTTGTCAAACATCTTTCCATGCAGTAATTCATCCTCTTTTTTGTGCAACTCTGCTTTTTCTTTTAAATCTTTAATATCTTGATGATGTTGTTCTGTTTTGTTTTTAACAGTTATAAAAACTGCAAAATACGTCAAAGCGCCAAAAATTCCACTTATCATCCATGTTTCCATTATTTTATTCTCCAACAACAAAATTCTCTCATCTCACTCTCCTAAACTTTTTAAGCAGTGTTTGCTCTCTATTTTTTTCAACACACAACACACTGCATTATCAAACCAACTAGCTGTACCTTTAGATTGCTTCCTGTGTATATGAGAACTTATAGTTTCATCTTGGCTACCATTCCATAGTAGCACATTAAACATTTGGTCAAGAACTAAAAGAAACCGCATACCACGACTCCTCTTAGCTACATCATTATCAAACTTCTTGTATAACTCTTCTTGTTTCATACTAACTCGTCCTCTCTTCTTTGTCTCTCTCCAGTTAGTACACCAACAGCTATAGCATATGCATCTGCTTTTTCTATAATCTTGCCTACAAGGTACTCTTTAGTAACTCCTCTAGCTAAAACCAAGTTGTCTATGAATGGTGTTGATGCTGAGTTATCTGCAACATATGCTCTTGCTTCTGCTTCTTGTCTATCCCATGTACTTATCTCCGTGTTTGGTACACCTTTAGTAAGCTTTGCAACTTCTGTTTCATACCAATTGTTTATATATGTAAGTTTTGTCTCTTTATCAGTTACTTGGAGATGGTCTACATAGCTTTGTGGCGCTATAATGTTACCCTCTACATCTCTCTCTACTGCTATGTATCCATCTAGCTTATAAGGTTTTAGGTTGAAGTCTGTATCTACAAACTCCCCTACTTCTAGCTCAACCCAGTCCTCTTCAACAAGATGTGTTTGGTCTCCTAAAAAACTACCATCATCCTTTTCCCCTATACTAACTACTGCACCATTTGTTTTTTTGTAATATCTCATAATTTTTCCTTTTTTAAGAAGCTAGTTCTGCCCATATGATTATAGTATTATCAGCTGTTACTTTGTATTTTGCACCAGCTGGTATAAAGCAACATCCACCGTATGCAAAAGTTAAAACTGTCTCATCATTAACAACAAAACCAAAATTACCAGACCCGCAAGAAATTAAAACAAAAATACCTTTCCCTGAAGTATTATAATAATCAACGCCCGCACTTCTGCTAGCCGTAACAATTCGATAGTTTTGACCCATTCCAAAAGATGTTTGATAAAAGCCTAAAGGAGTTATAGCTTTAGTGTTATTTGCTCCTGCTCTTATTTCTGCTGCTGTTGCAATGCTTGTTATGCCATTAAAGCTTGCACCTGTAATCGGTACAAAGAATTGAGCATTTGTTTTAGTAAGCGCAAATGGAGTAGATATAGTAGAGGAAACACCTGCTGTAACATTGTCTGCTATTTGAAACCGTATTACCCCAATCGCATCATCCACAGTAGAGGTTATCCTTGCACTACTACCATCTGCATCAGGTATGCCATTAGCGTGATTGAAAGTTATATTTGCGTTGCCTCTACCATCGTTTACCGTCATGGCGACACTACCACTACCAACGCCTGTTTCTATCCTTCCTCCTGTGTTTGTTACATTTCCGCTAAAAGTTGGAGAATTTAGAGGTGCTTTTAAGTTTAAAGCATTTTGCATCGCTGTACTAACAGGCTTGTTTAAGTCAGATGTGTTATCTACGTTAGAAAGTCCTACTTGCGCTTTGGTGACTGCGTGAGGATTGCTTGTGTTGTTTGCATGTGCAAGTATCCTTTCATCAACTTCTACAGCTGTATATGTAGCATCATCTACGCTTGCCAACTCATTTAATTTTTCGTTTACTGCATTTTCCATCTGTGTAACAGCATTTTGTGTTTCTGTTTCAAGATAATCTCCTGCTTCACCTATAATAGTTCGCAGTTTATCATCTGTATTTGCTATGCTATCACTGCCAAGTATGTTTACACTTGGCGCAAAATCATTTACAGTTATAGACATAATTAACTTCCTTTTATATTTTCTAGTTTTGTTGCGATTGTGATCTCTTCTTGTGCGTGTGTAGTCCAATCGCTAGAACTAAAATCACCACTTAATCTTTCAGTAGTACAAATTTTTATAGTCACTCCATCTATCCATAAGTCATTTGCTTCATATGGTGTATATGGTTCGATATTGAATACTTTTACTTCATTATCAGTTATACCTGCGCTTACGAGTTGCCCTAGCATACGTCTCACAACAGCTATCTGCTCAGTTGTACATAAAATCCAATCAGTACCGTTGAAATATTTGTATAACTCTGCCCCATTGCCTGCATCCCATAAAATACCTTGCAATATCTCATCATCAAATGTAAACTCATCGAGAGTTATGTTTTCAACAGTAACTTTCCATATGTCATACTTTTTTGGTGTTGTTGGAGCAGTAAAAGAAGTATAGATGGTCATAACACCATCTATAAATGCTTTTTCTATCAAATACGCATCTCTTATCATATAAATCATACATGGCTTTGCTACATGTAAATTGTAATTTGTTGCATCTGATTTATGTTTTGTAGTATCTACAGCATATGCTATAAGTGGATAATCACCAATATCAAGATTTGAAACTGTGAGAGTATTTACTATTGTATTATAAAACTGACCTGCTATACTTATCTCATAGTGATCAAAATCTATCTCTTTGTTTTTATCCCATGTTATAACAATAGCGCCATTTGACCAGTTTGCTGATATGTTGGTAACTGCGCTTGGCTTGTCTGTTTTGCCTAAAAACGTATAAGTTATCTCTTCAGTAGCTACTTTAAAAGTATAAGTTTTACCTGCAATGAGAGAGTTTTTAAACTCAAATGTATCTGCATCAGTTTGTCCGTATTTAATACCATTTACATAGATGTTTTCAAAAAAGTTTTCTTTTCCAACCCATGAAAGAGTTAAAATTTCATCAATAGTTCCATTTGCATTTTTGATTAGATTTTCACTAGCTTGTAAGTTTCGCACACCATCAGCGATAATAACCTCTTCAACATTTATCACAGCTTCATCATTGTAAACATCAGCGTTATATTCAATAGCTTTTATTTTGCGCTTAAAATCACTCGCTCTTGATATGCTTACAACTCTATAAAGGTTGATAGCTTCAGTATCTTGTCTTCCAAATGCATATACATCATGTAACTGCGGTACAACTTCGAGTGTATTTACTGTGATAGTGTCTGTTGTAGTCTCTAAATCAACACTTGGTACATCTACTACATGTATCTCATCATCTTGTGTTCTAAACTGTATCTCATAGTTTACATCAGTTTCAAGTGTGACTTCTTGGTCAAGTGTTATACTCGTTGCAGCAGCTGAGATGATACGACCATCTGCTAGAGTATTTGTCATGTACTTTTTACCGACTTTTATCACATCGCCAACACTACAAGCGATAGCATCTATATCTGCTTCAAACGAGACAGCTTCCGTTATGTATCTGTTTTGATTAAGCATAAACTGTGCGTAGTTTGCTGCTTGTTGTCTATTTGTACAGCCATAAAGTGTGACTGATGTTTTTATCTCTATAGTACTTGCATCAAAGTCGTGTGATTGTAATTGTACTGTTTTCGCATTGTAGTTATCTTCCGCATCATAGTATGTAACCTCTATGACATTTGTACGCTCATTGTAAGGGATATAATCCATAGAAAAACTACTATCTATGATATTACCACTTGTAAAGAGAAATGATTGTGTTGGTATATCTATTACTTTGCTAACAATAGGAGTAAATTTGTTTCCAAACTGTACTACAGTTGCACGACCAAGAAGCGAAACCATATTTAAAGCACTTTGTAGCTCTTGTTGGTTATCTAAGTATAGTCCAACTGAGTAGCTTTTAGTATCGCACCAATCAGCCCACTCTTGAAACTTCTCTAAGTCTATGTTTTTGTCTTCTATACCATCTCTTTTTAGGAGATCATAACAAGCCCATGCAGGATTGCTTTTTGGTTTTGTGCTTCCTACATTTGCAACTTTACATGTAATCGTAGGAAAACTTCCATTTAATTGGTCTGTTGCTAAGGCATTAACACTTAAAAGTGCAACACCAGGATAAGTAAAATCATCATAAACCACTTCATTAACATAATCAAGACTCAGAGCATTTGCAACTCTTGTGTTTGTATCGTATGCGCTTACTCTTTTAACTTTTATCTCATACTGTGCTTTTGGAAGTTCTTTTATCTTGTAAGAGAGTTTTTTTGCTGTTTTGTATGTATTTGATACTAGTTGTGTATTTACAACATATGTACTTCTTACTGTTTTGCCTGTATATGTAATTTTTATTAGTCTAGGACCATCGCCATCTGATGTTCTAATATAAAAATATTCTCCTTTATACTGAGTATAAACAGAACCATCGCTATAATGATAATCATAAAGAGCCACTTTTCTTGTGAGATAATCCCACTCGCTATCACCTACTTTCCTATATGCTATCTCAAACTCAAGGCTTTTAGCTTGATAACTTCCACTATCTGTTACATAGTAAAGCCCACTAGGTAGTGACATTACTACTTCTATCTCTTGGACTGTATTTCCTAGTGTTGTGTATGTAGTTTCTATGTTTTGTTCATTTAAATTCCTAGAGATACTTACAGTCGTTGCGCTATCTCTGAAATTTCCTATAACTGCTTGGTTTTCTGTGCCGTTGGTTGTGTAGTATTCTATATCGTTGTAGTTATCTATGCTTTGTGCATTTATCTCTATATCGCTTATGCTGTCAACTTCTCCATCGTTAACTGCCATAAGAATGTTAATATATTGTTTATCTCCATCTAAAGAGAGATAACTGCCTATGATAGGTGGCGTTACTCTTGCAGTTCCAAGCATAATAGGAAGAGTTGTACCAACTTCACGAGCATTGCTTCCACCACTAAAAGAGTAAGTAGGAGATACGCTCTCGAGTGAGCTTGATGTACTAGTAGATGGTGATGGTAAAGGCATAAGTGCATTGATGAGCATGCCACCTGCGAGGATGATAAAGCCTTGAGCAACTCCAAGTATAATTCCCCCCATAGCACCACCAAGAACACCTGCTCCTGTTATCATCCCTGCATTAACCATTCCACCAATAAGCTGTCCACCAAGCGGACCTGATATCGCTACTAAAGCTATCATAGCTATAATTCTCAGTGGATTTGAATCACCTCCGCCACCTTTTGGGATAGCTACAAAAGCAAGATGGTCATTTTCTTTTAAAACATACTTGTAATCTTCTGTAATTTGACCATTGAGTGATACAACAAGCTCTAAGTCTTCATCAGAATTGTTGAGATAGTAAAATATAGCTACACCATGCCCTATCTCTTTTACTGTTTTATCGTAAGTGTTAAAAGGATTGTTGAGAACTGTTAAGAAAGCCATCTGTAAAATCCTTTTATCTGGTTTTTAACTGTTGGATGGTTTATATCTATGATGTGTGAATCTGTGTTTTTATAAGTATGCAGCATCCTTTTATTATCTATCATGACACCAAAGTGAGTCACCATACCAGGATGATTTTCATTGAGACACATAGCAACACCACAGTTTTTTTTAGGTGTTTTTATCTCTTCCCAATGCTTTGAAATCTCTTCGTGATATTTTGCAAGGCTTCTTCTTGGCTGTTCTGCACTGATGTGTACTTCAGGTATCTCTATGCCTAACTCTTTTTTGTAGTACAACATCAAAAGACCATAACAATCACAACCGTTAAATGTTCTTCCTTTGTCTTTGTATGGGATGCCGATATAATCAATCATATAGATATACCTTTATTTCCAACAGCAGGAAAGCCGCCATATCTCATAGAGTTGTCAAGCTCTCTACATCTTACAAGTGTTTTATCGCAACTTGTTTCACTTCCTGTGTATCCACATAGAGAAGATTTGAATTTAAAACGACATGCATTTGGGTACATCTTATACTGTGGAGTTCTTGCACGAAATAAGTCTCTAGCACTTACAGTAAAAGCCACTTCAAGATGGTTTATGCTTTGAGTTGAGAGAATTAAGTCATACGAATAGACAGGTGTTGGATTATCTAAATCTTTGCTATTTACTACATATAATACGACATCTATAGGGCTAAAACCATTTTGTTTAACATAAACGTCATACTGTCTTATGTACTGACCTATGATGTTATTTACATTTGAAACTTTTATCTGAAACTGTGAAGTCTCAGCATTTGAGCTTTCACTTATCTCATCTATGCTAAAAGGAAATCTTTGCCATGTGTATGAGTTCCATGTGATGTCTTCGTTGTTATTTACAACTCTGATAGTCTCTGCAACACTTGGGATAGTGATCTCTAAAAGGATAAGAAAAACACTATCTGTTGTAAGCTTATTTTTTTCAACTTTTACAACTGAACTTATCTCTTGCATTAGACTTCCTTAAGAGAAAAAGACACGCTTTGATACAATGGAGTATCTTGTTTGAAACTCAATGAATTTCCATCAAATCTGACTGTATGAGTGTTATTTGTTATAGGGTGTGTAAAAGTAAAATCCAATGCTTGATTTGCTTCAAAAAACTCTTCAAGGATAAGAGCATTTGCATTTGTTAATGCTGTAAAACCTATCTTAAATCTTCTTGTTGTCCTTGTGTATTTTCTTCTAGTCTGTTCATATCCGCCATCATAACTAGCTGTTAACACAGGCTTTATTACTTCTGTTTCTATGGTATTGATTTTTAAACTTGGAAATGCGCTCATCTCATGCCCTTTAACATATCTCTAATTCCACTTACATTTCTACTGACTCCATCCATAACGATATTGATAACTTTCTCTTGCTCACCTCTTGAGTTTGTACGAGTTGATTCGCTTATTTGGTCTGCGCTTATCTCTTGTGAAGTATTGTTTGTGATTTGCACTATTACATTTGAGCCACTATTCCCTTTCATAGTCACTGGTATAGTTTTTCCATCAGGGAGTGGCACATAAGCCTCGTTCATTCTGCCCTCTCCAAAAACTGCAAGCTGTGGAGAGTTTGCAATACCGCCAGTAGAGTATGCTTTTAGTGGAAGTGAGCCTTGAGGTGTCATAATCCCACCATTTGCAAAAAAACTGCTAAATATACTTGTTGCGGCGGATGCTAATGGCTTTGCAATTTGCACTTTTATAATCTCACTTATGATTGCATTTACAACGCTTTCACCAAGTTTTTTCAAATCTGCAAATCCCTCTTTGGTGAAGTTAAAAAACTCTTCAAAACCACTTGTAAGATTGTCTTTTATCGTAGCTTGCATCTTTTCAAAAGTACTTTTTGCATCATCTTTTATTCTGTCAAAATAGTTTTTTTTCATAGCTTCAGCCATTTCTTTGGCTTTTTCTTCTCCAATTAAAGGTTTATACTCTTCCATGAGCTGTTGTTGTTTGATAGCCCATGCTTCTGAGTAGTTTCCTATCGTTTCATAGTATGTTAGATATGCATTTTGGCTTTTTTTAAGGTCTTTGTCTGTGCTTGATGAGCTTCCAAGTCTAATGTTTCCGTCTTTTGCACCAGTAACAGTACTTTTTGCGCTTGTGATAGCAGCTTGTACTCCTGCTTGAATCTCTTTGAAGTTAGACATTACACTTGCGCTAAACTGCTTTGCAAAAGTTACACCTGGTTGTTTTATTAAAGCATCTACATCTTTTTGCATTGATGCCCATGTATCTTTTAGCTCTTTATCAATAGAGTTTGTATTTATTATTTTTTCAAATTTAAAATCTATACTTTCTCCACCAAAAGTGCTACTTAGTTTGTTATACGCTTCAATAGCACTGTTTAAAAGATGTATAGGTGTATTAATAGCTTCTGAAAAATACTTTACTATGCCAATAAAAGCAAATTTAACTGCTTTTAATACAAGCCCTATTCCACTTATTGCATCTTTTACAAATCCTATAGCAGTAATAATGCTATTAAAACCACCTATAAAGTTGTTTGTAAACTCTGTAGCACCATCTGTTGTTTGTTTAAACATATTGTTAAAAACTTTGCCAATCTGATTTACAAAAGCTTTTACATAAGCAAATAATCCTGCATCCATAATCTCTTTTTTAAACCTAGTCCATGAGTCGCTTAGATTTGACATCATCCCATCGTATGTTTGCATCTGCTGTTGCATTGCGCCCTCATACTTACTATTAAAAATAGCACTTAATGTTGATTGTATTATCTCAGCGTTATTTTCAATAATAATATGTTTAGCTCTACCGCTTGCATCCATCCAGTTATAAGCTACTTTATCGCCTTGTACGCTTGCTTTAATACCGAACTCTTTGAGTCTTTCATTTTCTCCTGTTAATGCATCTGCCATAGCTTCGACTGCTTGCATAAGTGGCTTACCCATAGCACTAGCAGTATCGCCTAAAGTTTTTAATGTTCCATTTGTAGGATCTATACCATATGCTTTAAGTTTCACAAAAGACTCTGTTACTTGTGTAAGCTGATAAGGTGTGTTTGTAGCAAAATCTTGTATCCAAGCCATAGATTCTTTTGCTTTTACAGAACTACCCTCTATGGTCGTTAGTGTTGTTTCAAATCTCTCAAACTCTGCTGAAGTGTTTACAAAATTTGTAAATCCTGAGATTATTGCATCAAAACCCTGTTTGACTGCGTACAATCCAACAGTAGCTTTTGTTATTCCTATTAATGACTGAGTAAAACCTTTTGCTCTTTGCTGTGCTGAATAGATGCTTTTACTTAGCTTATTCATATTACCTTGTGTGACTATAAGTTCTTTTGTATCTGAGTCTATTTTTAGCTTTATTCTTAGGTCTGTGTTTGCCATTATTTCATACTTTGTGCTATAATTAAAGAAAAAGGAGATGCTATGAGACTATTATTAGATATGTTTGATTTATCAGCTATTGCTATCATTGGTTTTCTATCTCCATTTATTCTTTTGTATTGGCTAGTGTCGTAGCCCAAATACTTCCCATCTGTACTATTATTGGTGTCCAGTAGCTCACATCAAACCCATTCCATTTTAAATAGTCTTTGATAGCTTTATACTTTTTCCCAACAACACCTGTAAAACCATATTCAAAAGGTATCTTTAAAAACACCCTTGAAAGTACAAATAGTTCGTAATCATTTAAAATAACTATTTTTGAAAGAGGATTATCTTTCAACTCCTCTTTTTCTTCAGTTGAGAGATATATTTCCCCGACACCTTTTGCATTTTGTTCAGCCCAAAGATAGAGTTTTTCTATCTTTTCGCTTTCTGCTTTCCCAAAGCATCATCCAATGATGTTTTAAAATCGAAGATATTTGACTCTTCTTGCTCTTCTAACATCTCAGCCACACGATTACCACTTATACACTCAGATAAAATCTTACATGTAAAGTCTAGCTGTGCTTTCACGTCTGTATCATCAATAGATAAAGCTTCTCTTACATGTTTTGTAGTTGGAGCTTTATACGTCAGAACTTCAACTGTTCCATCTTTAAACTCATATTCAAACTCAATAGAAGCTCTATTTTGACTCATCTTTAACATTTTAAAACCTTTGTAGTTGATTGTGGGTTGATTTCTTGGTGGTGGCTCAACCACAAAAGCCACCGATTTTATGACCACTTAATCGAATAGTGATTATCTCCGTTTGCATCGCCTTGACATCTGAAAGTACGGCTAAAATTAACCATTCCGTCATTGTCGCTTTCACTCATTTCACTTGTTTTTGCTTGACTTGCAGTAATAGTTACTGTTTTACCTGCACCACTACCCAATACTATGATGATTTCTCTAACGTCTTCTGCTATCAAATCACTCCAACCGCTCTCATCACCTTTTGTTTTGATACCTGAAAGTGCGATAGTTGGTTTAAAGTCAGTTCTGATAAACTCACCAACACTTATCGCATAAATACTTTTTATGTCATTTCCAATATCAAAATCAAAACTCTCTGCATTGATTGTAGATCCATCAACTGTAATAGCACTTACCCTTGAGACTATCATCAATGACTCGGTATCAAGTGTAACAGTTGGATTTACTTCAGATGTTGCAGCAGGAGTTGTGTATCCACTTACGCTAAAAGTAGCTTTAGCACACTCTCCTACAGTACCACTTATCTTCAATGTTGCAATCGCACCATCTATGACACGTTTATAATCATCAATGTAAACTACAGCTTGAGACGAACTAACATCATTATGATTTGGAGTATATGTGACATTATCTGCACCTATAGTCTCCGTTAATCCACAAGCTTTTAATAGGTCTGCAATAGCAGGTGGAGTTTCAGGTGCTACACCTGTTTTATCGTTTCCCCTAAGCATTGCTACCAAATCAAACTGTACGGTTGTGTTGTTTGCATCAACGTAGTTTTTGGTTTGACCTAACTTTCCACTTCCAATCTCTTTATACTCTTGAGATTTAACATCAGGGCTTAAAAAAGGTGTTTCAGTAACAGTTACAGCATTTGCACTTGTAGCTGTACCGTTATACTTAAATAAAACAGCACTTTTATCAGTAATCTGCCTTGCCATAACTCTACTCCTAAATTAAATTTACTTCTGCTTCTATTATGAGTATTTCAAAATCAAGGTCTTTTAACTCTCTTTGAGTTCCATTGATTCTTACTCTATCATCACCATGTTCTACAAAATAGTTGATAACATCTGATAGTGTTTGAGTTTGTATTTCTGAATTTTTAGCTATAACAGCTATAGTTGCTATGTACTTCGATATGCTAGAAAATTCTCTTTTGATAACTTTGATATCAAATCCATTTATGGTTTTTCTAACCTCTGTTTTTATACTTGCAACTATATCACTCTCAGTCATCTCAAACCTTTGTCAACGCTATGATTTTTTCTGTTTTGAATTTATCTTTAAAATCAAAATTGATTACTTTATAAGTAATTCCATCAATGATGATCTCATCTCCAACTTGTATGTCAGAGACATATAATTCTAAACAGCTTATAACCATTTGCTCTGTATCAGATATCTCTAAATCCTCTACATGTAAAGCAGTAATAGAAACATTTTTATACAAAACAGCTATGGCAAAATCATCTGTGTTATAAAACACACTTTTTAAATCATCTGCCATTTGCTGTTTTAAACTCATCTTGTTATCCTATACGCACATCAACGCTTCCAGCAACTGCTGCTGTTTTTGCGCTTACTGCCATACCTGCTGGAGTGTTGTCTGTTGCTGTTTTAGTCAAAGCAGAACCATCCCAGTAAAGTAAATCACCGACAGCTATCGCATCAGCAGTCGCAGCAGTCTCTTCAAAAACTCCTACAAGTTTTACTGCACCAGTATCTCCATTAGCGATATCACTCATCGCTACTCCTACTCTTGAAGTTAAATCAACCATACTATTAACTGATACATCAGAACCAGTACCATTCGTCCAGTCGATTACTCTTCCCTCTTGTTTTTCTATAGCCATAATTTACTCCTAGTTACCAGCATTTTTATAAAGTGTTCTGAAGTTTTCAACCATCACACCATAATCAAACACGATTGTGTACTCAACCCCAGCGATATTGATGTCAGACATCTCTATGATAGGTCTTCTTCCAGTTCCAGCCAAGAAAAGAACTTTTACACTATGATTTCTAGCTGCAAGATACCAAGCATTTCCGCTGATATTTCCATCTTTGATTTGAGTAAGTTCTCCTTGCCAAGTATTGACGATACCTGAGTTCTTATCAGTACCAGGGATACTTGTACTTGAAAGGATCTGTTTACCCTCTCTGTATTTTGCAGGACCAGTAAGAAGAAAATATGGAGAGATATTTAAAGGCTCACCATTGAGTCCTTTTTGACCCATCATCGCTAGCTCTCCAGCTGTGAGTGCTGCATCTGTGATAGCAGTACCAGTTCCAGCTAAGTTACTATGGTTTGCATGGAAAAGAGCTACATTGTCACTCATTTTATAAGTACCTGTTAAAACACCATAAACATCTGCATTGAGTGTTCTTCTACCTGATTGAGTTAGGTTTTGAACTATTCTAGTAAATGCGCCCAAGTCATCATTGATGATAGCTTCTCTTGAAAGACTTACGATAAGACCTTTTGAGCCAATTTGACCTTTTTCACCTGACTCTTTTACTTGACCTTTTTTAAGCTCTCCTTTTTCATAAAGCTTTTGAAGATTTCCAAAACCACCAACATGAGCAAAAGTGTTCTCTTTGAAGTCTGGAACATCTCCCTCACTACACCACTCTTGGTATGTAGTAGGCTCTTCATCCCATGCATCTTCCAAAACTTTATTTGCTACATTTGAAAGCAAGATAGGAAAATCACTACTACCTTGTGCTAAAACCTTTTGAGCTACACTTGCAGCTGGTTCAAACTCACTAGCTCCTACAAGCTTTCTAGCGATTGCTAAAAGAGGTGCATTTTGAAACATACGAGCATCTGCGTGTGGTGTTGCTAGTTTTGCACCAGCTCTGAGTGCTAAACCATCAGCCATCGCCAAAATCATCTCGCCTTTGTTGTTTGTATCACCAACTTGTACCTGATGAACTGGTGTCTGTACAGATGCATCTAAGATAGCTCTTACAAACGCATCAGCACTTCCATCTTTTTGATACTGCACATGAAGAGCATTTCCAACTTGTCCATACTTCATAGCGATAGCATTGATTTCATTGACACGATTTAACTCTCTGTTTTGAGCTTTAAGAGTATCGTTTTCAATTTTTAAAGTGTCATCAACAACAGTCGAAGCACTCGCAGTAGGTTTTGTGTCTGCCGTTTGAACAACTTGTGGCATACTTAACTCCTTTTTTGTATTTTGAGGCTTATTTTCAGACTGTTTCATGTGCCTACCTAGATTTAAAAGATTGCATGTTTTATCTGCATCTTCACACATTTTCTCATCGATTTTCTTTGCAGCTTTTGCAAAGAGTTCCGATGCTTTAGCAAGTGCTGCTGTTTTTTCTGTTTGTATTTTTGAAGTTATAATCTCATCAGCAAGCCCAGCTGTGATAATTTCATCTCCATAAAAGAATGTCTCTTCATTTAAAAGAGTATTTATCTCATCTATGCCTTTTCCTGTTTTCTCGCTATAAGCTTTTGCTAAAAGTGCTGTTACTCCCTCTAAGTGGTCAGCATACTTTCTCATATCTCTATGGTCACCCTCACTCCATCCCCACGCATTGTGGATCATAAAGATAGAGTTATCATAAACTTTAACTTTATCTCCTGCCATAGCTATATAAGAAGCGATAGACATTGCATATCCATTGATGATGATAGTGATTTGTCCTTTGTCATATGACTTCAGAGCGTTATATATAACAAGTCCATCATAAACATAACCACCCTCACTGCTTATCTCAACTTCAATGTCTCCACTTGCATTTTCTATCTGTCTTACGATGTCGTCACTCCAGGTATCCCATCCAACAACACCGTTAATTTTTATTTTCATCTTTTTCTCCCTCTAATACTGAGCGTAGTAAGTCTTTGTTTTTTTGCTCTATGGCAACTACTTCTTCATAGTACTCGCCTAGTATCTCTTTTTTGATTTCTATCTCTTTTCTTTTTGTTCTTAAATTTTCTTCATAGTCTTGACCACGAGCTGCACAAAAATCAGATGTAGTGCTTCCGCCCATGTCTATCTCCATCTGTGAAGCTGTTAAGTCTTTTATAGGCTCTATCCACTCTCGCTTTGGATATATCCACTTAGGAGATACATAATCATCTTTGTTATTTTCAAAAGTTTGTCGTTTGATTGATTTTATATTGCCAAGCATGACTTCAAGCTCTAGCCACTCTTCAAATATCTCATCTAAAACATGTGCGCTTAAGCTTTTTTGGTTTTGGTCAAATAGCCTATGGTCCTCTTGTCTTCCCATACGGCCACTTGAAAAGTTCACATGCGAGTAGTCTCTAAAAGCTAACTCATAAGATACTTTTCTAGCAACACCCATGAGTCTAAGTGATGAGAGTACAAACTGCTCATAGTTTTCTCCGCCATTTGCACTATCAAATGACTTTAACTCTTCTCCACTTCTAAGATAGTAAACCATCACACCGTTTATATCAACCAAATCACCATCTAAAAACTCAGATGAGTCTCTTTGAGTAGATGAAAAGCTCATAGCATCTCTATCTGTCTCTATCGCATAAGCTACATTTGCTCTAGCTCTAGCGCTTTGGATAGTAGCAGACTGAAAAGCAGAAAAGTTTTTTATATCGACTATGGCTTGTTTATACTCGCTCACACCTCGTTTTTGCGTTGGTCTCTCTTTTTTAAAGTAGTTGATGATTTTTGAAGCATCTATATCTCTTACTGAGCCATCTGTATTTCTAAAGTGATAAGTTTTTGGTGCATTGTTTGTATCGTATGTTATGCCATTTGTTCCACAAGAGGCATCAAGAGCATCAGCTTCTATGAGTTGCAGTTTCAAGCCATCTGATGTATGGATTTTATAGATAAATATCTCTCCATCCACCATACGACTTTGGAGTATAAGTCTTTGGATATCATAAAATGTAGATGTTTTTTCGATGTCACAGTTTGTTTTTTGTATCCAGCGCTTAAATCTTTTTTCTATTTCATTGTCAACTTTTGCTTTGCCTGTCTTTGACTGGAGTAAGATACCTGTTCCAACAGAGTTATTGATGATAGACTCATCGATACTTGCCATGATAGGGTTATTTTCATGTAGCCATCTCGCCCTAGCTCTTAGTGTATCTCTATCAGGTGTTGCTGTTTTTTCAAATTCGCTGTTGGCGTTGTAAAAATCTCTATTTGCAGCAGTTCTTTTTCCACCCTCATAAAATCTATTTTTCACATCGTTTGTTATGCGAGAGTGGATAGTTTGTGTATTACGAGAAGATGACATTTGCAAAAGCTTTTTTTGGAGTTGTGTTCTGACCTGGTATATAGTTTCTGCCATGTACACTTATCTCTGCTTGGAGTCTTTGTTCTCTATCTTCAAGTCTAGAAAGTGCAGCTCTGCTTATCTGTTTGTCTCCATTTTGATAAGACTGTGCTTTTAAAGCTTGTGATATAGCTAATTGGACTTCGTCAAGTTGTTCACCGAGAGTAAGTGCCATACATACGCCTTTTTAAAGTTATGACGTATTTTGACACTTATTATTCTAAAAAAGTATGGGTACTAAAATAAATTATGCAGTTTCCTTTTTAAAATCTTCTACGTCTTTTTTAAACCAATCTGCTTCTTTTGCTAGGTTGTCTAATGCTTGATTAAATGTTGGTGATTCCAATAGTAATTTTTCAACAGCCTTTCCAAAAGACATATTATTTTTTTCTGCATACTCATAAATGCCTCTTATTGCTGCATAATCCATTGTTGAACGTGGTAAATAACCTCTTTTTGTTGTTGCCATTATCAATATTCCTCTAAATGACTATTTTGTCTGCGTTGAGTTCTTTGTTTAGTAGATTTTTTTTCTACAAACATCACTGGTCCATTATGAGCCAATACCTCTAGATCAACTCCTGCGATTAGCAATGAAGCATATCCATATACTCTTATATCTAAAGCTTCATTCCTAGCACGTTTCTTTTCCCATCTTCCCTCTTTGTTTCTCTGTTCTGCTGTTAGTTGCTTGAAGTATTCAGCATTGTACTCAGGTTCTTGTGGGAAGTGCATATATCCTGGTCCTATATGTTCTGTTGTTATATGAGAGTAGATTACATCTTTTGCTGCATTAACACCAACCATGTACAAAGGTACTTTTCCTTTGTTGTCTTTGCTTGCGGTTCTTGGTGCAACTGGCGCATCAACAGCTTTGTGTCCTTTTATAGCATATATGTTTCTTGAAAACCTACTCTTACAGAATGAATACGCTTGTTTAGCTCTATGCCCTTGTGTATCAATACACCCACAAAGAGCTTTCATAAGTCCACCATTTTCATGGGTCCATGTTTTCATAAGAAACTCATCAAATCTTTGCCATACTTCAGGTTTTGAAGTATCACCATGAAATACTTTATATGCTATACTCCAACTTTCTTCAGCTTCGCCCCATCCAATAATCTCACATTCTATACGGTCATCTTGCGTATCTGCACCAAAAGAAAGTATCAAAACTCCATCAGGGACTTGGGATGTATAAACTTCTTTTCTATCTTCGTAATTTTCTATCTCTACTCTCTCATAGTTCTCTTCAAATGTTCTTGCTAATACCTCATTGTAAAAAGCTTTTAACTTTAACTTGCTTTTTTTTGCATCTAAAAACTCTTTTGCAATATCACCCCATGTAACATTTGGAGAATATGACAACATAGCCCAAATATGAAATGAACGAATATCGCTATCAGGATTTTCTGCAATCCATTTGCCTTTTTTGTCCATATCTCTTTTATGCTTATCAAAAATCTTTTTGCCACATTTCTTACATATAAAGTATGCTGTGTATGGATAATGTTTTATTGTTTTTCCATGTTCATCTTGGTCTTTATTCCAAAGCAAATCTTCAAATTCAAATTTTTGGTATTGATTGCAATGTGGACATGGCAAATGTCTATACTCTTGAGTTCCTTTCTGAAACCAAAAATCTATTACTGATACTCCATCTTGTATACTATCTTCTACTTCAGGATTATATGCAGCACCTATTGGCTTCCCACCTAATATGTTTTTTCTATCCCAAAAGTCCGATGTTCTTCTCATCATTGTAGTAACAGTATCACCTGCCTTACCTGCTTCTTTTTTCCAAGTATCTAACTCATCTCCTGATACAACTCTAGCCGTACGTCTATTAAAATTTCTATCAGATTCAGCACCAAGAAACTCTGCATATCCTCCAGGATAAAGTTTTTTAATAGTTTTCTCTTTTTTAGCTTTACCTCTTATCTTTGGAGTCTCTATTAGCTCTGCAATACTTTTATTGTCTCTTATCATTGGTTCAAATTCATCTTCTGCAAAACCTTTAGCCTCGTCAGCATTTGGCTGATAATGAAGTTGAACACTTGGTCTTTGATGAATATAGTATCCTGATACAATTCCAAGCATTTTTGTATATCCAACACGTGTAGGCTTTTTAAACACAACAGTTTGCGTGATTTGGTCTGTCATTGCATCTATTATTTCAACTTGCCAAGGTCTGGTTTTCCACTTGCCAGGTGCAGATGAGGACTCTGCAGATAGATAAAAATATTCATCCGCCCATTGAGATCCTGTCAAAATTGGTTTCGGTTTCAAAATTTTTACACCATAGTTAATTATTTCTAATTGTTGTTGTGTTAATTTTCCCATTGTTGTTCCCTCAACTGCTCTTTTTGTCTATTGTTCTCTTCTATTATCCATTTAACAACTTCTTCACTCAAATCAGGAAAGTGGTTTTTTATATTGTTGGCTTGATCATCTAAATATTGATTGAGAGGTGACAATAGTTTTTCAACTGCTGCTTTTGCATCTGAAACAGGAATAAGTTCACCCTCTGACTCTAGAAACTTTTGTCTATTTATTTTTCCAAGCCAAAAGTCTTTTATTATCTGCACTTTCTGTGATGGGCTTTTAGCTGCTCTTAATAAAGATTGCAATTCTGCTGTTGATTCTTCATTAAAAATGCTTTTATCATCTTCAATATCTTCAGGTATAGTATCATTTACTGTTTTTTTAGTATCTCTTTTCCTTGCAAGAGCTATTGCTTCAACTGCTTTTTCAAGATATATTTTTTTACCATTTGCAGTGAAGCACTTATCAAGTGTTCCACTCTTTACATGCTTGGTAATCATTGATGGTTTTATACCTAAATGTTCTGCTAATTGACTCTTGTTTACTTCTGTCATTTTTAACCTTTTTTTTAACCAAAAAATTATGAAGTTAAATATCACGTAGTGATATTATGTAGATGTTGTTTTTAACCAACTTTTTAAAAATAAAAATTAGTGAGTTATCGGGGTTCACACTACCCCCACCACTTTTATCTATAGGAAGAACCTAAGCTTTTCATCTAGCCATTGCAATAGCAAACTTCAACGCTCTGTCTAATATAGATTCAAACTTCTTGTTATATTCACTCTTTACTGTCTTTTGCAAGTCAAACTTCTTTTTATACTCAGGCTTCTCTGCTATCCTCAATATACATATAGGCTTATCAGTTCCTACCAATGGTCTAGCATATATACCTGGTGCAAGTGGTGATTTGCTTTTACCTGTGATAATAAAAAATCTCAGCTCTTCTTTTGGCTTCCTTGATCTACTCTTCTTTGTCTCATTTGCACTATAGCCTGCTTTATAAACTAATTTGAGTTGAGAGATTATCTTATTGTATATACTAGCATTCAACTTCACTCCTGGTGGTGGAGTTAATATCTCCCATTTGTACATATATCCCTTGTAAATTAATGCTTTCTCTAATCCTTTTCTCTCTCTGTCTCCACCTTTGAAGTGATGATGCAATACTTTATATTGCCAGCTCCATTCATCAACATATATTTCAGCATACAATTTATTTTTTGTTGCTTTCTTTACTCTTATAGAGCTTGGTATGGCTCTCTTTGTTATGTTTAACTCATCACCTATTTCTTTTTTTATGGTTGATAAAACTTCAAAAACAAAATCATTCAAAGCTTTAGATGTTGCAAATGGTATCTGCTTCTTCTCAAAGTCATTGAGTCCTTTGATTGCTTCTTTGATGTTTGTTTCTATGCTCATCTTGGTTGGCATTATTTATCCTTTGTGATAAATTGTTATGTTCTTTTGTGGTTTGTTTTATTAGGTATAGCCACCAAGGTATGGCTATTTGCAAGATGTTTTTATTTGTTGTATATTAACTCTTCTAATACTGGATATATTTTTGGATGCGTTAATTTTTTTAATGCACTTTCTTTGATTTGTAGTATTCTTTTTCTAGCCATATAAATAATTTCATTAATGGCATTATATTTTGCAGTTTTATTTTTATATAATGTGTTATACATTACTAACACCACAAATGATTCTCTATCATTTAAAATCTCTAAAATATAATTAACTACATCATTTATATTGTCTGTATGAATTTTTTTATCGAACACGTCATATAAAAGTTCTTCTAAATTTAAGGTACATATTAAATTTGCTCGTAATTCATCAATTTTTTTTCTCTTTTTTTCTTCTTCTTGAAGTTTTT
>DKEY01000106.1 GCA_002469305.1 Sulfurospirillum sp. UBA6810
CAGCATGCTCCATCAAAATATCTTCACTTAAAAAAAACTCTTCATAACAACGTTTATCTAAACTATTTACTTCATAAAAAAGATTTTTCATCGCTGCTCCTTATCGTCTTCTATAACTCAATGCTTCTAAAATATGCTGGCTTTGAATGATATCTGCATTTTCTATATCTGCTATAGTTCTTGAAAGTTTTCGTACTTTCGCCACACTTCTATAACTAAGACCATATCTTTGTGTTGCAAGGTTTAAAGTATGTGCTGCTTGTGCATCCAATACGCAAAACTCTTCTATCTGTGCTTCGCTAAGGTTTGCATTTAACTCTTGCTGTCCTCTTTGTTTTTGTCGCACAAAGGCATTTAAAACGCTCTCAAACATTTCAGCAGAACTTACCTCTTTATCATCATTATATCCCTCATCCATTTGAAAGTATATATCTATCCTATCTAAAATAGGCTCTGAGATTCTATTTTTATATCTTGTAATTTCTGATTCATTGCATCTACACTCTTTTGTAGTTGAAAGTAAGTTACCACATGGACAAGGGTTTTGTGCTGCGGCAAATAAAAACTTTGTATCGTACTTTATCTTTGAATTTACCCTTGAGATAAGGACTTGATTATCTTCCAGAGGTTCTCTCATGGACTCTAAAACCGTTTTTGAAAAGTGAGGAAATTCATCAAAAAAAAGTATCCCATTGTGTGCTAAGGCACACTCACCAGCAACTGCTCTTAAACTTCCTCCACCAAAAATACTAGGCTTACTAGAGGTATGATGAGGCGCTCTGAAAGGTCTTGTTGCATTGAGGTTTTCACTGTTGCCACTTATGGAGTTATACGCATTTGTTTCTAATATCTCTTCTATACTCATAGGAGGTAAGATGTATCGAAGTCTTTTTATACTCATACTTTTGCCACATCCTGGACTGCCTTCAAGGAGTATATTATGCATTCCTGCAGCAGCCACTATAAGCATTTTTTTGAGTCTGTTTTGGTTTTTTACCTCTTTAAAATCAAGTTCGAATTTTTTTTCATAAAAATATCTTTTATCTTTTATAAAAATTTCATTTGAAAACTGTAGATTGCTTGTAGAATTAAACTCTTTTTGTTCAGATTGTAAAAAAGCTAGTGCTTCTTCTATGTTATTCACGCCAAACACTTGTACACTTGGAATTTGTAAGATTTTATCTTGTATCGAATGAGGTACAATAACTTTTATATTTTTATGCTGCGCTGCTAGTGAAAGAATGATAGGCAAGATAAGTGACGTCTCTTTGACACTTCCATCTAAACCCAACTCTCCAAAGATAAAATAATCTTCAAACTTACAAGCATCTTTTTGTAGATAAATAAGCAATGCAATACCCAAATCAAAGTGACTTCCCTCTTTTTTTAAATCACTTGGAGAGAGGCTGATGGTTATCTTTTGTGGGGGAAATTTAAATCCTATAGTTGTAAGGGCTGATTTAATTCTGTCACGAGACTCTTGAATGGATTGATTGGCTATGCCTACGATAGAAAATCCAGGAAGTGCTCTTACATAAGCAGACTCTACTTCTACTATCTTTGCTTGATTAAAATCTAGCGTAGCACACCTAAATTTTTTTATTTTTTTACTCAAAGCTAACTACCAGCTTTTATTTTCTTCTTCCAATCTTTCTCAAACTTTTTTCTTTTTAGATAAGAGAGTTTTTCTATAAAAAGATGTCCTTTTAGATGGTCTAACTCATGTTGAAATGCGATAGCCATTAGCCCATCAAATTCTCTCTCTATCTTATTACCGTCTCTATCAAAATATCTTACTTTTATCTCTTTTTTTCTTTGTACTTCATCATAGTAGCCAGGAACACTCAAACATCCCTCTTGATATGTAGTAAGACCATCTCCATCTAGTAAAACTGGATTAACCATCTCATATAAATCTTCTGGTTCTTGTTCATTTTCTTCATTTAATAGATTAATTATAAGTACATTTTTGGGAACACCAATTTGTATAGCTGCCAAGCCTATTCCCTCATGTGCATACATAGTCTCTTTCATGTCTTCAAGCAAAGCATGGAGTCTTTCGTCAAATGCTTCAACATCTCTAGACTCTTCTCTAAGACGTTTATCTGGATACACTAATATTTCACGCTTCATCTAACTTTTCTTCCGCCTCTTCGATATTTTCTTCTTTCACATTACAAACCATATATGGCTCTAACCCCTTTCCTGTTTGCGGCAAGAAGTCAAGGGCACATGAGATAAACTCTTCTACAGTATGTCCTGGTTGGATTGGTATGATAGCGAGTTCTATATCAGTATCTACTTCTGCATCACCGATAAAAAAGCTTGTTGCATAAATCAAATCTATGATTCTATCACACGCTCTTTTTGCATTATTTATATCTGTATGCATCATAAGCATACCAAAAACACCTTCACCATAGTGTGCAACTACATCACTTCTTCTTGATGTTTTTAAAAGTAATTTTGCTATATTTCTAGTTAAAACCAATCTATCTTTGGTATTAATTATGCGACTTAAAATACTATCTTTTATCTTCACTAAAACCAAAGAACTCTGGTGATTATATTTTTGAATAGACTGACACTCTTTTTCTAAAGATTGAAGTAAATATCTACGATTATAGACACCATATCTTGAATCAAATATAGCTTTACTTTCAATATCTTTGAGTATCTCACCAGTTTTTTCATAATGCTTTTTAAGCATTTCCATCTGCTTACCCATCAATGCTGAGAGTTTTTTCAAATCTTCACTTAGTGCTGATGTAACATTGGTTACAGAAAGCTGACTTGAGCTTATCTCTAACTCTGCGGTTCTTTTTTTAATAATCTCTTTCATGATATTTAGATTTTTGTAGGCAGTTGAAACAACTTGCATGATACTTTTTATCTGTCCAAAACCCTCTTTAACATCCATCTCCATCTTAGCACGATGCTCATCTTCATTGGCAATCTCTGCTTCTAGCATTTCATTGATACGTTTTTTGAAAGAGAGTGGCTTGTTATCTAAAAGTTTGTCAAAATATATCTGAAAGTTTATGGGTGTTGGTGGAATATTTTCATCCATCAACACTTTGAGGACATAAAGAGAAAACTTTTCAAGTTCGCTATTTGTACTTTGTGGTTTATTTGATTCTATATTTTCATCTTCCTCTACACTCTTTGTTGAGCGCTTTCCTAATCCACTTTGTATTTTATTTTTATCTAAACGAACCATAAAAAGTTTTCTCCCTTAAATTATTTAAAGCTTTTTTCTAAAACTTTATCAATCAACCCATACTCGCATGCTTCGCTCGAACTCATAAAAAAATCACGTTCAGTGTCTTTTTCTATCTTTTTAACGCTCTGCTTTGTATTTTTAGCCAAGATATCATTCAAAATTCTTTTAAGTCTTAGTATTTCTCTTGCTTGTATCTCGATATCTGTCGCTTGTCCTTGAGCACCACCTAAAGGTTGGTGAATCATGATACGAGCATTTGGAAGAGCATATCTTTTTCCAGGAGCACCGCAACTAAGCAAAAAAGCTCCCATAGAAGCCGCTTGCCCTATACAAATCGTACTTATATCGGGTCTTATGTAATTCATAGTATCATAGATACTAAAACCACTTGTTATAACACCACCTGGAGAATTTATATAAAGATATATATCTTTTTCAGGGTCTTCTGCTTCTAAAAAAAGTAATTGTGCAACTATTGATGAGGCTACATGGTCATTTATCTCACCACTTAGCATAATAATTCTGTCTTTTAAAAGACGAGAATAGATATCGTAACTTCTCTCACCGCGACCTGTTTTTTCAACTACTACTGGAACGTAGCTCATTATTCGCCTTTTTTCTCTTTATTGAAAAGTTGTGTAAACAATCTTTCTTCTACTATCGACATTTTTATAGCTGGTAAAACCCCTTGTTTTTGATAATATTCAAAATACTGTTTTGGGTCTTGTCCTTGTTGCATTGCTTCAAAGTAAATCATTTGCATTACTTCTTGATCTTCTACCTTGATTTGCTCTGCTTTTGCTAATTCGTCAACTAAAAATGTAAGTTTTACAGAGTTTTGAGCTTCTTTTCTATACTCTTCTCTTTTTTCATTAATTTTTTCTGGATTTTCTGCGAAAACTTTTATATCTTCTTCACTCATACTACCGAAGATATTTCTTACTTGCATATCAATCTCTTGGTCAACTATGTTTTGAGGTAAATCAAAAACAAATTTTTCTAAGATATTTTCTACAAATTTTGGTTTTACTTCTT
>DKEY01000150.1 GCA_002469305.1 Sulfurospirillum sp. UBA6810
GCTGCCAGTGCCATTGCTGGTAAGATAGTGGACCCAAGAAGTCTTTAAAAATGCAAAAAATAATTCCTCTTCCTTGTGTTATCGTTGCAGGGGGGAGGAGTTCTCGTATGGGAAAAGACAAAGCACTTCTTCCTTTTCACAACCATAAAACCCTAGTAGAGTACCAACTAGCAAGACTTTCTCACAATTTTGAATCTTTACATGTAAGTTGCAAAACCAAAGAAAAATTTGCCTTTAAAGCTTCTTTTATCGAAGATGTAAAGGATTTTGAAGAGTACTCTCCTTTGGTCGCACTTTACAGTATCTTAAAAAAGTTTGACAAACCAGTGGCTATTTTGAGTGTTGATACGCCTTTTGTTACAAAGAGGGTTTATGAAAAACTTTTATACAGCCTTGATGAAGATACTGATATCGTTATAGCACGTTCCCCTTTTGGAAGCCATCAAATGTGCGCCATCTACAAACCATATATAGCAGATATTATAAAAACACAGATAGAACAAAACAACCACAAGATAAGAGCACTGTTTGAAAAGCTACATGTAAAGTATGTGGACTTTGAAGATGATACAATTTTTCTAAACCTCAACCATCCTGATGATTATGAAAATGCAAAGAAGATGCTATGAGAGATACTCTTACAGACCTTCCAAATATAGAACAGTTACATATAGATTTGGACAAAGCAAAACATCCTAAACTGTTTGTTTTAGATATAGACAATTTTAGAGAGATAAACATCCAATACACTGATAGTGTTGGTAACTTTATCCTCCAAGAGTTTGCAAAAGCTTTGCAAGAGTTTGCCGCTATGCATAAGATGTCTTGTTATAGGATAGGCGCTGATGAGTTTGCCCTTTTACAAAACATCCCTTTTGATTTGGATGTTATGGAAAAGATACTGAGTGAATTATGTAAATTTATCTCAAACCAACACTATAGCAATGACTCTTTTTGTTTGGATATCAATGCACACATCGGTATCTGTTTAGATCACTTTCATCCTCTTAAAAAAGCACTAGCGGCACTAGAACTAGCAAAAAAACAAAATCAACCCTTTGTAACACACTCAGAATTTGCTACAAATCTTTTAAATGAAACAAAAGAAAATATATACAAAAATATCCAATATGCCTTAGAAGAAAAGAAAATACTCCCTTTTTTCCAACCCATACTCGATATAAATCACAAAGTGCTTTACAATGAAGTGCTTATCAGACTTGAGGGTAAAGACGGGGTGCAATCTCCAAAGTTTTTCTTGGATATCTCACATGAGAGAGGTGTTTATGAAACTATCGTCAAGTCTATCGCTTTTGCTATAAAAAACATCCACTACCCAAAAGGTATAAACCTTTCCTACCATGACTTTGATGATGAAAATCTCTTTTTATACTTGATAGAAACATTTAAAGATAGTGCTTGTGTTTTTGAACTACAAAATGACACCTATCTGCACCATATAGCTAACTTGGAAAAGATAAATCAGATAAAAGCAAATGGCATCAAAATCTGTATAGACAATATAAAAAGTCCAAAAGATTTGGAGTGTTTTGAACCCCATCAGATAGATTATGTGAAAGTACATGGAGATATCATAAGACTCTTGCCTCTTTACGACAAAGAGTACGCTACATGTAAGGATATCTTAGCTTACACAAAAATGCTCGATGCAAAGTCTATCGCTACGCATATCAACTCACAGACTTGCTTTCAAGTAGCAGAGGAGTTACTGTTTGACTACTTTCAAGGCTTTTTATTTGGAAAGCCAACAACTGTGCTTTAAATCTTTTTTTTATACTTTTGTTGAAAAACAAGTCCAAAGATGATAAGCACAAGAGCTATGATAGTAGAGGGTAAAATCTCTTCTCCAACGAAAAAATGGATAAATACAAGAGATAAAAATGGAGATAAAAAGATAAGATTTGATATCTTTGAGACACTATGGCTTAGTTTCACTGCCCTAAGCCAAAAAACGAAAGTGATGCCCATCTCAAAAAATCCCACATAAACAGCACCCAACCCAGCTTCTAAACTAGGTAGCGTAATCCCTCCCACATAGACAATATACAAAGCGATAAAAATAACTCCAACTAAAAAGTTACAAAATAAACCCACAACCGCATCTGCGCTTGATTTTGAGTTAAATATCCAATACATAGACCAAAGCACTGTACTAAAAAGTGCTAAAAATACTCCAAATGCATCTGAGAAATTTAAACTAAAAGGTTCCCCTTTTGTTGCGATGATAAGCACACCAAAGTAGCAAATAAACCCAGCGATGATATCTGCACGGGATAGTTTTTGCCTTAAAAAGATAACTGAGAGATATGCAAACATCAACGCCCAAGTGTAGTTGATAGCTTGTGCTTCTTGGGCTGGTAAAACATCATACGCCTTAAATAAAACAAGATAATATATAAAAGGATTGATAGCCCCTAAAACCACTACGAGTAGGGGTTGTTTCTTTACATGTAAGAAAGCCTCGTTCAACTTTTTTTGATAAGCCAATATCCCACCCAAGATAAGCAAAGAACTCAACGACGAGTAAAAAAGAAGTTCTAGTGGGCTCATCACACTCAAAGAGACTTTAAAAGCAGTCGCTACTGTTGACCACAAAAGTACAGAAATAAGAGCGTATTTGTATGCTTGTGTTTGATTTTTTTCCAAGAATTTCTCTTTTTTTTCATATGTTTTGGGTATTATACATAGATTTTTAACGATTACGAAAATAAAAAAAGGAATCACCATGATAAAACACATTGTATTTTTCAAACTACAAGACAACTCTTGCGAAAACAAAAAATTTATACAAGATAAAATCATGTCCATGCAAGGCAAGATTGACTACCTCAAACACATCGAAGTTGGTATAAACTTTAGCCCTGAAGAGAGGGCGTTTGATTTGGCTTTAATCACTGATTTTGAAAACAAAGAGGACTTGGCAGCTTATGCCATCAACCCTATCCATGTAGAGATAGTAACTTACCTCAAATCAGTAAACACTCTCACTAAAGTAGTCGATTACGAGTACTAAAAAGCTTTTTAAAGTGGTTCAATGAACTAAGCATTGAACCCGCTATGATAAGTCCACAAGCTATCCAAACAAAAAAACTCATCTGCGCTAGTCCAAGTGCGATGAGAAGTAAAGTTGAAAGCAGCGGAGCTGCATATGAGAGTGAGCCTAGAAGCTGGATATCTCCATTTTTCATCCCAATATCCCACACAAAAAAGGCCCCACCAACAGGCCCTAATCCAAGAGCGATGATAGCTAAAAGTTGCGTTATGTCAGGGATAACTGTTAGCTCAAAAATCAAATGACAAGCAAAAGACAAAACAGCAGTGACGCCACAAAACGCCCCCACAGCACTTGTAGGGATATGTGCAAAGTGACGTGAGAGCACAGAGTAAGAAGCCCAAATGATACCACATAAAACAGCGTACATGTAACCATCTATATACTCTGTATTAAACGCAAATCCCTCTCCTTTTGTGACAAGAAAGAAAGCTCCTAAAAAACCCAAAAGTGTGCCTACGATATGAAACCACCTTAGTTTTTCATTTGGCAAGAGTGCACTAAAAAGAACAATGAGAAGTGGCCAGAGATAGTTGATGAGATTTGCTTCCACAGCAGGCGCATTTTGGATGGCTAAAAAGTAAAAAAAGTGATAACCAAAAAGTCCACAAACACCCACAATCCAAACTTTCAAGGGCTGTTTAAAGTGTATCAGTACTCCCTTGCCCTCTTTTTTCCATAAAAAAGTTCCTATCAAAAAAGCTACAAAAAAAGCCATAGATGTGAGTTGAAAAGGAGGAATGTTCCCAGCGAGAACACCAAAAGAGGCTAGAGTTGCCCAAAGGAGTATAGCTACTACTCCAAAAATATTGCCATTTTTCAAAAAAAATCCTACATGTAAGTTTTAAAAACAGCAGTATAGCAAAGTTTTATAAGGGAGTGCCAAAAGACTTGGCACTCATAATAGAAGTTATTTTTTCCAGATATCTGCCAAGATAAGGAAACTCATAGCGAGTATTGACGCTACCATCAAACCACCCATGCTGAAGATAAGATAAACTAACTCAGTGACGTACTTTGAAAACCACCAAGAAAATATATCTAAAAATGCTCCACCAAAAGAAGCGACGATAAGTCCTGTTCTAATACTCTCTTTATATGTTGTATAAGCAAACAAAAGTGTCACAACTATCAAAAACATCGCTATACCAAACATATGGATATGTGCTTGTTTTGACATCTTTGACCAAGAGTAACCAGCTTTTGTATGCTCTATAACCTGCTCATACTTCTCAAAAGGCATCGATGGGATTGCTTTGCTCATCTTTGAAGTTTTACTATGGCAATTTGCACAATCAAGCTTGATAATTTCCATCGAATCCTCATAAAGAGTACCTTCTTTTTTAGCACCCTCATCTATCCATGCTCTTACTGTTTCTATATCCTCATCACTTGTGACATACTCATACATGCTTCCCTTCATCGCAGCTACGATGGTAGGAGTAGTGTATTTATCTTTTATCTGAGAAATAGTTGGGATATTTAGCCCCTCCTTACTTCCACTAAGCTCTAAGCCTAAAAGGATAACAGATGAGATAGTCGCTGTAATGATAAAGAGCAAAAACAGCGAAATCGCTGTTTTTGCCTGAACATTTAATTGACGGATGTTCATAGTTTTATCCATTATTTAAAGAGTAACTTGATGCTTCCATCATGATACATATGGTTGATTTGAGTATTGTCAAACACTGATACACCAAAGTAGTATGGCTTTTTAAGGTCACTAAACTGCACATCTTGTACTTTTGATTTTGGATGTTCTGTTACAAGTGCTCTTTTGAAAACTAAAGTCCATTTGCCATCTTTGTACTCATGGTTTGTTTCGATATCTGCAGCAGAACCACTCATCTTAGAAACCACTATGCCAGGTACTCTATCCCCTGCTTTAAAAGTATCTACAAAAGGAACTTTGGTTGCATCCAGAACAAAACCATTCATAAACTCTCCATTTGGATTCATAAACTCTGGAGCTGTTGCACCTTTTGCACCATTATCTTTATATCCACCACCAAGTTTTTCATCACCATGACGTCCCCAGTTTTTATCTTTTGCAGGATCTGCAATATCATCAACATACTGGTCATGAGTTAGTTTAAAAGGCATACCTGTTCTTACACCCTTCCAATGCCACATATCGATTGTCTCACCTGCTTTTCTAGTGTACTTACGTCCTGCAGATGTATCTGCAAAACCATTGTTCATACCGTCTTTTGTAATGTGACAAGCTATAGCACAACCTTTTTTTGCAAAACCTTTTGCGTTGATATCAAAATATACAGCTGCTTTGTCTTCATAAAAATTATTTTCATGACCTGTTTGGTCTTTATTGACTAACTTTTTCCAAGAACCATCTGCTTGTTTTTCCCAAGGGAAACGAGCATCACTCATTGTTGGATCATCATACTGCATATAAAGATACATATTTTTATCATCATAAACTGATTTTAAAGTAGCAGTTGTCTTTGTAATCCCTTTAAATCCATCTGGTTTATAAGGAGTTTGATCAAGCACAACGACCAATGACTTTACTTTTGCCCAAACAGCATCATTTACATCAAATGCATTTACTGTATTTGCTTTCATACTCTCTAATTCCATGCCCTTTGCATATACGCTTGAAACCATCATCGCACTTGCTGCAAGCAAAAGTGCGCCTTTGACTAAAACTTTCATTCTCTCTCCTTTTGAGATATAAATTTCGACTCTGAAATTGTGACAAATAAATATTTCGTCAACATGAATGTATTATTAATTTTTTTTAATATTAGAGCTATAAAATACGGCTATAATTGAGCTCATGAAAATACTTATTATAGAAGATGATAAAACCATACTAAATATCTGGATAAAGGCTTTAAAGAAGAGGGTTATGTAGTAGATATTTGTGACAATGGCAATGAGGGTCTTTATCTAGCTCAAACTTGTCACTATGATGCCATCATCGCAGATTGGATGTTGCCAGGACTGAGTGGTTTATCTATATGTCAAAAATTGCGCTTAGAAAAAATCGTCACTCCACTGCTACTTTTAACAGCAAAATGTGATGTAGAAGATAAGATAAAAGGACTTGAGTGTGGGGCTGATGATTATCTTACCAAGCCTTTTTCTTTTGGCGAACTTGTAGCTCGCGTCCATGCCCTCATAAGGCGTTATAGCTTCAATGACTCCGAGATACTCACTCTTGATACCTTACATGTAAACCTTCTCAAACGCATAGTTAAAAGAGGCGATACACCAATCGAGCTTACCACAAAAGAGTTTGATATCCTTGTTTATATGCTAAGCAACAAAGATAGTATCATTACGCACACCATGCTTCAAGAAAAAGTTTGGGGGATCAGTGAAGTAACATCCTCAAATATCATCAATGTATTTATCCATCATCTTCGAAAAAAAGTAGATATAGAAGGCGAAAAACCTCTTATAAAAACCATCAGAGGCTCAGGTTACAAGATATGCTCTCTGTAATTTTATTTTTTTATGGCTTATTCTTTTTTACTCTAGGTGTCGTTATCTTCAGTTCTAGTCCAAAAGAGAGCAGGTTTTTCTTTGCAAAAAAGATTTGGCTTTTAGGGATGTTTGGTTTCACTCATGCCTTTGTTGAGTGGATATCTTTGTACTATCATCTTTATCCATCCACTAAGCTTCATCTTATACCTTATGAAATTTTTCTCTTACTTGCCTCTTTTATCTTTTTATTTGAATTTTCTCGCTTTATGCTTCGCAATGTTTTCCAACCGCCCAATGTAAAAATGGGTTTTATATATGAGTTATTTGCTCCAGCTGTGATCTACCCTTTGTTTCTAAGTATCCTCATCATCATGGTTATCATAGAACCTAAACTAAATGAAGCCATTGTCGCTATACGTTATACTTTTGGTTTTTGGGGAAGCTTGTTTTTAGGGATAGGGCTTTACATGTATGCAAAAACTCTTAAAAAACTCAACCATGCAAAAGATTTACGCTACTACTTTAAAACAGGAGGCATTGTTTTTGTTGCTTATGCTTTTTTTAGTGGTATTATCGTACCTCCTGTGGAGCATTTCCCTTCAAATATCATCAATACCCACTCATTTTTAGAGTTTACTGGATTTCCTATCTACCTTTTTCGCTCCATCTGTGCTTGTGCCATAGCTATCATCTCTATTAAAGCACTCAAGATATTTGAATACGAAATGATGGAACAACTAGCTGAGTCTTCAAGACAGATACAAGAATTTAGCGCAAATGCTTCACACCAGCTCAAAACTCCTCTTGCTTCCATCCAACTGCAGATAGATGTTACTCTTAAAAAAAGCGCAATATCAAAGAGTATGAAACTGTTTTGTGTACTATAAAAAAAGAGGTTGAAACCCTCCAAAAACTCGTCTTTACCCTTTTGATGCTTGCAAAAGTGCGTAACTATGATACAAAAACTGGTTTTGAACCCTTGGAGATAGACTCTATCACTTTGGATATCTTAGGCGAATACATGCCTATCGCAAAATCAAAAAGTATAGACTTACATGTAGAAAATCTTGATGCAACTGCTTTCTTTGGAGATAAAGAGTTGATACGAATACTTATAGCAAATCTTCTTGACAATGCTATAAAATATACTCCAAAAGGAAAACAAGTTACTCTCAACCTTCAATCACAATGTCTCAGCATAAGTGATGAGGGGGAAGGAATACCAAAAGAAAAACACGAACTTATCTTCAATAAATTTTACCAATTTAACAAAACAAATCATCATGGAACAAATAGCTTTGGACTTGGACTAGCACTTGCAAAAAAAATAGCAAATATCCACAATATCAAGATACTTTTACAAAATAACAAGGGAGTTGGTGCTACTTTTAGTGTATACTTTTAATTTTCAACACAATATAAAAGGGATATATAATGAAAATTTCAAGTATCTTACTTCTCTTTTTTTTAGCTTCATACTCTTTTGGAGCAGAAGAGGCAAAAGAGGCGTATCAAAAAGCGCAAGAGTTTGAAAAAAGTGGCGACACACAAAATGCTCTTCTTTGGTATAAAACCTCCGCAGAGCTTGCACTCAAAGAAAGCACCCTTAGTGCAGATACTTTGCAAAAGGTACAAGAACCACTCATCCAAGTTGGAAAAAACAGTGTTGATGGCTATGATAATAATATAACAAATAATTCCATCAAAAAGATAATCTTTGCAAACTTTGATGTGCAGCCTTATAAGTCAAACTACCTTCTCCCTGTTACATATGATTTTCATGCAAAAAATGATAGAAAAAAGAGTGAAACAAAGTTTCAACTCAGTTTTAAAAAACAGTTAGCTCAGGACTTTTTAGGAATGGGTGAAAAACTCTACCTGGGCTATACACAAACTTCTTGGTGGCAAACTAGTGAAAACTCCGCTCCTTTTCGTGAGACAAACTATCAACCAGAATTTTTTATACAATTCCCTTACCCTTATGAAAAAACTGCACTCAAAGCATACACTTTAGGGCTTGTGCATGAGTCGAACGGACGAAGTGGAGAAAACTCTCGCTCTTGGAACCGTATTTATCTTGAGGGGATTTTTCAGTATAAAGGTATTTTTATCATGCCACGTGCTTGGTATAGGATACCTGAGAGTGAAAAAAGATTTGTAAATGATACACAAGGAGATGATAATCCAAATATCCATAACTATCTAGGATATGGTGATTTAAAAATCGCCTACCCTTATAAAGAAAATCTTTTTACACTCACACTAAGAAACAACTTTCGATTTGAGGGTGAAAACAGAGGTGCAGTTGAGTTTGGTTGGACATTTGCAATTCCTTGGATAAAGGATTTATATGGATATTTACAATATTTTCATGGATATGGAGAGAGTTTGATTGATTATGACAAGAGAATTGAAAAAGTTGGCTTAGGATTTGCGATAACTAGGTAAAAAAAAAGGGGGAAGCGAGATAAACTCACTTCCCCCTTTTATATTTTTATGTATTAATTGGTATTAATATCTAGGAGCACGTCTTGGACGTTCTTCTCTTGGTCTAGCTTCATTAACTCTTAATGTTCTGCCGTCAATTTCTTTCTCATTTAACGCTTCGATTGCTGCACTTGCTTCTGAATCATTTGGCATTTCTACAAAACCAAATCCTTTAGATCTTCCTGTTTCTCTATCACTTATAACTCTTGCACTTGCAACTTCACCAAACGTTGAAAACAACTCTACTAGTTTCTCATCATTTGTGCTGTAAGAAACATTTCCTACGTAAATATTCATCTACCCGACTCCTTGAAATTTAAAAACCTAAATGAAAATTACAACACTTCGAAATGTTTTAACGACAAAAAGGCATTTTTTGAATAAGTATTGTAGCATAATATTTGACATTTAGTTTCTTTTGTTGCTATTTTTTTAAATTAATTGCTAAAATGCTCTCATTATTTACACAAACATTACAAAAAGAGACACCATGCTTGAACTCGCAACTGCCCTAGGTCTTAAGATATTTCCTTTGTATATTACCATTGCACTAGGCTTTGTCATGGTCCAATACTTTGAAGCTAGACGTGAAAGTATGGCAAGTTTACTTATATATATACTGGGTCCTGTCGTAACATTTATGGCTTCTTATAGAGTGGAACTGAACCTTGGTGTTATTATTTTGCCTGTTGTTCTTTTTATCCTCAATAGTATTTTATCTCTTGGGGCATTAAAGGCTAGCTCCAATTTTTTTAGTGATAACACAAAAAATATCCTTGCATTTTCAGCAGGAACTGGCAATACAGGCTACTTTGGCATCCCTCTTGCTATCATGTTGCTTGAACCTAGTTTGGTAAATATCTATATTTTTACTGTTCTTGCCTCTCTTTTGTATGAAAATACCGTTGGTTTTTTTGTTGTTGCAAAAGGAAACTACAGCATAAAGCAAAGTTTACAAAAAGTAGCAAAACTCCCAGCACTCTACGCCATCATCCTAGGACTTACATGTAATGTTTTAAAAGTTGAGATTTCAACTGATTTGGGTAACTATCTTGATACATTTAAAAATGCATACGCCATTTTGGGAATGATGATGATAGGTATGGGGCTTAAGGGGCTAAAAAGTGTAGGCATTGATAAAATGTTTATCGCTTTTGCTTTTGGTATGAAATTTTTGATTTATCCTTTTGCTGTGCTTGTTATCATTTGGATTGATATGGCTTATTTTCATCTTTTTAATACTGGACTTTATCAAGTGATGTTTTTATTTGCCATTCCACCGATGGCAGGCAACACAGTAGCTGTTGCATCACTTTTAAATGTACATCCACAAAAGGCTTCACTTGCAGTTATCCTAAGTACTGCTGTTTCTATCTTTACCATCCCCGTGATGATAGCTCTCTTTATGCCTTGACGAAAAATGTTTCTTATACAAATCACAAGCGAAAAATGTGACTCTTTATCTTTAAGATACTTTGGGTTATTGGGAGTATAATTATCCTAATTTATTCAAGGAGTATGTGTGAACTTCAATAAAATTAGGTCTTTTTGTAGAAACTTTCGTATCGGACTTGGGGCGACTCTTGTGTTGCTCGGCATCATCTTTTTTGGAACAGTAGAGTATGCTAGTTGGTTTTTTTTAGGTATCATCCCGCTTATCGCTGGAGTACTTAACTTCTGTCCACTTTGTATCCTCACTAAAAAGTGTGATTTGCCACAACACTAAGCTTTAAAAACTTTACATGTAAGCTTTTATAAAAGATATTTACGTAGTCTTTTTATGCCCTCACTCATGTGAGAAATATCTCTTGTATAGGCAAAACGCAGATACTGCTCTGTCTTGTTTGAGCCAAAATCAACCCCAGGAGTTGCGGCTACATGTAAAGTTTCCAAAAGTTCTTTTGCAAAAGCAAAACTATCGTCTGTATATTTTGAAACATTTGCCCAAATATAAAAAGCTCCATCAGGATTTGCATCTATCTCAAATATTTGAGAAAGCTCATCAAAGAGATAGTCTCTTCTTCTTTTAAACTCCTCTTTCACCTCAGCCATATACGCATAATCAAATGCTTCTAAGGCACCATACTGAGAAAGTGTAGGTGCGGAGATAAAAAGATTTTGAGCAACTATCTCTGCTGTTCTTACCTTTTCCTTTGGCACGATTATCCAGCCTAAACGGTTTCCTGGCATACAGTAAAACTTTGAAAAGCCATTGATGACATATACATTATCGCTGTACTCTAATGCACTATTTGCTCTTTTTTCATAGCTCAAACCATGATATAACTCATCTGAGATAAAAGATATACCCTTTTCATCGCAGTACTTTATAATCTCTTGCAGATTTTGTGCATCATAGATATTGCCCATTGGATTTGCAGGGGAACTTATCTGCAAGGCATCTAGTTTATGCTTTTGTAAATCTTTTACATGTAACTCAAAGCTATCCTCTTTTCCTATGGGCATAAAGAGAGGATTTATATCCATAAGATAGGCAAAGTTTTTATAACAAGGGTAAGAAGGATCTGAGAGTCCTAGATTTGAACTTGTTTTGAGCGTAAGTGCATATGCGATTAAAAATGCCCCACTCGTTCCAGGAGTGAGAAAAATCTGCTCAGGCTCTATCGTTACATTATATTCACGTTTATAATGCGCAGCTATCTTCACTCTCAGCTCATAAAGACCCAAACTCTCGGTATAAGAAAATCTATCTTTTTCTATCGCCTCATGCAAAGCTTGTTTCACTTTTGGACTTGGAGAGAGGTCTGGTTGTCCTATCTCAAAGTGGATACAATCTTCAAACTTACCAGCATCTCTTACTATATCCATGACTATAAATGAACTCATCTTTGCACAACGCATAAAAAATCCCTTTGAAAAAATTGCGACATTTTATCCTAATGTTAATTATATTTTGTGTAAAATAGACAATTATCGTAGGGAGGGCTTATGGATTTAGAATTGCTAAAGGATCTTGTAAAAGAACACAACGAGCATAATAATGCTGAAAAACTTGATTATATAAAAAACCTAGAGAGCATCAAACTAAACTTGCGAGCAAAACTCAAAGAGCAATCTTGTGAAAGTCTTGGACAGTGGTTTTTAGATGATAAAAAAGATAAGTTTTACACAACACCAAATGTATCTTATATATTTGAGCCAAAACTTATCCATACTTACAAACACTACCTCCATACATACGAAAAAAAACAACAAGAGAAGATAAAAGATAAATTTGATCTTCTTAGAAAAATAGACAAAGAGTGTATCAACATCCAAAGAGAAGTAGTTACCCCGCAAGCAAGCTACACTGTTTTAGAAAAAATCACCTATGTGAAAGAGTTTAAGCTTTTTGTTGGAGCAATTCAGGATTTGACACAAATCAATCTCATCAAAAAGAACATACAAAACATAGACAAAGCACTCCATGCCCTCATGAATGTTTTTGATAAAAATGTTATCCTCATACAGTGTAGTTTAGATGGTAAAATCAATTATGTAAGTTCTGCTTTTTGTGAAACATCCCAATATACTGACTCTATGATACTAGATAGAAATCTTTGTGAATTTCAAGATACAAAAAAATCAAAAAATATCTTAGATATCTTTACAAAGTCTATTGAGCAAAATAAAACCGCAGAGTGTGAGTTAAAGTTTCTTAAAAAAGACGGTAACTTTTTTTGGGTAAAAGCCTTTATATCTCCTATCCTCAACACGGATGCAAATGTCACTTTCACTCTTATCTGCCATGATATAACTAGCCATAAACTTTTGGAAAATATAACCTATCACGATGCACTTACTGGTGTTTACAACAGAAGATACTATAGTGAAATGATACATAAAGAGATAAACAGATGCAAAAGAGACCACAAAAAGCTCTCCTTTGCGATGATAGATATAGATTATTTTAAACAATACAATGACATATATGGACATAGAGAAGGTGATGAAGTTTTAAAACAAGTAGCAAGCGCACTTGATAAAAATCTCAAACGTGGAGGAGATCATCTTTTTAGAATGGGTGGGGAAGAGTTTTGTGCCGTTTTTACTGGAGATGAAGAGATGGCCTTTTCTCTTTGTGAGACACTAAGAGAGGGTATCGAAAACTTACAAATTCCTCATGTTGGCAACCGTGTAAGCCGTTATGTTACTGTTTCTATTGGGCTTGTTGTGGCGGATTTACAATCAGATGTTATAGATGAGTTGGGTCTTTATACTACCTCTGATAACGCCCTTTATAGTGCAAAATCCCAAGGTAGAAATAGAGTTTTTGTACACACAAATAGCGATATAGAAATCTTTTAATACACATGAACAACAAGGTATATAAGCTCAGGGATATAGAAAAAATCCTCACTTATATACCGCCCATCTTTATATTTATCCTTGCTATCCTTATCGTCGTTATATCTTTTTTTGTTCTTGAACATAGGCAAAAAAGTGAAGTAGCCCTCATCTTGCAAAAAATCAAATTGGAAGAAAATTTTAGATATAAAAATATCTTGGATACACACATACAAAAAGCAGATAAAGAGATATCTTTTTATCTCAATGATGTGGAAAAAACACTCAAAGAAGACCTCCATACTCTCAAAGGGATAATTAAAGGCATCTCTTTATATAAGCAAGTAAGCATAAAAGATTTGAGTGTTTATATGCAAGAAGTAGAAAATAAAAATGATATCAATTTTGTTATATTTGATAAAAACTATAACGTTCTTTATGGCAATAAGAGGGCAAAAGATATACAAGAGTTGATATTTAGTGAATCAAGCGATAAAAAACACTTGCAAATTTCCCTTATGTATATAGCCTCTCAAGGAGCTGTCTCTTCTCATAGATGGAAAAATGAGGTAGATAATACTATCCAAGTAAGCTACTTTAACAAAATTGCAGAAAACGACTGGTACATAGGTGCTTTCTCTTCCATAGATAGTTTGAAAAATTTAACTTCAAATATATTTTTGCAAGGCATCAGAGAGTCCTCTTATGATGATTACTATCTCTGGCTTTATGACTTAGATAGCAAAAAGATATTTAATCTTGAGGGGCGTAAAAAGTGGCAAATCTCCATAAAACCCTCAGCCAACTATATACAACATACTTACGAAAAGTATTTTTTAAGTGTTGGTTTAGTCCCCATAGAAGGGGTTAGTGGAGAACTTTTAAAATATAAAATCAAAGATATCCAAAATGAATATAAAAAACAGTACCGCTTGCTTTTTATCGTTGTTTTGATAACTACTTTGGTACTTATCTCTTCGACTACACTCTTTGCCAACTTTATCAAAAAAATATTTTCTACTCACAACAAAAGACTTGAAAACAAAAATAGACTCCTCAATGTATGGAAAGAGCGATTTGAACTCGCTGTCATCGCTTCAAATGATGGACTTTGGGATACAAACTTTCAAACCAATAAAACATTTTTCTCAAAAAAATGGCTAGACATGCTGGGCTATGAAACAGGCGATATCACAAGCTATGAGCAGTGGTTTTCTCTTATCCATAAAGATGATAGAGCCTTCGTAAATAGCATTTTAAGCGAACATGTCAATAACAAAAAAGTAGAACATATCATCTGCGAATACAGACTAAAAACAAAGCAAAACAAATATAAATGGGTCTTAGCTCGTGGAAAAGTTTTTTTGAACAAAGATGGTACTCCAAAAAGACTTTTGATGATGAGTATGGATATTGATGAGAGAAAAAGAGTTGCAAAAGATTTGAAAGATACAGAGTTGCTTGTTTCAGATGGGCAGATTATCGTACTTAGAGCAAAAAACAGTGAAAACCTCGAAATTCTTTATGTCTCAAACAGTATCAAAATCTATGGCTACAGCAAAGAAGATTTTTTAGAAAAAGGTCTTCGCTACTTGGATATCATCCATGATGACGATAAAGATGAAGTTATGGCTTCACTGCATGCACACATAAACCAAGGGTTCAAAGACTTTTCAAAAAGTTACAAAATCATCACTAAAAGTGGAGAGATACGCTGGGTGTTTAACCGTATGCTTTTTATAAAAGATGACTTTGGAAACATCACCAACCTCTTTGGTTACATCTACGATATAACAGCACTAAAACAAAGCGAGACAGAACTCTCTTTTTTAGTTTCACAAGAGGTTGAAAAAAATCAAGCAAAAGAGAGACTTCTCATACAACAAAACAAACTCGCAGCGATGGGAGAAATGATAGGCTCCATCGCACACCAGTGGAGGCAACCGCTCAATAACATCTCTCTTATCCTTCACTTTATCAAAGACAACTTTAAAACACTCCCTGAAAATAGTTTGAAAAAGTATGTTGAAAATGCAAAAGAACAGATAGAGTACATGTCACAAACTATTGATGATTTTAGAAACTTTTACAAACCTTCAAAAAATAAAGAAAATTTTGATGTAAAATCTGCCATAAACGCCTCTGTATCCATACTTCAATCGCAATTTCAAAAAAACAATATATCTTTACATGTAAGGGGTGAAAGTTTTAAGATTTATGGACATGAAAATGAATTTAAACAAGCTATTTTAAATATTCTTGCAAATGCCCTAGATGCCATCAAAGTAAGTAAGCCCGAAACTCCTTGGATTATGATAGATTTGCACCAAAACACTATTGAACTCTCCAACAATGGGGGACAAGCCTCAAAAGAAGTTTTAGAGAGAATGTTTGAGCCTTACTTTACAACAAAATTTGAAAATAAAGGAACAGGCATAGGACTTTATATGACTAAAACTATCCTTGAAAACATAGAGGCAACTATCAAAGTACACAACACAAAAGAAGGAGTTTTATTTACAATCGTTACAAAGCAAAATGATAAATAAAAAACTTTTATATAAAAAAATAATCTTTTATGGATAATTTTGTTAGAATAAGAGGATTTTACTTTAGGCTATGGAATGAAAAATACAAAAGCTTTTTTTATTGTTACTTTTATACTCCTAAGTGCTGCTATATTTGTACTTTTTGATTACAAACACAATCAAGAGTTAAAGTCCATACTAGAACAAAGAACCTCTTTAGTAAACCTCGAGTTTAACTCCATCTACAACAAGTATAAAACCCTCTCTTCTCATATCTTTCGTAGCGATGTAAACAAACCTTTTATCCTAGAACTTTATGCAAAAGCAAAAGATGCATCTCCAAAGGAGAAAGCGCTGATGAGAGAAAAACTTTATGAACACTATAAAGAACTCTATGAGATTTTGAAATCTACTTTACATGTAAGACAGTTTCATTTTCATTTGCCAAACAATGATAGCTTTTTGAGGATGCATAAACCTGAACGATTTGGAGACAATCTCACTTTTATAAGAGATACGGTTGCCTATACAAACAAGTTTAAAAAACCCATAGATGGTTTTGAAGAAGGTCGTATCTTCAACGGCTTTAGATTTGTATATCCCATGTTTTATAACAACGAACACATAGGAAGTGTAGAAATTTCCTTTAGTGCCTATGCCATTATCTTGGATATGATTAAAGATTATAACTTGGCTTCAAACCTGCTCATCAACACTGAAGTAGTAAATACAAAAGTTTTCGATGGAGAGAGGATAAACTATATAAATTCGCCGATAGAGGGCTACTCGCTAGATAGTGAAATCATGCAAAAAATAGATGAAAAATACAAAAAAAGCCATAGCTTATCTACGCAAACTATAAGCCTCATACAAAAAAACATCCCTCTTGGCAAAAACACTTCTATCTATGATACAAACTTAAAAGAGATTATCACCATTCTTCCTCTTAAAAATCCTATTTCAAACTCTTTTACTTCAGCTTTTATCTCAAGAAGTGATGCAACCTCTATCTTAACAAGTATTAAAATATTTTATATGTTAGTTGTATCAAATATACTTTTTTTAGCACTTATCCTCATAGCTTTGTATATAAAAATCAACTCCGAACAAAAGATAAAAGCTCAAAAAGAGAAAATTCTAGCTATCTTTAACTCCCAATCCATCATCACAATCATTACAGATGGAGTAAAAATACAAGATGTCAATCGTGCATTTTTTGAATTTTTTACGCAATTTTCTTCTCTTGAAAGTTTGCAAAAAGAGCAAAATTGTATCTGTGATTTATTTGAAGATATAGAAGAAGAAAACTATATAACACATAAAGATAAAGAAAATGGAGCGTGGCTCAATACTCTTTTAAAAACAACTTCAAAAGAAAGACAGAAAGTGTGTATTGTGCAAGATGGAGGAACACATCACTTTGCTATCAGTGCCCAAGCTGTTCAATATCCAAATATAGAAGCAGAGATTGATGAAAATTACTATGTTATCTCCTTGATGGATATAACAAATGAAGTAGTGATGGCACAAAACATCAATAATATCATCAATTTCCAAGACAATATGCTCGTTATCCTAGACCATAACTTAGAACTTACCTATGCAAATAAAAAATTTCTAAGTCTCTTTTTTGCCCATAGTGTAGAAGAGTTTAACAAAGAATTTGCCTCTTTTAATGAGATTTTTATAACACACCAAGAGTACTTTCACTCACAAGACAAAACAAATTGGATTTATGAGTTAATTGAACTTGATGAGAGTAGACGGATAGTATCTATCGTTGATGAAGAAGACTACTCTGCAAAAGCATTTCTAATCAACCCAACGTATATCAGAGAATCCAATTCATGGATATGCTCCTTTACCGAATACACAAAACTCGCTATCAAAGCTCAAACTCTTTCAAAAAGAGTCTATACTGATGAGCTTACAAAAATCGCTAATCGTGCTAAATTTAATGAAGAATTACTCCGAGAGATAAGTTTTTACAAAAGATACGATACTGATTTTTGTATCGTTCTTTTAGATATAGACCACTTTAAAAAAGTAAATGATATCTATGGACACAGTACTGGTGATGAGATTTTAGTACACTTAAGCAATATCGTTACAAAAAGCATAAGAAATACTGATTTATTTGCAAGATGGGGTGGAGAAGAGTTTGTTATACTCTTACATCAAACAACTCTGGAAGATACTACACAAGTGGTTGAAAATTTACGAAAAAATATCGAAAACACAACTTTTGTAAAAGATATAAAGATTACATGTAGCTTTGGTATCACACAAATTAAAGCAGAGGATACGAAAGAGAGTCTGTTTGAGAGAGCTGATGAAGCACTCTATGAAGCAAAGAAAACTGGGCGTAATCGTTTTTGTATAAAAGACTAGGAAATCAAACCTAGCCTTTTATCTTTTATTATAAAGCTTCTGCCGTTTTTATAACTGATGACTCTTTGAGCATATTGTCTATTGTTACAAAAAACTTCTTACTGTTTTCTTCCATCGTATAGATATTTGCTATGACTTGTTCTTGTTCATCTAAGAGATTTGTTGTTGTCTGCTTGAGTAGATTGATACTATCGGTTATACTTTTATGCAACTCTTGATGAGGCAAAGCTAAAAGTTTATAGCTTTTTGTATCCCCAAACATCTTTTCACCATCACCTCCATGCCACTTACCAACTCTACATGTAGTGTGGTCTCCAAACTCATTATGAGTGTCATTTGAGTAAATTGTACTGTATGCATTTGATTTAAAGATAGCATGGTCTATCTTTGCCAAAGTAACAAATACGGTAGCTTGGATAGCATTTATACTTTTTGAAGACCTATCAGATTGCGTTAAAAGTGTATCAAAAGTCGTACTTAAGATGCCCATAGTTTTACTTGATTCATCTGCATCTTCTTTCATTTGCTGTGCACTTTGTGCTATCTCTGCACTCTCTTTTTGTAGCATATCGATAGAGACCCCTATCTCAGAAGTTGCTTTTTGTGTTGTCTCAGCAAGTTTTCTTACCTCTTCAGCAACAACAGCAAATCCACGCCCATGCTCTCCTGCACGTGCTGCTTCTATGGCAGCATTGAGGGCAAGCAGGTTTGTCTTATCTGCGATATCATCGATAATTTCAACAACATTTGATATCTCTTCACTTCTTTGTGCCAAAACACCAATACTTCTTTCATTTTGATTGACTATATCTATGAGTGATTCTATCTTTTTGATAGTTCCTTTAAGCGTTTCATAGCTACCACGAGCCTCATATGCTGAAGCTTCCCCTTCACTTGAAATATCTCTTAGCTTATCTACTATCTTTGTTAAGTCATTTTGTACAGTTGTAAAATCATTTGAACTGCCACTTATCTCAGCTAGCTTAGCGTTTAGTGTGTTTCTTGCTATATGTTCATGTGTCGTTTTCATAGCTTCTACTGCTTTATTTACCATATTTACTTGGTCTCTAAACTCCCCATGCATCCCTTTTTTCAAGATTTTACGGCTAAAGTCTTCATTGGATGCTGCTTGAATCGCTGCTTTTATCTCTTTTGTCACAAGCTCAAAATTATCTAAAAGTGAGTTCATGTTTGAACAAAGAGTTTTTAACTCTCCGCCATCTTTGATATTGACGATACGACCATTTAATTTTCCGTGTTCACTGTCTTTTACGATACTAGCGAGTGAGCGAACTGTGTGTTGGACTTTTCTTATGCTTATAAACATAAACCAACCTATACCAAAGTTGATAAAATTGAGCACTTGAATCCAGTGAAATCCATTGTTATATACTTCTAGTATAAATGCGATTGCAAAAACACTAAGTGAAATTATATTTGCGTGTTGTAATTTATCTAGTGAAGAAAATTTATTCGAAAGAGAGGATAAATTTATCATATGTAACCTTTAGTGATTTTAATGTTTCATCTAACACTCTAGCAGAAGCATCCATGCCGCCAGTTCTTTCTGCTTGTAACATTTTTTGATAGAGTGGTTCTACTATTTTTAAAGCTTCTCTACTAGGAGAGCGTCTTACTGAGTGGTAACCTATAATTCTTTTTGACTCAACATCCAATACAGGAGTGATATAAGCGTGAACCCAGTAGTATTTACCATCTTTTGCCCTATTTTTAACATACGCAAAAATCTCTTGTCCTTTTTGAGCACGATCCCAAAGCATTTTGAAAACTACTTTTGGCATATCTGGATGTCGCAGTATATTGTGAGGGGCACCTATAAGTTCTTCCTCTTTATAGCCTGAGATTTCTATAAAAGCGTCATTACCATAGGTAATTTTACCTTTTGTATCTGTTTTAGACACGATAAAAATCTTTTCGCTAAAAGTTATCTCATCTCCATTAACTTTTATACTCATTAACTTGAATCTCCATTCATCAAAAAAACTATCAAACCTAGTATTTTACAAAAAAAAACTTTTTTTAAGCAAAAACATATCATTATTTTGCAATATTTACAACTATTTTGACATTTTGTTATAATTTTATAACATAAAAAGAGGAACAATGGCAAAAATCATAACAAGAGTAATGCTCGCAGAGGATGAAGAAGTAGCAAGGGATATACTCAGTTTTTACCTCAATACAATTTTTGATGAAGTGGTAGTAGTAAAAGATGGATTAGAGGGTTTATACACATACAAAAAATATTTTGAAAAAGACATCTCTTTTGATTTGATTCTTACAGATATCAAAATGCCAAATATGGATGGCATGGAAATGCTTGAAAAGATATATCATATAAACGAAACACAAAAGTTCATCATAGTATCTGCATATAAAGATGAAGATAAACTCTTAAAATCAATAGATTTAAAGGTTCTTGGATATTTCACAAAACCTCTCAATGTAGATAATGTCATGCATCTTCTTAAAAAAGCAAAAACAGAAGTTTTAAAAGAAAAGAGTCTCCAAGAAGAACCTATAAAAATCAACTCTGTTTTTTCTTATAACATACAAGAAAAACTTCTTTATGAAAAAAACTCTTTAGTAAATCTATCAAAAAAAGAGTCTCAGCTTTTAGAAGTTTTGGTACAAAATATAAAAAAAATCGTTACTCCAGAGGAGTTAAAGTCCTCATTATGGCCAGATAAAGAGACTTCTGATTCTACTTTGAGAACCGTTATGAAAAGACTCAAAGATAAAATCAAAACGAAAGATTTTATCACTTCAAGAAAATCGCAAGGATACATAATAGAGTAAAAAAGTTACACATCAAGAATTTTACATCTATAAAAAGCAACTTTTTTGAAACTTTTTTGAAACTTTAGCCTAAAATGGACTTATAAAATTAAAAGGAGTCCAAAATGTACAAAAGCAGTTTTCTCAAAAAACTCTTAGCAACTTCAGTTCTCGCTTCTGCACTCATCACTGGTATGAACGCAGCAGATAAAGAGCAAAAATACATCATAGCTACAGCAAGCACAGGTGGCACGTTTTACCCAGTTGGTGTTGGTATCGCGACTATCGCAAGTATCAAACTTGCAGCAAAAGAGAAGATGACTTTCTCAGCGATTTCAAGTGCTGGTAGTGGAGAAAATATAGATATGATGGATAAAGGAGAAGTAAACTTTTCTATCATACAAGCTCTTTTTGGCTCAATGGCATGGCAGGGAAAAGCTGGATATGATGGAAAACCAAGAAAAAATCTTCGTTCTATCAGTATGCTTTGGCAAAATGTTGAGCAATTTGTTGTTTATAACAAAGTTGCAACAACAGGCAATATCATGGATATGAAAAATCTTTATGGTAAAAAATTCTCTATTGGAAAAAGAGGTTCAGGTACTTTGGTTTCAGGAGAAACTATCTTAGATTCTTTAGGAATTGATTACAATAAGATGGATTTACAATACCTTGGTTATACTCCAAGCTCAACTGCTATGCAAGATGGTAAAGTTGATGGCATGAATATCCCATCAGGTGTTCCAACAAGTGCTATCACAAATGCATATGCAACTATCGGTGCTGATAAAATCAAACATTTAGAGTTCAGCGATGCAGATATCGAAAAGATTCAAGCAAACTATCCAGTTTGGACAAGATATGTTATACCAAAAGAGACTTATCCTGGACAAATGGCAGATATAAACACTATCGCACAACCAAATCTTTTAGTTGTTACAGCAGACACTCCAGAAGAGACAGTTTATCTTTTAACAAAAACTATGTATGAAAACCTTCCATTCTTAAACTCTGTTCATAAAGCTACAAAAGTTATGAATATCAAAAAAGCGATTGATGGTCTTCCTATGCCTCTTCACCCAGGTGCTATCAAGTACTATAAAGAGCAAGGTATAGAAATCCCTCAAAGATTAATGGGCGAGTAAATCGTAATGTTAAAAATTAGCAAAGCTAGCGTAAAGAAATTCACATTTCTTTACGCCATATTTATTTCAGTATTCCACTTTTATGTAAACATTCAAGGTGGTATGAGTGACTTATGGTTCAATGCAGCTCACTTCTCATTTTTAGCGAGTCTAGGATTTCTAACATTTGGAACTTTTGGCGATGAAAATGATGAATTTATATCAATAGTAGATATATTGTTGTCTGTATTGGTGTTAATTCCATTTTTCTATCTAGTATTTTTTGAAGACTCTCTTTATAGTGTAGCAAATGGAAATATCCGTTTTTGGGATGTCAATGTAGCCATACTCTCCATAGTTCTCTCCATAGAAATCACCAGAAGAGCGACTGGTCTCATTATCCCTTTTATTATGATTGCAGCTATCGGCTATATCCTCTACTATGGAAAACTTCTCAGTGGTGTTTTTGCATTTGCGGGTATGAGTTTAGATAGATTCCTATATAGGATGTACTTTACGGGTGAGGGGCTTTTTGGCTCTATCGCAACTATCTCTGCAACTTATGTATTTATGTTTATTTTGTTTGCAGCGTTTTTACTCAAAAGTGGTGCAGGTGATTTTATAGTGGATCTCTCACGTGCTGTTACTTCACGCTTTAAAGGTGGTGCTGGACATGTTGCTGTTTTTAGTTCAGCGCTCATGGGAACCATATCTGGAAGTGCTGTGGCAAATACTGTTTCAACAGGCTCTATCACTATCCCTATGATGAAGAAAAATGGTTTCAATCCAATCTTTGCAGCAGGAGTAGAAACAGCCGCTTCAACAGGTGGACAAATAATGCCTCCTATCATGGGAGCTGGTGCTTTTATCATGGCGCAGATGACACAAATCCCTTTTGTAACGATAGTCTTAGTTTCTATACTTCCAGCTATCCTTTACTTCGCATCTATAACCATCTATATCCATATACATGCAAAGAAAAACAATATAGAAGTTACTGGGGATAAAGTCAATATATTTCCGATTTTAAGAGAAGGTTTTCACTTCCTTATCCCACTCTCAACCCTTATAGGTTTGCTTGTGGTAGGTTTTACACCAACATATGCAGCAGGTATTTCGATAGTGACTATCATCGCTTCTTCATACTTGACAAAGAACAAACGTATGGGCTTTCGTGATGTACTTGAGGCTTTGGCACTTGGAAGTCAAAACATGGTCGTTACTGGTGTTTTACTTGTTGGTGTAGGCATCATTGTAGGTGCTATCAACATCTCTGGTATCGGTATCACTTTTTCTCAGCTCATCATGGAGTGGTCAGGAAACCAACTTATCATAGCACTTATACTCATAGCACTCGCTTCTTTGGTGCTTGGCATGGGTCTTCCGGTAACTGCTTCTTATGTTGTCTTAGCAGTTTTGAGTGCTCCTGCACTCGTTGGTCTTATGCTAAGTCCTGAGATGGCAGCACTGGTCAATATGGGCATAGAAGTTCCTGAAGCTACCATGTATCTACTTGCAGCACACCTTATCATCTTTTGGCTCTCTCAAGATTCAAACTTGACACCTCCTGTTTGTTTAGCAGCATTTGCAGCAGCTGGTATAGCTGGAACTCCTCCTATGAGGACTGGCTTTGAGTCATGGAAACTAGGAAAAGGACTTTATATAGT
>DKEY01000073.1:0-4568 GCA_002469305.1 Sulfurospirillum sp. UBA6810
CCAAAGATTAAAGTCGTAGCTACTATCACAAATGGTGAGCGTAGAGTATCACTTATATAATCATTAAAAGTAATTCCAGCAAGTCCCACAGGAATAGTTCCTATCAAAACACCCCAAGCCAAAGTACTTTGACCCACAACTTTTCTAGTCTTAATATTTTCTAAAATATCCTTAAGTAACTGCCAAATATCATTCTTAAAATAATATAAAATAGCTATAAGCGTTCCTACATGTAAGGCAACATCAAAAGCCAAACCTTGATCTTCCCAACCTAAAAACTTAGGAACAAGTATAAGATGTGCGGAACTAGAGATTGGTAAAAACTCTGTAAATCCCTGTACTAAACTTAAAAAAACAATCTGTATCCAATCCAAAAGACATCCTATACTGAACGAGTGATGCCACCATCTACTCTTAGATTTTGACCTGTCATATAGCTTGACTCCTCGCTAAGTAAAAACTTTGCAAATGTAGCAATCTCTTCTACTTTTCCATACCTTCCCATAGGGATTTGATTTAAAAACTTTTCATTTACTGGTTTTGAGTTCACAAACCCAGGAAGTATGTTGTTTATACGGATACCATCTTTTGCATACTTATCTGCATAAAGTTTTATATAACTACCAAGAGCGGCTCTCATACATGCAGAGATAGGAAATACAGAACTTGGCTCATACGCTGCAAATGTTGAGATATTGACAATGCTCCCACCACCACTAGCTTGAAAGATAGGGGTTAGAAGTTTTAGCATAGTATCAACACTGCCTATGACTATATCCAAACCCTCGTGCCAATTTTCACTACTAAGCTCTAGCAAATCACCTTTTGGGATATAGCCTGCATTGTTTATGGCACCATCAACTCTACCAAATTTTTCCATAGTAAAATCAACAAGTTTTTTCAAGTCATCCTTACATGTAATCGAGCCAACCACTCCATGAGCACCTATCTCACTTGCCACATCTAGTATCTTTTGCGTTCTTGAGAAGATAACCACTTCATGTCCACTCTGGGCTAACTCTTTTGCACAAGCCTTTCCCATGCCTTCACTTGCTGCGGTTACTATATATACTTTTTTCATCTTTTTATACTTTCCATTGTTACTACTAGTTTTATAATCTCACTTGGATTTGCTACTATATACTTTGCTCCATACTCAAGTAACTCCTCTTTTTCTCTAAACCCCCACAACACTCCTATGGGTGTTACTCCTGCACTAAGAGCAGTTTGCATATCTATCTTAGTATCACCAACATAAAGAGTCTCTTCAGGCTTTACATGTAACTCTTTGAGTATTTCAAAAACACCTGCTGGATCTGGCTTTTTAGGTACACCCTCACGTACTCCATACACCGCATCAAAATTCCAGTTTTTTAAGTATTTGAGTACACACATCTTCGTAAATCTATTTGGCTTGTTTGATAAAACAGCCATCTTATAGCCACGAACTTGAAAAAATGTTAGCATTTTACTAATGCCTTCATATTTTTGAGTGTTAACATCAAACTGTTTTGTATAATGCTTTTCAAAAATCTCTAAAGCCTTTTGGTACTCTTCATCACTCAAATTTGGTAAGATACTCTGCATCAAAGCCAATGCACCACTACCGACAAGATACCTATACTTCTGTGTTTCTATGGGAGACTTTCCATACTCATTTAAAACATGGTTCGCACTTATGGCAATATCTTTGAGTGTATCAAGCAAAGTTCCATCTAAGTCAAATATAACAGCTTTATACATCTCTTTCTCCAAAGTTTATACTCACAAATCTCTTTTCACCCTCTTCAATGACAAGTGCTGTTAGTTTATCTCCATAAACACAGCCTGTATCCAAACCGATGGCAAAAGGGCTGAGTCTTGGTTCTTTAAATCTTTGGTGTCCATAGATAACAAAGCCATTGCTTCCATCATATATATCTGCCCAAAAAACTGATTTTTTTGTTTCGTTGCCGTACTTTATGAGAGTATTTCCATCAGGGCTAAGATAGCGCATACGAAGAATTTTATCTTTGTCTCTTTTGTTTAAATTATCCAATTTCATATAATTTTGTAAGCCACCATGCACGATGGTATATCTGTCTATTTGGATGAAATAAGGAAGTGCATTTAAAAACTCAATATCTTTTAGCGAGAGATTTTTGACTATGTTTTTTCTATCTTCATCAAGCTTTATGAGAGCTCTTTTATCTTTTTCGTTTATATATTTTAAAAGCACATCTTCGTTGTTTCCCAAAACACTAAAGATGCCTTTTTTTCGCAGAAATTTAAGAGTTTTGTTGGAGTTACTTCCTTTAGTAATGATATCTCCAACACATACTTCTATATCTTCACTTTTAACTTTAATCTTTTTACGAAGGGTTATCAGTTCGTCCAAACAACCATGGATATCACCATAAATTATAAGCTTTGACATAGTATATCTAACAAAGAAGGGCTAAATCAGCCCTCTTATTTTGCTTCACAGCTTGTATCTTTTTTATACTCTACATGTAACATTTCACATGCTTTTCTCTCAACGTTTTCTTCAGTAAAACCAAACTTTTCAAAAAGTAGATTTGCAGGAGCACTTGCACCAAAACGTCTCATACAGATAACTTCATCAGCAAATCTATACCACTCGTTTCCAGCACCTGCTTCAACTGCTAGTACTTTTGTATTTTTATCTACAACACTCTCTATATACTCTTTGCTTTGTTCAACAAAAAGATCAAAACAAGGAACACTCACAACGTTTGCAGCGATACCCATTTTTGCTAAGTGACAACCTGCTCTTAAAACAGTATAAACTTCACTACCACTTGCCATAAGTGTTAAAGTTGCATTCTCTCTTTTTTTAAGAAGATATCCACCATTTGCAACATCACCGATAACTCTGTCATCTTTTAAAACTTTTAATCCCTGACGAGAACAAACAAAAGCACAAGGAGCATTCATACTAAGAGCTTTTTTCCATGATTTTATGTTTTCACTCGCATCAGCTGGACGGAATGTATAAAAATTTGGTAGTGCTCTGTACTGACTTAACTGCTCTATCGGCTGGTGTGTTGGTCCATCTTCACCTACTCCGATACTGTCATGTGTCCAAATGTAAAAAGTTCTTAAACTCATCAACGCACTTAGTCTTGCAGCTGGTTTTAGATAATCGCTAAAGATAAAAAATGTAGCACTATAAGGGATAAATAATCCATAAAGTGCAAATGAGTTTGCGATAGCTGCCATAGAGTGTTCACGGATACCAAAGTGGATATTTCTACCACATGGGAAATCTCCCATATCTTTTAACTCACTCTTATTTGATGGCCCCAAGTCTGCGCTTCCACCTAAAAATCCTGGGATTTTTTTAGCAATGGCATTTAAAATTTTTCCGTTACTATCTCTTGTTGCAACACTGCTTCCCTCTTCAAATTCTGGCCATGCTATCTCATCAAAATTTGGATTTAAAAGTTTATTTAAAAGAGAACTTTGTTCATCATTTAAGTCGTTTGCAACCATCTTGTTCCAAATCTCTTCTGCCAATGCACCTTTTTCTAAAGCACACTCAAATCTTGCCTTTACATCAGCATCTACTTGAAATTTTGCATTCTCATCAAAACCAGCTTTCTTTTTAGAATTTGCTATCTCTGCTTCACCTAAAGGAGCGCCGTGAGAGTGATGACTGCCTTCCATTTCACAAGCACCCTTTGCGATAGTTGTATCAGCGATAATAAGAAAAGGTTTTGTCTGTTCTTTTGTTGTATTTAAAACTTCATTGATTTCATCATAATTATGTCCATCAATCCTAGCTACCTGCCAACCTTGCGCTTCAAAACGACCTTTTACATCTTCGCTCCACGATATAGAAGTACATCCTTCTATCGTGATTTCATTTGAATCATAGATAACAACAAGATTATCAAGCCCAAGGTGACCAGCAACAGAACTCGCTTCATAGCTTATGCCTTCTTGCAAATCACCATCACCACACAAACAGTACACTTTATGGTCAATTACCTTTGCTTCTTGCGTATTTAAAATATTGCCTGCATATTTTGCAGCCATAGCAAAACCAACAGCATTTGTTATACCCTGACCTAATGGGCCAGTTGTTACTTCTACACCTGGAACATCACCATANNGTTTTACTTCCAAGCTGTCTAAAGTTTTTTAAATCTTCGATACTTAAATCATAACCACTCAAATGTAAAAATGAATATACTAAAGCAGAAGCGTGCCCTCCACTAAAAACCAATCTATCTCTATTGAGCCATTTTGTATTTTTTGGGTTATGATTTATGTGCTTGCTCAAAACAGTAACTATATCAGCAAGACCCATAGGTGCACCTGGGTGTCCACTATTTGCTGCTTGTACCATATCTGCTGCCAAAAATCTAATTGTATCAGCTTGTTTTTTTAACATTATCTTATCATTCATCACTATCTTCCTTTAAAATATTCATCTATAATTTTTTGAAGTCTTTGTGCTATAAGCACATCAACTTTTGCAATATCCTCATCCAACTCCCGCAACAATCTCTCTTTACTCTGCAATGCTCCCTCTAAACCTAAAAGATTTACAAAAGAGTTTT
>DKEY01000073.1:4587-10059 GCA_002469305.1 Sulfurospirillum sp. UBA6810
ATATCATCTTGAATTTGAAATAAAAGTCCAAGTTTCAATCCAAACTCATAAAGAGTATTTTGAGTGTTTTTATCTAATCCAGCGATAACTGCACCCATCAACAATGAGGCTGCTATAAGTTTTGCTGTTTTGTTTACATGTAAGAATTTCAGCTCATCAATTTCTAATTTTTTGTTTTCAAACTCACAATCAATAGCTTGTCCTATTATCATACCACTTATACCACCATCTCTTGATAGGATACGGATAAGTTCTACTTTGACATCACTACTAAGTGGACAAGAAGCGAGAATATAAAAAGCATGGGTATTGAGAGCATCTCCGACAAGTACTGCTGTGACTTCATCAAAGCTTACATGTAAGGTTGGATTTCCACGTCTTAGAGGCGCATCATCCATGCAAGGTAAATCATCGTGTATAAGTGAGTATGTGTGAAGCATCTCTAATGCAAGAGCTGCGTGCATAGCATTTTTAAGCAAAAGAGGCTCTTTTGCATCAACAATACTCAGCAAAAGTATCGGTCTAAATCTTTTGCCTCCTGCATTGAGCATAGCGCAGAGTGCTTGATTGAAGTGAGGATGAAAACTATCCACCTGTGGTAAATTTTCTTTTAAAAAATTTTCAAACCCTGATAATAATTTTTGTTCCAAAAAATATCCTAATTTTTTATACTATAAAGAGAGATTTACGAAAAATTGAAAATCTTCTCTATCGAAGAGTAAGTTTACATTTGTCTCTTTTGTTTTAGAAAAAAATGCTCTCAGTTGTGTTAAACTCTCTATCTTTATTTGATCAATTTGCAGGAGTTTATCCCCCACTTTTAAACCATTTATTTCGCCAAAAGAGTCTTTGTTGATTTTTTTGATACTCATATCTGCGTCAAAAAATATACCTTTTTTTTCTAAAAATGAGTCGTTTAATCCACCACCACCCTCTCTTGAAGCGACCAAAACATCTAACTTCACAAGAGCAGTACCTCTTAAAACTTCTAATTTTAATTTTTGATTTAACTTTGAAAAAAGTATCTTTTGATTTAAGCCTTTTAAAGAATAGACTTTATTGTTATCTATCTTTAAAATTTTATCACCTACTTTTAACTTTTGATTTTCATAAAAAGGGTCTAAGTCATGCACGATAAATTCTTGCCCTTGTTGGACAAATCTAGCACCTATGTCTCCATAAAAAACAGTTTTAGACTCTATAAACCTTTTTATATACTCACTTCCTATAAATGCACCACTCCCAACACCAAGTCCATATACATCACAACAAAGACAGCTAACTATACTATTTGCATCTATCTTGGAATTTTGAAGATAAAAAGTGTCTAAAACATCTCCAGCTTTTGCAAAGTTACCTGCATACAAAGAACTCTCATCCATCCCAGCTATCCACTCTCCCACTTTTAAGCCATAAGTAGTTTTGAGTTTTACTGGGTTGAGAGGTTTTTTTGATTCAAACATGTATAGATTTAAAAAAGGATCAAATTTAATATAAGGTACTGTAGGCTTTGTTTTAGAATAAGCTATAGCTATATGTTTTCCGACGGCAACCGCTCTGATATCTCCAAAATACACAAATGATTTTTTGTTTTTTTCAAAACATTGCTTAAAATCTGGATATGTAAAGTCTGCACTAAAAGCAACTTGTACAAAAAGAATGAAACCTACAATTAACTTCATGAATTATCTCCTTAAGGTTTTGGACCAAAGCCTCCAAAGCCTGAAAGCATCTGTGATGCAGCATGTTTTTTACTATCTTCTACCATCTTTATAGCATCATTCATCGCACTTATAAGCAGTATCTGCAATGACTCTTTATCTTCTAAAAGGGAGTTATCTATACTGATATCGTTCACTTCACCTTGACCACTGATACTTACACTAACAAGACCCCCACCACTTTTTGCAGTATATTCTTTGCTAGCAGCCTCTTCTTGCATCTTTTGTGCTTGTTTTTGTGCCTCTTCAAACATTTGTCCCATTTTTGAAAAGTCGATGCCTTCAAACATTATATATGGTCCCTTATCTCTTGGATATCGTTTTTTTCATCTACTAAAACGACTGATGGCTTAAAGTTTTCTATCTCACTTTCATTCATAGAAGCATACGCTATTACGATAATTCTATCACCAATTTCAGCTTTTCTAGCAGCCGCTCCATTTAGGCACATGTCTCTCTTGCCAAATTCGCCTTCTATCACATACGTAGAAAATCTCTCACCATTGTTTATGTTTACTATCTCAACTTTTTGTCCAACACGAAGTTTAGCAGCAAGCATAAGTTCTTTATCTATGGTAATCGAGCCTACATAATTCAAGTTTGCATCACTAACAGTTGCTCTGTGAATTTTACTGTACAACATATCAAATGTCATCTTCATCACCCTTTGAATTTTATAATTATTTGGGCTTCCCTCATCCCTATAATTACCATTTTATCAATTTTTTGCTTAGTATGTCCAAAAGCTGATTTACACAGCTTTAGTGAGCACTGAAAAATTAAGGAAATTTTGAGGGAATTGTACCCAAAAGATATGGTAATTAGCTTTAAATTTTTTATTTAGCTTAGAAGTTTTTTGACAACTTTTCTATCATCAAAAGGTATTTTTTGACCTTTAATCTCTTGATAAGTCTCATCGCCTTTACCAAGAATCAAAATTATCTCATCGTTTTCTCTTATTTGCAGTGCTTTTTTGATAGCTTTTTCTCTGTCTTCTTCCACCAAAATACCATTGTCAGTTTTCAAACCACTCAAGATATCTTTGATAATCTCTTTTGGTTCTTCGCTTCTTGGATTGTCACTTGTGATAACCAACTTTTTTGCATATCTGTTTGCAACACGAGCCATGAGCGGTCTTTTTGTCCTATCTCTATCTCCACCTGCACCAAAAACAACTATTATATTTTTATCTTTGAGAGAATCCAATACTTTTTCCATACCATCAGGAGTATGTGCAAAATCTACGATAACAAGTGGGTTTTCGCTCACAACCTCCATCCTACCCTCTACACCACCAAAGTTATCAACTACTTCGCAAATCTCTTGGATAGGAGCTACTTTGAGCATATCAACACCACTAATAGCTGCAAGCAAATTATAGATATTAAACAATCCATGCATTGGTGAGCTAAAATCAAAAACTTTGTCGATATTTTGAACAGCAACGCTGATACCATCTTTTAAAGAATATGCAGCTACTTTGTATGTTGCAGGTTTTTCAAGACTGTATGTCATACAGTTTGTTTTGTTAAATCTAATCTTATTTTCATCTTTATTGATAAGCTTCAAACAATTATCATCAAAAAAGCTACTTTTGATTGCTATATAATTTTCTATTGTTCCGTGATAATCTAAATGGTCTTGAGAAATGTTTGTTAGTATTTTTAAAGCAAAGTTCAGCCCCTCTATCCTCTTTTGTTCAATAGCATGAGAACTTACTTCCATAACAAAGTATTCGCACCCATCTTGAAGTGCCATATAAAGATTTTGTATTGTTTGTAAAATTGGAGGTGTTGTTAGAGATTTGTCAGCAACTCTTTTTTCATTGATAAAACATCCTCTCGTACCTTGAAACCCAACTTTTTTACCAAGGTCTAGTAAGATGGAGTATATAGCTGCTGCTGTTGTAGTTTTACCATTGGTACCAGTTATACCTATGATTTTTATTTTTTTATTTATTTGTAAAAGCTCGATGCACGTACTTGCATCCAATATATCTTTTGGATTTTTACTTTTTGCATCTTCCAAATATTTTTGATTTTGATTTGTTTTTAAAAAGTATTTGTTTTTATCACACTCATTTGAACTATCTGTAATTTGATAAGTACTATCATCTATATTTACTGTTATTGTCAATTGTTACTCTTGTACTTTTTCTATAAGTGAAAGGAGTTTTTTGTCATTTGGAAACATACTCACTGCACTTTCAAAATAATTCATCGATATATCTTTATAGCCATTATTTATCAATTGCTCTAAAAAATCTAAAAAATCTTCTTTGTTTTGTATAATAACCTTTGTTGAAAACATTATATCTTCAANNAAGCTATACCATTTTCTTCATCAATTTTGCGCTCAATCTCATACTGTAAAAACAACTCTGAAATCTCTTCGATATTAAACTCCAATGAGTTAATAATCTCTTCAATTAATTCCTCAGAATTTTTAATACCACTTTCTTTTGTCAGCATATAGTACTCAAACAAAGCAACTGCTTCATCCTCTTTTTCCATAGCCAAATCACATAGCATTGCACCAACTCTTGCTTCTGATGCATTGGCATCTTCTTTGAGTGCAAGGGAAAAATTTAAAAGGGCTTGAGCGAAATTTTTATTGTAAAAATTTTCTATTGCTCGTTTTAAGTATTTTTTCATTTATTAACTTAACTTTTCTATGCTATCTTCCATACCAGGAGCTATATTGATAACTTCAATCTCTGGATGAATATCTATGCGTAATTGTCGCTCGATACCATACTTGAGCGTCTGTCCACTTGAAGCACATCCAACACAAGCACCTTGAAGCTGTACAAACACTTTTCCTTTTTTTATCGCAAGCAGGGTCATCCCACCACCATCTAATGCAAGCATAGGTTTGACTTTTTCTAAAGATCTCTCAACTGCTGGCAATAATTCTTCATCTGAAAACGGTATCATCATCACTCCTTCTATACTTTTCAAGCTCTTATAATAGATGCTTATTTAACAATATATTGGGTTAAAAACGACTGAATTAATGAATAAGTGTATATTTTTTATGAAAGGAAAGGGGCATTAAAGCCCCTTTATAAGAGGAAATTATACTAGTTCGATGAATGCCATCTCAGCAGCATCACCTCTTCTTAAACGAGTTTTAGTGATACGAGTGTAACCACCATTTCTCTCTACATACTGAGGTGCTATTTCTTCAACTAATTTTTTTGTGCACTCTTTATCTTGAAGCGCCGCAAAAATAGCTCTATGAGCATTGAAGTCACCTTTTCTTGCTCTTGTTATTAACTTTTCAACATAACCTCTCAGCTCTTTTGCCTTAGGTAATGTTGTTTCTATCTTACCACTTTTTATGATAGCTATAGCCAAATTTTTTAATAATGCACTTCTATGTGATGAAGTACGGCCAAGCTTTCTATATCCATGCTTATGTCTCATAATTAACCTTCATTCGCTTCAGATTTTAAATCTGAGATTTTTTTCTTAAGTACATCAATAGTGTCATCAGAGAATTCAAAACCTACTGGGAATCCTAAATCTTCCATCATAGCTTTAATCTCTTCAAGAGATTTTTTTCCTAGATTTTTAAGATTTTTAAGCTCTAACTCACTCATTAGTGCTAATTCGCCAACAAATCTTACTTCTGCTCTATCCAAACAATTAAAACTTCTAGCACTGAGGTTCATCTCTTCTACGCTTTGAAGAAGTTTATTTAACTCAACGCTTGTACCACTTTTATCTTCAGAACTTGAAGATACATC
>DKEY01000156.1 GCA_002469305.1 Sulfurospirillum sp. UBA6810
AAAAGTAGAGAAATATGATAAAAAAAAGTTTAAAAATATCATTGCTTCTTTTTGTATTGCCTCTTTTTTTTAACCTTATAGTAGGTGCAAGCAATGATGACTTTTTTATTGATAATGAAACTATAAAAAAAGTTGAACAAAAATATGGTGCATTTGCTAAAAATAGAGTAAATGCTCTCGTTAAGCTCATGAACTCCCTTAAAAATGCAACAGAAAAAGAAAAGCTCATCAAAGTAAATCACTTTTTTAATCAAGTAAGATACCAATCAGACATGATAACTTGGGGTGAGAAGGACTACTGGGCTACTAGGATGGAATTTTTAGGTAAAGATAGAGGAGACTGTGAAGATTATGCCATAGCAAAATACTTTACACTTGAGCAACTTGGCATCTCTACTGATAAGCTATATCTCTCATATGTAAAAGCTACAAAGCAAAAGATAGCGCATATGGTTTTAACATATTTTGAAACAAAAACAAGCGTTCCCTTGGTACTTGACAACTATGACAAGAGAATTTTACCGGCAACTCAAAGACCTGATTTGATTCCTGTTTATAGTTTTAATGGTAATTCACTATACTTGGCAAAACAACAAGGGCTTGGTAAAGAAGTTCCATCGGGACTCTCAAAAAACAAAAAGTGGACACAACTACTTAGTGACATAAGGAGAAATAAACTATGACACTCTTTAAACAAATTGCAATACTATTTTCTGTATTTATCATCATAATTATCACCTCAGTTATGTATCTTAACTTTAAATCAGCCAATGAGTTTATACAAAATCAACTCTATACAACTTCTGAGGATACGGCAACATCTCTTGGCTTATCGTTGAGTCTAAATATCCCCACAGAAAGCAATGACTTATCAACAATGGAAACTATGATTAATGCCATATTTGATAGAGGATACTATGAAGCTATCATCCTTAGAGATACTAGTGGCAAAGTTCTCATAGAAAACAAACATATCCTCAAAGTTAAAAGCGTACCAGATTGGTTTGTTAGATACACCAACATTGTTGTTCCAACAGCAACAACTCAGATATCATCAGGCTGGATTCCTTATGGAGTTTTGAGTGTAAAACTCCATAGTGGTCATGCGTATATGCAACTTTGGAATATCTTTATAGATATTTTACAAACATTTGCAATTCTCGTTGCTATAGTTTTAGCTATCTTATACTCGCTTCTCACCTTTGTTTTAAAATCACTCAAAGAAGTTGAAAAACAAGCTATCGCAATCTCAAACAATGACTTTATTATCCAAAAAACACTTCCTTTTACAACAGAATTTCGAAGTGTTGTCAACACAATGAATAAAATGGTAAAAAAAGTCAAAGATATTTTTGAACATGAAGCTGTGATGGTACAAAAGTACAATGCACTACTTTACAACGACCAAGATACAGGCATGGGAAATAGAAAATTCTTTTCACTTAGACTCTCATCTTTGCTCAACCAAGAAGATGCAAAATCAAGCGGTACTGTTGTCATTTTTGTACTCAATCACTTTCATCAAACAAAGCAAAAAGTTGGATTTGAAGTGTTAAATGCTTATATCAACTCTCTCGCTGAACTCTTTTATGCAACAACGCAAGGTATAGAAGAGAGAGTTGTGTCTAGACTGAAAGATTCTGAGTTTGCAATGATACTACCACAAATAAACTACGATGAAACAAAATCTTTGATAAAAAAGTTTTTAGTAAAATGTGAAGAGATAAAAAGAGAAGAGTTAAGCGAGATAAAAGAGTTTTATATCAGTGGAGGTGCTACCTATTTTGATGAAAATGACAACCAAAAAGAGATACTTTCACGAGCTGACTTCGCCCTCTCAAGTGCACTTATGAAAAGTGAAGCCCATGTACACTTTCACGAAATAAAAAGCGATGAGTCTTTGGAAGAGTTAGGAAAACAAGAGTGGTACAAACTCATCACTCATGCGCTAAAAGGTGATGGAATCAAACTAGCCGTTCAAAGCGTAAAAGATAGCTTTGGCGAGGTTTTTCACAAAGAGACTTACCTTCGTATGAATGACAAAGATGGTAAACTTTATCCAGCAAGGGTTTTCGTTCCGATGCTAAGTGCTCTTGCACTAACAGATGAAGTAGATAAAAAGGTGATTGAACTGTGCATAAAACTAGCTAAAAAAGAGCCAAATACGGAGGTAGCAATCAACATTGCAACCTCATTTATAAACAATACACAAAACATATCTTGGCTAGAAAACACTCTCAAAAATCTTTTACATGTAAAGTTAAAACTCTCTTTTGAAGCAGGTAATTATGCAATACTTCATAACCTAGATAACTTTATTAGCTTTGCAAATTTAGTACAAAAATATGGTTATGGATTTGGTATAGACAACTTTAATATTACACCAAAAAATCTAGAGTATTTACAACAGTTAAAACCTAGGTACATAAAAGCCAATAAATCATTTTTTATAGACATGAATACTGATACAAATAATAACTCTTATACTTCCTTTAAAGTTCTGGCAACATCACTTGATATCAAACTGATAGCAACTGCTGTTGAAACAAAAGAAGAATCAGATGCACTTAAAGCGATACCAATAACCCTCCAACAAGGTTCTTTTATAGAAGTCCCTAGAATGTAGAGAGCTTTTTTGAGCTCTCTTATGTATCGCCGATAAAAGAGGTATTTTAAATCTTCTATTTAATATTTTATGTTAATATTAAACAATTTTAGATCTAATAGATATAAAATCACTAAAAGAGGAGTCAGAATGAATGATGTCATTGACAACTTTCTAAAAAAAGAGTCATCTGCTGGTATATTGCTTATCGGCGTAACATTACTTGCACTATTTTTACAAAATAGTTTTTTATCAAATTTTTATAATAGTTTTTTGCATACACATGTAGAAGTACGCTTTGGAGATTTACAGATTGCAAAACCTCTTTTGCTCTGGGTAAATGATGGATTGATGGCTATATTCTTTTTTCTCATAGGACTTGAGGTAAAAAGGGAGATACTAGAGGGGCATCTTTCATCTGTAAAACAGATAGCATTGCCTGGTATTGCAGCTATTGGTGGTATGCTTGTACCCGCTTTAGTTTTTTTAGCTTTTAATCAAGGTGAGTCTTTTGCAATGAAAGGTTGGGCAATTCCAACGGCAACTGACATTGCTTTCGCTCTTGGTATTTTATCTCTCTTAGGAGATAGAGTCCCTATCTCTTTAAAGCTTTTTTTACTTGCTCTTGCTATCATAGACGATTTAGGTGCTATTATTATAATCGCTCTTTTTTATACAAGCAATCTCTCTACTCTTTCTATCATAATAGCTTCAATTGCACTTATAACTCTTTTTGCAATGAATAGATTAGGAGTTGTAAGAAAAGCAGCTTATATCTTAATTGGTATTGTTTTATGGGTCAGTGTTCTCAAATCTGGGGTTCATGCTACACTTGCTGGTGTTGCTTTAGCTTTTATGATTCCACTTACATGTAAAGATAAAAAAGGTAATAGTTTTTCGATGAGCAAAGATATGGAACATGATTTACATGTCTGGGTTTCGTTCTTGATATTGCCTATGTTTGCTTTTGTCAATGCTGGAGTAGATTTGAGAAATATTTCCATTGGGGAGCTTTTTGGTCCTGTTCCTATGGGTATATTCTTTGGTCTATTTATAGGAAAACAAGTAGGAGTTTTTGGATTTAGCTGGTTGGCGATCAAACTAAAATTGGCTTCTTTACCACAAGACAGCAACTGGCTACAACTTTATGGTGTATCTATCTTAACTGGTATTGGTTTTACTATGAGTTTATTTGTAGATTCACTTGCTTATAATGATTCAGAAATCTACCATTATGCTGATAAATTAGCCGTACTTTTAGGCTCGTTTATATCTGGTAGTATTGGTTACTTTGTATTGAAAAAAGCTGTAAAGTAAGCAGAATTTCTGCTTACTTTAATCTCTCCAAAACTGAAGCTTCATGTGCACCAAGTCCTTCTGTATGTGCTAACATCGCACACTCTCTCCCGATGGCTTGTATCCCTTTTTGGCTCATACTGATGATGGAGGATTTTTTGATAAAATTTTCAACTCCAAGTGGAGAGTAAAATCTAGCTGTTCCTCCTGTTGGCAACGTATGATTTGGTCCTGCTATATAATCACCTATCGACTCAGGAGTATAACGCCCCATGAAAATTGCTCCTGCATGTTTGATTTGTGGTAGTAAATCAAACGGATGTTTTGTCATAACTTCTAAGTGCTCAGGTGCTATTTTATTCATAAGTTCAATCGCCTCATCCATATCACGTGTCACGATGATAGCACCACGCTCTGTGATTGACTTTATTGCTATCTCTTTACGATTTAGCTTTTCTAACCACTCATATACTTTTTTACTTGTAGCATTTGCTACACTTGCAATCGGAGTAATAAGAATAGAACTAGCCATCTCATCATGTTCTGCTTGGCTAAGTAAGTCAATAGCAAGTAAGTTAGCATCACTACTTTCATCTGCTAAGATTCCTATCTCACTTGGACCTGCTATCATATCTATGTTTACTTCACCAAAAACAAGCTTTTTAGCAGTTGCTACAAAGATATTGCCAGGGCCTGTGATAACATCTACTTTTGGGATACTTTTTGTTCCATATGCCATAGCTGCAATCGCACTTGCACCTCCAACTTTAAAAGCTTTTTTGATACCACACAGATGCATAGCTGCGAGTAAAAGTTCATTGAGCTCATTGTTTGGAGCAGGTGTACAAACTACTATCTCTTCAACTCCTGCTACTATTGCAGGGATTGCATTCATCAAAAGCGAGCTTGGATATGCTGCTTTACCACCTGGTATATATAGCCCAGCTCTCTCAACAGGAGTAACCTTTTGTCCAAGTACATTTCCATTGGCCTCAAAATCCAACCACGAATTTGGCTTTTGCTTCTCATGATATGATTTAATGCGATCATATGCCACTTGTAGCGAGTGTTTGAGATCATCACTGATACTCTCATAGGCTTTTTGCATATCTTCTGTGCATATTTCCAAATCACCATCACTTCTCACGGTCCATTTGTCAAACTTTTCTATGTGCTCTTTGAGGGCATCGTTACCATTTCTTTTGATTTGTGAAATTATATCGAGGACTATTTTGGAAACATTGTCCATGTCCATATGCCCACGTTTTAGGAGTTCATCAAACTCTTTTTTAAAATTTTCATCACTTGTATATAACTGTTTCATTGTTGTAAATATCCTTTTATAACTGTTTCATTATATCATATTTGTACTGATACCTTTGAAGCATAGACTCGTTGCCTTTGAGTCCACCTTGGTGGATATACACCAAAGTACCATCTAGCTTATCTCTATTTTCCAAGTATTTTACCCAGCCAACCATATCATATAAAAGATCAAACTCTACACCTGTTTGCTCTTGCAAATCCTTCCAAAGCGCATAGAGTTCAAGCTTTATCTTTCCATAGTGATACTTCTTTTGTGAACTCAAGATTTGGGGATATATCGAACTATCTTTCTCTATCATTTGCCACTGTTTTTGAAGATAGTCATCATCACCTACTGTACTACATGTAAAGACTTTTACATGTAAGTGTTTTTGCAAATAAAGTGCTGTTGTACCTGTTCCTGAGGGTAAAAAAACATATGGATTTTGTATATTGTTTTGCTTTATCTCTTCTTCTAACTCTTTTGCTAAAATTTTTACACCATACTCTGCCTCAACTTGTCTGCCACCCTCTTGTATCACTAAAGTACTCTTGTCATAAAGACTTTGTGCCTCATCTTCTCTATGTAAAGATTCAAAAATCTTCATTCCATTTTGGAGTGCATACTTATAATTACCGATAGGATTTTCTTTTAAAAAAGTTGGTATATGCTCACAAAAGTAGATAAATTCCCAACCTCTTAGTTTTGCCATCACAGAGAGAGAATACATTGCATTTGATTGATTTGAACCAGAAGAGACAACTCTTCTTACATGTGGAAAATTCTCATTTAAAAAGTAATGAAATTTTCTAGCTTTGTTGCCAGAAAAATCTACATGTAATAAATCATCTCTTTTTAAAAAAAAGTCAAAATCTCTATATCGATGTTTTTGTAGGGGTGATGGAGTAAATTTCATAATAGCTGAGAGCCTCCTAAGAGGCTCATCTTTAGTTTTTGTTCATACAGTTCAAATCTTCAAAAGCTCTTTTTAGACGCTCGATTACAGCCTCTTCACCTGCTCTTAAAAATTTTCTTGGATCATAGTATTTTTTATTTGGCTTGTCTTCACCCTCAGGGTTACCAATTTGGCCTTGAAGATATGCACTATACTTTTCACTATACCCTTTTACACCATCCCAAAATGCCCATTGCGTATCTGTGTCAATATTCATCTTTATAACACCATACTCGATAGCTTCTCTGATATCTGCCAATTCACTTCCACTTCCGCCATGAAATACAAAATTTACAGGTTTTTGGGCAGTGCCAAATTTTTCTTGGATATATTTTTGTGAGTTATCAAGTATCTTTGGAGTAAGGTGAACATTACCAGGTTTATATACACCATGAACATTACCAAATGAAGCAGCGATAGTAAAGTTTGGACTTATCTTACTAAGTCTCTCATACGCAAGTGCTACATCTTCTGGTTGTGTATAGAGTGCTGCATTATCAAGATGAGAGTTATCAACCCCATCTTCTTCACCACCTGTACAACCAAGTTCTATCTCAAGTGTCATACCCATCTTGCTCATACGTTTAAAATACTCTTCACATGTAGAGAGATTGTCTTCTAAACTCTCTTCTGAAAGATCAAGCATATGAGAGCTATATAAAGGTTTTCCAGTTTTTTCAAAGTAACCTTCACTCGCATCTAAAAGTGCATCTATCCAAGGTAAAAGTTTTCTTGCTGCATGGTCTGTATGTAAGATTACTGCAACTCCATAAGCCTCAGCCAAAGTGTGTACATGTAACGCTCCACTGATAGCACCAAGTATTCCTGATTGTGTAGCATCTATACCCTTACCAGCATAAAACTGTGCTCCACCATTTGAGAACTGTACGATGATAGGAGAGTTGACAACTTTTGCAGCTTCCAACACAGCATTAACAGAGTCAGTCCCTACCACATTGACAGCTGGCAAAGCGTAATGATTTGCCTTTGCCACATCAAATATCTTTTTTACATCATCACCACATACAACACCAGGTTTTACAAAATCAAAAACTTTTGAGCCTTTCATAGCTTACCCTTTTAGTTTAGTGTAATTTTTGCAGATTTTCTTAACTCTTGCGCTTTGTTTGAAACATTTTGACGGAATTTTTCCATATGGATTCCATTTTTAATTCTTGCTTTTGCCTCTTCAAACTTCACTTTACTGCCACCTTTTTGATCCTCTGTTAAGATAACATGGTATCCATACATTGTTTTTACAGGGGCTTGTGTCATTTCACCATTTTTTAAACCAAATGCTGCTTGTGAAAATTCAGGAACCATACCTCTTTCGTTAAACCAACCCAAATCTCCACCATTTGGACCTGATGGACCAGTTGATTTCTCTTTCGCAGTTTCTATAAACTTGTTTAGTAAAGCCTCACCTTTTAAACTTTTCAAACTAGCGATGATAGCCTTTGCTTCATCTTCAGTTTTTACTAAGATATGTCTAGCTTTTGCTTGCTTTGGTTCTATAAGTTTATCTTGATTTTTATCGTAGTACTCTTTTATCTCTTTATCACTTATCTCTACATTGTCATATGCTTTTTTCATCCAAACTTCTAGTGCTAAGTTTTTCTTTACTTCAACGAGGGCATCTTGAAATTCTTTCTCTTTTTCAATACCAGATTTGATAGCATTTTTTGCTAAAAGTTTTCTGTCTATTGCTTGGTCTATTATCTGTTTTTTGAGTTCAGGAGTTATACCACCTTGTGCAAGTTGTGGCATTTGGCTCAAAATCCCTTGTATATCTTGGTCTGTAACTTGTTCTCCATCTACTGTTGCAAAAACTGCAGCATTTAAGCTAATACTTAGAGTTGCTGCTGCTAAAACACTTATAATCTGTTTTTTCATTTCATCCCTTTAAATTTATTTTTAATCCTTGCATTTTACTGATGTTTGAATTAAAGTATGATTATACAAGCAATTTGTAAATACGGGGTTAATATTTTTGATATAATTTCGCCATGAATAAAAAAGTAAAAAAAGCAACAAAACAAGAGATAGATTTTATAAAAGATGAGTTTTCTAAAAGATATGCTGATGCTGTTACTGAGCTAAACTATACCAATTTGTATGAACTATTAGTTTCTGTGATGCTCTCAGCCCAGTGTACAGATAAAAGGGTCAACATTATCACTCCCGCTCTCTTTGCAAAATATCCTACGACAAAAGAGCTTGCAAATGCTACACTAGAAGATGTGAAAGAGATTATCAAATCTTGCTCTTTTTTTAACAACAAAGCGACTAACCTCATAAAGATGGCTCAAAGTGTTGAAGAGAATTTTGGAGGCAAAATTCCCTTAGATGAAAAATCTCTCATAACTTTAGCAGGAGTTGGTCAAAAAACAGCACATGTCGTCATGATAGAATACGCTGGTGCGAAT
>DKEY01000062.1:0-1790 GCA_002469305.1 Sulfurospirillum sp. UBA6810
ACATACGACAAGGTCCACACCATGGTGCCCAAAAATCTACAAGAACAGTACCCTGTGCTATAGTTGCATCAAATTCTGCTTCTTTCAAATCAATATATTTTCCCATCTGTCTATCTCCTTAATATTCTTATGTTTTAATGGTGACAATTATACACCTTATAACTTTAAATTTACCATAGTGGATAATATTACTCTTTTTAATCAGATTTATTTTTCAATACCTATATTGCAACCTTAATAGCTAATATTTTCTACTATTTCTATCTTTTCATCCATGATTAAAAGAGCGTCTATTTGATAGTCAAAATCTATCTTTTTACTATACATGTAAAAATCAATTGTTTTTATAATTTTNNTTTTTGAGTATTTTACTTCTATAAAGTGCATAATTGCATCTTTTTGTGCGATAATGTCTATTTCGCCAAATCTAGAATAAAAATTTATTTCTATGATAGAGTACCCTAAAGTTTTAAGGTACTCCTTGGCTCTTTGTTCTGCTATATTGCCTGTGAACTTACTAATCTTCTATCCTAATCATAACAGGTTTTTGTATGCTAAATTCTATTTGTTCTAACTCTTTCAATGCACATTGTACGTCAAACTCTTTACATGTATGTGTTGAAAAAAGCAAGGTTGCAAATTCATTGTTTTTTTTGTCAGTTTTTTGTAAAAAACTATCAATTGAGATATTGTATTTACCAAGTATGCTTGCAATACGAGCAAGAACACCTATCTTGTCTTCAACTTTCATTCTAATATAGTATTTTGTAAAAACTTCATTACTATCCATCAGACTTAAGCCGTTACCTTCTAAATCCTTTTTAAATCCTAACATCGGTGAGTTTTGACCACTTCTTGCTATATCAACCAGATCAGCAATAACTGCACTAGCAGTTGCATCTCCACCAGCACCTGNNACACCATCAACTTTTGCTATCATTTGTGAAATAGGAATAAGTGCAGGATGTGCTCTAAGCTCAACTTTTCCATCGCCATTTTTCTTGGCAATTGTTAAATGCTTAATGTTGTAACCAAACTCTTTTGCAAAGAAAATATCTTCACTATTAATGTTTTCAATACCTTCTATCAAAATATCTTCTGGCTTTGCATCAATCCCATAAGCAATACTTGCTAAAATAAGAAGTTTGTGTGCAGCATCATATCCACCAACATCAAAAGTTGGGTCTGCCTCTGCGTATCCTAACTCTTGTGCTTCTTGCAAAACAGCACTAAACTCAACTTTTTCACTCATCATTTTGGTCAAAATAAAGTTACATGTACCGTTCATAATGCCCTTGATAGAATTGATGTGATTGGCAGTCAATCCTTCTCTTAAAGCTTTGATGATAGGTATGCCCCCCGCAACACTTGCTTCAAAGCCTATTGGCATTGAGCCCGCTGTATCTTGTAGTTCATATCTGTGATAAGCCAAAAGAGCTTTATTTGCTGTGACTACTGCTTTCCCTTTATTGAGTGCTTTTTTAACAACTTCAAAAGCTGCATCAACTCCACCCATAAGCTCTACTACAACATCTATCTCATCATTTTCTAAAACATCATTTATGTCTGTACTTAATTCTAAGTCAATACCTCTATCTTTTGATAAATCTCTTACTATACCAATAATGGGAACTATCTTTTTCCCGCTTCTTGCACTAATAATATCGCTATTTTCTTTTAAAATTTTTGCTACACTTGCACCTACGGTGCCAACACCTATTATTCCAACTTTTAACATTGCTTTTTTGCCTCTAAGCTCTTTAAATATTTTTTCAAATTTCTTGCTGCTT
>DKEY01000062.1:1796-2282 GCA_002469305.1 Sulfurospirillum sp. UBA6810
CAAAACCATTTCCGGGACTTACTGCTATCTTAGCCTCCGTTAGCAACTGCTTTGAGAAACTCATGCTGCCCAAATGCATGGCAACATCAGGAATTTTTGCCCAAACAAACATACTTGATCTTGGTTTTTCTATCTTCCAACCAGCATTTTCAAAACTTTCTATTAAAACATCTCTTCTTTTTCTGTATGTATCACGAATTTCATCAACACAATCTTGTGGACCATCTAGCGCTATAGTAGCAGCTACTTGTATAGGAGTAAACATCCCATAATCAAACCATGACTTTATTTTTTGCAATGCATTTATGAGCTTTGGATTACCAACCATAAAACCTACTCTCCAACCAGCCATAGAGTAACTTTTTGAAAGAGTATAACTCTCTATCGCTACATCTTTAGCACCTTCAACTTGCAATATCGAAGGAGCCGTGTATCCATCAAAAGACAAATCAGCATACGCAATATCACTGATGATATAAAATCTCT
>DKEY01000062.1:2304-13782 GCA_002469305.1 Sulfurospirillum sp. UBA6810
GGAAAGTTTACAACAACAAATTTTGGTTTTGGTACTGACTCTGCAAATGCTTTTTTGAGATTAATAAAAAATTGCTTTGTATCTAGCTCATATTTTTCATTCCAAACTAGTCCCATTTTATGTACATTGCCACCAGCTATAATGAACGCATGTGAATGGATAGGATATGCAGGGTCTGGAACAACTGCTACATCGCCTGGATTTGTTATAGCCTGAACAAGATGCACATATCCCTCTTTACTTCCAAGCGTTACAACTGCTTCACGTTCAGGGTCAACATCAACTCCATACATTCTAGTGTACCACTTACAAATTGCCAGTCGTAGTTTATATATCCCTTTACTTGCACTATAGCCATGTGTTCGGTCTTTATTTGCTGATTCTATAAGCTTGTCTATGATGTGCTGTGGTGTTCTTCCATCTGGATTACCCATCGAAAAATCTATAATGTCTTCACCGGCTCTTCTGGCGTTAAGTTTAATCTCATTTATTTCTGCAAATACATAATTTGGAAGTCTCTCTATGGTATTAAACCTAATTTCATCAAACATTACATTCTCCTAAATTTATTAAATGTTTTTTTACGGAAGTATACACTTTTTGTAGAAAAATTTATCTTTATATTTTGTATTTTATTTACTCACAAGATATAAAGATAAACCTCTTTTTATATTGTCAAGTGTATATATATCACCTATTTTTACATACTTGGCATTTTTTGGAATATCTATTTTTACTGCATCAACAACTTCATCTTTTTTATAAAACTGTAACACGTTTAAACTTTTGTCATAAAATATAATACTTGGATACCATCTATCGGCAATTTTTGAACGAAGAGATAAACTTTTTGCTTCTTCTATATCAATCCAATAAGGTTTGATTGGCTTTTTTAGTTTAATTGTTGTATTGGTTTCATACTTTTCTGCTTTGATATTTATGCTCTTTGTATCAATAACATACGACCAATTATAATTTTCGTACTTTTTAATCTCTTTTGTCTCACACCCTCTTGCATGTAACTCTTTTGCTAACAATATCGGATCAACAACATGTTCTGTTGATAATTTCACATTCCAAATAAACTCATTTGTATTTTTTATAACTTTATCTGTTATAAAATAGCTATATCCCATAGCTTCTAAAGATTCGTTTATAACTCGCATCAAAACAAGCGGATTTGCATCCGTTTTAAAACTAAGTGTCATATCTTTTGGTGAATCATAAAAAAGTTTCAAAAGACCATTCTCTTTCAGTTGCATTAAAACTTTTAAATCATCAATACTTCCATCTTCTTTGTAATAAGCTTGTTGATTATGAAAAATGATATCTATCAAATTTTTTTGGATATGAAACTCATCTTTACCCAAAAATGACTCTATTTTGTTATCTAAACTTAAAGCTGATAAATTAACAACGAAAAGAATTAAAAGAACAAGAACTCTTTTTACCAAGAATTTCCTTTATTGAGCTCTTTAAACTTACTCCAACTTATCTCTTTGATTTTGCCATCTATGACTTCAAATCTCACGGGACTTTGTCTGTTGTAGTTTAAATCACCTTGTTCTACTTTTAGATCAAAACTACCGTGTCCTGTTGTCACTATTTGATTTCTAGAGATATCTATGGAAAAATTACCCTCTCCTAAAAAAGATCTTCTTTTAAAATCATCTAAATATATAACACCTATCCATAACTCTGTTTTTGGAACTATCACTGCTTGTTCTTTAAATGTAGCACTTGTAAACTCGGTTTTTGGAGTATTTATGATATCAATTTTACTGTCATCTTCAACTGTTATATTTTCTTCTACTGCTTGTACTTCAGATTGAACAACAACATCATTTGAGCCTTCTGTAGCTGCATTTAGAATAGTTTCACTTACTACTTGCTCTGTTCGTATTGTTTGATTGTCATCTAATGTGGTCATGTTTTCTTCTATGACACTGTTTTGATTTTGCATAATTAGATTGTTCTGAAGTGTCTGTTCAACAGTACTTTGTCTAACTGTTTGTTTGGTAAAAATAGTATATGTAAAATACCCAATTGAACCAAAAATAATAAATAAGACAAGTAGGAAAAACTTTTTAGATTTTTTTCCTGTATCCATAACAATAAATATCTTTTCATCATCTTCAGGAGATAGGCGGTTTTCTTGCCAATACTCTTCAAAAGCAGTAACCCAATTATCTAAATTGATATTGTATTCTCTTGATAGTATCTTAACAAAACCTAAGGTATTGATTCTATTGAGTCTATCAAAATCACAATCCACCATATATTTTATATACTTTTGTTCTATGTGAGTTTCATCTGAAACTTTTTTTAATCCTATCTCTTCTAGAAGCTTGATGTTATCCATTAGCGATCCTATCACATATGACTGCTGCTGCTGCACTAACATTTAAAGAGTCAAAAGCTCTAACCATTTTTATTGATATTTTTTTATCTAATTTTTCTAAAACTTTTTTATGTATCCCTTGACCTTCACTTCCCATGATGACAACTTTTTTCTTTTCAAAGTTTACATTTTTTATGTCATCCCCATGCATATCTGCACCATAGAGAGTAAAGCCAACTTGTTTTAATTCATTTATCATATCAAGAGTTGATGGATATAAACATATAGGTAGTTCAAACGCTGCTGCACTACTCGTTCTGATAATTGCTTCAAAATTTATACTTTTAATGCCACTTATAACAATAGCATCTACACCAAAAGCATATGCACTTCTTATGATAGCTCCAATGTTACCAACATCTGTTAAGCCATCCAAAACCAATAAAAAATCGCTTTTTTTAATAGCGTCAAACTCAACAAACTCAAAATCGTCTATGCGAGCTATAAAACCTTGGTGGTTTCCACCATGAGCAAGGGCCTGTGCCTTCTTATTATCCACGCCTTGCACGCTACTGCATACTCTTTTAATTGAATTAAAAAGTTTTTGATCACACTTCTTTGATAAATAAACTTCTTGAAATTTATTTGGATATCTCTTAAGTATGTGTAAAAATAGTTGTTTGCCATATATAATCATCTAATAATTTTATCTTAAATCGCTTAAAATAAGGTCATTTACTTCTTTATTAAAGAGGGTTTTTTTCTGTTGTTACAAAAAGATTAATTTGATGTTAATATTTTTAATCCTCTTAGTACTTAATATGAATTTAATTTTGATATATTTATAATGTTTGTATGTGACACAAAGGAAATGTTTTATGGAAATATTAAACAATGAAATTCTCCTAGATGAAAGTGCTCTACTTGTTTCCGAAACTGATGCCAAAGGAAAAATAATCTATGCTAATGACCTCTTTTTACAAGCATCAGAATATTCACTTCAAGAAATGATGGGTAAAAACCATAACATCATAAGACATAAAGATATGCCAAAAGCAGCCTTTAAAACGTTATGGGAAACAGTTAAAAAAGGAGATGTTTGGCAAGGCTTTGTTAAAAACAAAACAAAGAATGGAAAATTTTATTGGGTATTTGCAACTGTATTTCCTTTTGGGAAAGACCACTATCTCTCCGTTAGGAAAATGGCATCAAGAGAAGAGATAGAAAAATATGAAAAATTGTATAAAAAAATGAGAGAGGAAGAAAAATAAATGAAACAATTATCCATCAAAGCTAAAGTAACAACTTTAGTCATTGTATCTTTGGCTCTCACAGCAATCATTATTTCTATAACAAATATCTTTTTGACTATTATGAAAACTGAAACTACCATAGAACAATTTAAAACTACCATGATACAAAACAAAATCAATTCTCTCAAAGCAAATATTAGCATTGCTAAAGATGCAGTTGCTTCAGTATATGAAAGTTCTCAGGAAAAAAATATTGCAAATGAATTAAAAACTATAGCCTTACAATATAAAAAAAATATGGAAAATTTTTATAATGAAAATAAAAATATCCTCACTGAAGAAGAGATAAAAAATCGCCTTATAGAGATGACAAAATCTTACAGATACGATAATGGGCTTGGATATTTTTGGATAAATGATTTAGAAGAAGTTATGATAATGCATCCTATAAATCCCTCTTTAGATGGAAAAGATTTAACTAACTCAAAAGATAGTGATGGAACTTTTTTATTTCAAAATATGACAAAAGTTGTCCAAGACAAAGGAGAAGGTGTTGTTAAATATAAATGGCCTCATCCAAGCACAAAAGAGGTAGAGGACAAGATAAGTTTTGTATTTAATTTTACGCCTTATAATTGGGTAGTAGGCACTGGTAAATACAAAAATGAGATTATAAAAGAATTTCAAGAAAAAGCAAAAGATATCATCTCAAAGCTCAGATATGATGATGGAAAAGGTTACTTTTGGATAAATGATTTTAGTCCTAAGATGATAATGCACCCTATAAAACCTTCTCTTGATGGGAGTGATTTAAGTACTTCAAAAGATCCTAGTGGAAAATTTTTATTTAATGAAATGGTAAAAGTTGCCAATGAAAAAGGAGCTGGTGTTGTAAACTATATGTGGCCAAAACCAGGGTTTGATAAACCTCAACAAAAAATTTCTTATATAGAAGCTTTTAAAGAGTGGCATTGGATCATAGGAACAGGTGTTTATGCTGATGATATAGAAACTCTTATCGACAAAGAAAGAGAAAATGCAAATAAGCAGATATCTAACACTATTTATATAAATGTCATCTCTTTAGTCATCATTCTTTTTATATTCAGTGTACTTGCAGCTATCCTTACAAAAAAACTAATAGGGGATAGGCTCCTCTGTCTCAAAACATACATAAAAGAGTTTTCTGAATATGTTACAAACAAAAAAAATGAACTCTCTTATAGGTATGTAGATAATTCAAATGATGAGATAGGCAGTACAGTTTCTCTTATAGATGAAGCATTTAAGCAGTATGAAAATATCCATCTAGATGACATAAGAGCTGTTGGTGAAGTACTTCTTATAAGTTCAAAAATGTCAAATGGGGAATTTCAAGAGCGAACATCATTTAAATCTTCTCATTACCTCACAAATAGACTCTCTCATGAAGTCGATTATATGAGCAATAAACTAGATGAAGTAATACGAGCAACTATAAAATCTCTCAAAGGTTTTCAAGACAAAGATTTTACAAATAAAATAGAGATAGACTCATCGTATCAACTCAAAGAGCTTTGTGATGGAGTCAATGCCCTTGGTATTGCCCTAAAAGAGATGATAAATGAAAACGAGCAACAAAGTCAAAGTATCCAAAAAAATGCAGATAGACTTTCAGGTTCGATAGAAACCATAAAAAATGAGCCTTTGAGCGAACTCAATGATATAGTTGTGAAAACAACTTCTTCTATGCAAGAAATAGGAGCAACACAACAATCACTCTCAGAAAATCTTATCTTTTTAACACAAAATGCGAAGGAGGCAGAAGACGCCCTAAATGTCATAGGAGAAATTGCAGACCAAACTAACTTACTTGCACTCAATGCTGCCATAGAAGCAGCAAGGGCTGGTGAACATGGGCGTGGATTTGCTGTTGTTGCTGAGAGTGTAAGGGATTTGGCAGATAAGACTACGGCTTCATTAGCTCAAATTCAAGCTACTATAAAAGTCATAGTGGATAACATAAGAAATAGTTCAAATGGTATGAAAGAGAACGCGAAAGAGATGGAAAAATTGACGAGTGATGTTAAAACTATCCAAAATAAAACAGAGGATATTTTAAAAATTATGAGTAATTTAACTTAAACTACAAAGAGTTATAGCACTCTTTTACACTAAGTCCTGTCAGTTTCGACAAAAGTTTTGCTTTTTGTTTAGGGGGTATATCAAGTTCGATAATATCCTCTTTATTTATAGACTCTCCGTCTTGCAAAGATGTTGCATCTATGACAATTACCCATTCGCCTTTAAGATTGCTTGTCTCAAGTTTATCAAATATCTCTTCGCAAGTTCCTATAAATCTTTTTTCAAACTTTTTCGTTGCTTCTTTGATAAAACATGCTTTTACATGTGGGATTTTTGTTGCTAACTCTTTTGCCAATTTATCTATCCTATGAGGGGATTCATACACTATAACAGGATACTTTGAGTTAGTTATTTCGCTAAGTCCATTTTCTCTATCTTTGCCTTTATGAGGTAAAAAGCCATAAAAAACAAACTTTGGGTTTGAAAAACCACTCGTTGCATATGCAAGTAAAGCAGCATTTGCGCCAGGGAGCACTTCATAATCTATCTTATTTTCTTGACAAAATTTTATAAAGTAACTTCCAGGATCACTGATACAAGGCATACCAGCGTCACTAAGATAAGCTACACTCTTTTCAAATATATCTTTATCAATACTCTCTAAAACTTTTTTTTCATTATGTGAATGCAATGAAATATAGTTTTCGATATGAAATTCTATGTTTTGTCTTTGAGAAAGGAGGGATAAAAGTTTTTTTGTGACTCTTGTGTCTTCACAAAAGAGAGTGTGACACTCACTAAGAAGTTTCAAACTTCTTAGTGTAATGTCATCTAAATTTCCTATCGGAGTAGGAATAAAGTAAACCAAAATATTTTAAAAAATTATTTTAAGTTATATTTTTTCTTAAATTTCTCAACTCTACCTGCAGCGTCAACTATCTTTTCAGAACCAGTAAAAAATGGATGACATGAACTACATATATCTATTCTCATCTCTGGTTTGTTAGACATTGTTGCAAAGCTGTTACCACAAGCACATGTCACTGTACATTCTACATATTCTGGATGTATATCTTTTTTCATTTCTTTTTCCTAAAAAATTATATTAAATTGCCCAAGCACTTAAAAACGCAGTAGACTCTCTCGAGTCCACCGCTATATAGGGGGAGGGGAATTGGGATTATATCAAAAACTTTCTTTTATTTCAAGTTTATTTCACTTACAAAGACAATTTTGCACAAACGCCCACAACAGCTGTCTCACTTCTTAAAATCACACCTGCTTTAAGTCCATATATATCTCTATCAGTAAAGAGTTTTCTCTCTTTATCACTAAAGCCACCCTCAGGTCCAACTAAGAAAGTCTTACATGTAAGATTTTCTTCAAAGCTCTTTTCGCTAAAATCTATAACAATACTCTCTGTATATAGTTCTAAAAACTCTTTTACACTTTGTATCGTTTCAAATTCCATCAAATCGCTTCTGCCACACTGCTCACAAGAATTGATAAGGATACGTTGCAACCTTGCACTATCTAGTTTAAAATGCGTTTGTGAATAATCGGCATAAACAAAAGATATCTTTGTTACACCCATTTCATTGAGCATCGCCAAAGTTTTTTCTACTGTCTTTACATCAACAACACACCATCCTACATGTAACTCTTTTTGAGGCTTTTTTTGAAGCTCTTTTTTTTCTATAAGAGTTAAGGTAGCTACCTTTTTACTGATATCTTCGATCTTGTACTCATAAACAAAATCATCTACTAAATTTCTCAAAAACAAATTTGAGCCTAACTTTACTCTTCTTACTTTAAAGATGTGAGCGTACTCTTTCACATCAAGGGTTAAAGAACTACTGCCACACTCTTTTACATAAATAAACTGCATCTTAATCTACCAAATATATGAGATTATGCTAACAATAACAAGAAGAAAAATATCTATGCTATATTTTTTGATAGCAAATTTTTTGTAAGCATTTTGAGAATCAATATTTTTAATATGGGTTCTTTTATAGATTTTAAAACTTTTTATACTCAAAATAAAGATCAGAAGCCAAGCGATTATCATCAAAGCAATAGACCAAGTCATATCAAATCTACTTACACCAAGAACTATAAGGCCTGTAAAAAATATTGCTGAGAGCATCATATAGTATTGAGGTGAAACAAATTTGATTTTCTTTGTAAAATTTACAAAGCCATCACCTCTCAATATAAAATACAAATTTATACATCCTAAAAAAACCATAGCATAAATAAAGACTACATGTAACATTATAGACATTTCTATCATATCTTGCATCTTTATCCCTTCTTATAAAATAAGGTATAATTATATCCTAAAAGGAACTTTAAATATGATTAGCTACGAAAAAGCACTCGAAATAATAACCAATAAAATATCCCTTACATCACATACTAGGTTTGTCCCCTTGTTGGATAGTGTGAAACACGTTTCAGCACAAGACATATACGCTATCTGTTCATTGCCGCTTACAAATGTGAGCCTTAGAGATGGTTATGCCCTCTCTTCTCATAAAAAGTATGAAGTTTCAACAGGTGATAGTTTAGATGATGATATTATAGCTGTCATCCCTTTTGAAGAGGATATACCAGAAAATCCTGAACTATATCACAATATCAAAAAAGCAGGTGAAGATATCCAGCAAGCTGAACTCCTTTTAAAAAGAGGAGATTATATCAATGCAAACAATATAACTCCACTTGCAAGTCAAGGAATCCAAAAAGTAAAGGTATATAAAAGACCAAAAGTGAGTATCTTGAGTATCGGCGATAATCTATGCCCTATTCAAAAAGAGAAAACAGATAATGAAGTCTATAACTCAAATGCACTTACTTTTGCAGCGAGGATTTTAGAGTTGGGGGCAAGTGTCCATAAAGTTTGGCAAGCTAAAAATGAAGATGAAGATATTCTAAAATGTATTTTAGAGCTTAGTGAGAAAAGCGATTTTATCATCACAACAGGTGCTATGAGTAAAAATGACGTGATGAGTCACCTCATCTATGATGATGCTTTTGATATTCTTTTTCACAAAGTTCAAATCTCTCCCGCAAGTCCATCTGCTCTATCTATATTTAACAACACCCCTGTACTCAGTCTTCCAGGTCTTCCACTTTCAGCTCTTCTTGGATTTGAAATTTTAGGAGTGCCTACACTTAAAGTTATCAAAAATGAAAATTTTCAAAGCAGAAAAAGTTTATTTGTAAAAAATAAACAAGAGTTTATATCCAAAGAATCCTGCACTTCTGCAATCCCTGGATATTTTGATGGTACATCTTTTTTAAGTGCACCATCTTTTGGCGCAGGAATGCTCAATGTCCTTGCAAAATGTAACGGATACGTGCTCATAAAACACAAAAAAGTTATCTCCAAAGATGAGAAAATAGAGTTTTTTCCTTTTTAAAGAGTTTGGATATACTGCACAATATTTTCTATATCAGAATTAGAAAAGTTTTTTATAGATTTTCTCATAATTTTATTGAGCTTGTCTTCTTTATAATGTCCATCCCTGATTGCTTGCATTATAAGTTTAAGTTCTTCCTTATCCCGACCATACAAAACACCATTTTGCCTCTCAAAAGGGGCATGTTTTGCATCTTTTCCATGACAACCTAAACACTTTTTATATAACTTTTCTCCATCATTAGATAAAGCATTAGATAACAAAATCGTACATGTAAAAAAAACTAAAAACAATATTCTCATAAAACTCCTTATTATATCAACCACCCGTCTCATAAAAGGCTCTGGTAGATGTTTCATTTTCTGTATCATTTGACCATTTGTTTTTTTCTGGCTTATTTCTTAAAACTTCTTTGAGTATTTCACTTGCACCTTGGATATCTTTTCTTTGAACAGCTTCTTTGATACTCATAGCCTCATCAAAATACAAACAAGGTATCAACATGCCCTCAGCTGTGAGTCTGATTCTATTGCAATCTTCACAAAAGTCGTGTTTATGTGGGTCAATTATACCAAAGCGATACCCATCTTCAAACTCATACATTTGTGCTGGACTTGTACCTTCTCTTTGTATCTGTTTAAATTTATATTTTTTTCCAACAATCTCTTTTATCTCTTCTGATTTTAGACCTTGTAATTTATCTTTTGCGTGAGAGTTTTCCATATACTCTATAAAGCGTATTTGCATACCTCTTTGTTTTGCATACTCTAGTACATCAAGAACTTCATTGGCGTTGATTCCCTTTAGTGGTACATTGTTGATTTTAACACCAAGTCCAACTTCCAAAGCTTTTTCAATACCTCTTTGTACTTTTTTCAAAACATCTTTTTGTGCTACTTTCGCCGCTACATCATCTTTTAAACTATCAAGCGAGACATTGAGTCTTTTTAATCCCGCATCTTTCAAATCTTGTGCCGTCTCTTCTAAAAGATAACCATTGGTAGTAAGAGCTAAATCTAGCCCTCCCTTGTAATCATTTATCATTTTGATAAAACTGGCCAATCCCTTTCTCAAAAGTGGCTCTCCCCCTGTAATCCTAATCTTATCCACACCCTCATCAATAGCTACTTTAATAAATAAAAAAAGGTCTTCAAAAGAGAGTAAATTTTCTTTAGGAACCCATGAAAATGGTTTTTCTGGCATACAATATTGACACCTAAAATTACACCTTTCGGTCACTGATACTCTTAGGTAATTTACTTTTCTACCATGTCCGTCTATTAACACTTTTTTTCCTATATGTTTTTTTTAATTTCTTATACTACCATAATGTAGGTTTAAAGTTATTATTAATGAGCTTTAGATATAATAGTGACCATAATGTAACTTATCGGATATGGAGTTTCTAATGCAAAAACCAACCCCCACAAATAAAGAGTATTCCGTAAAAGCAGATGCTTTTTTGGTTTCAAAAACAGACCCCAAAGGTCGCATCACATACTGTAACCCTCCTTTTATAGAAATTGTTGGATTGAGCGAACAAGAGATTTTAGGAAAACCTCACAATCTCATACGCCATCCTGATATGCCCAGAGTCATTTTCAAACTTCTTTGGGATAAAATCTCTCATAAAGAAGAGATATTTGCTTATGTTAAAAACATGAGTTATGATGGGGGTTACTACTGGGTATATGCAAATGTAACAGCTTCACTTGACAAAAGTGGCAATATCGTAGGTTACTACTCAGTTAGAAGAAAACCGAATTCAAAAGCCATAGATATTATAAAACCTCTTTATGAAAAGTTGCTTTCTATAGAAAAAAATACAGGTATGGAATCTGCAGAAAAATATCTTAATGAATTATTAAAAGAAAAAGGAGTCAGTTATGAAGAATTTTCAAACAATCTTCAAAGACTATAAACCACAAATATTACTAGGAGTATCTCTAGTAAGTGTCAGTATATATCAGTTTGTTAGTGGTGAAGTAGCAAGTGGCTCAGCTCTTTTAGTAGGTGCTGTTGCTGGCTCATTTTTTGGCGGTAAAAAAACACTCTCAGTAGATGCAGATTGTTATGAAAAAATCTTAGCTGTAACAAAAGAAGCCTCTTTAGGCAATCTTGAACCACGTATTGTAAACATAGACTTAAACACTCCTGTGGGAAAAGTTGCATACTATATAAATGACCTTCTTGACCAAGTAGAAGCTCTTCAAAGAGAAACAAAAACTGCTATAGAAGCGGCAAGTGCTGGAAAAATATACAGAAATGTTTTCAATGAAGGTTTTCGTGGTTTATTTAGCATTAATGCCAAGTATGTAACAGAAGGGGTTAAAGGCATCATTGAGGGACAAAAAGGGAAGGCAAAAGGTATCTTATCTACAAAATTCAGTGA
>DKEY01000089.1 GCA_002469305.1 Sulfurospirillum sp. UBA6810
AAATTCATCTCACTAAAGCTTTGACCTTTTAACTATAAACTTTTATTTCGTTATATAAACTATCTCTCTCAACAGGGATAAAACCGCTTGTACTAATCAAATCTATGAAGTCTTTGAGTTCTAAACCTCTTGCACTCTTAGCACCAGCTGCTGATTGAATTGCTTCTTTTTCTATCGTACCATCCAAGTCATCTGCACCAAACTCTTGGGCAATAAGAGCTAAATTTATCGTTGAAGTAGCCCAATATGCCTTGATATGAGGGATATTGTCTAACATCAAACGAGAAATAGCATATGTTTTTAGAATCTCTGTGGAACTTAAAAATTTCTCTACTTTAAGATAGTTGTTTTCTCTTTGATACACAAGAGGGATAAATGCATTAAATCCATTTGTTCTATCTTGAACATCTCGAAGCCTTAACATGTGGTCAATTCTGTCTTTTCTCTCTTCAACATGTCCAAAAAGCATTGTTGCATTTGATTGTTTACCACGCTTATGCCAAAGCTCATGAATTTCAAGCCAACCTTTTGAACTAACTTTTCCTTTACAAATATATTCTCTCACTTTTTCATCAAATATCTCCGCACCACCACCAGGCATTGAATCAACACCATATGCTACCATTTTGTCGATAACTTGCTCAAAACTCAGATTATACTCATTGGCCAAAAAGTTTACTTCTGCAGCAGTTAAAGCTTTTACATGTAAGCTTGGAAATTTCTCTTTAATTTTGCGAAAAACTTCCAAATACCATTCTAATCCAGTATCTGGATTATGTGCAGATACAATATGCACTTCTTTGATGCCTCTTTTATAAGAAACGGCAACAGCATCTAGTATCTCTTCATGGCTCATAGTATAAGGGTTTGGATTTTTTCTGTTGGAACTGAAAGCACAAAATTTGCAGATATCTTTACAAATATTTGTAGGATTGATGTGTCTATTTACATTGAAAAATGATTTTTTCCCATGTAATTCTTGTCGTTTTTTGTTAGCGTATTTGCCAAGTGTAAATAAATCTAGCTCATACAAAGCAAGACCATCTTCATAATTCAGGCGTTCTTGCGCTTCTAACTTTTCTATAATACTCATATGATTCTTTCACTAAAGTGATTTTAAAAAAGGTATTTTATCTAAATAAAATTACATTATAATAAAAGAGGAGTGAACCTCCTCTTTTTGGCTATTTATAATCTTCTGGAGGAAAGTTTTCAACCACAAAATCTATATCTTTGTCTCCTCGTCCACTGAGATTGACCAAAATTGATTCATATGGTTTTTCACGTGCTAACTTCATAGCAAAAGCAACAGCATGTGAACTCTCTAATGCAGGAATAATTCCCTCATGGCGAGAGAGTGCATAAAAAGCTTCTATGGTTTCTTTATCGTTTGCTGTTCCTACTTTTGTTCTTTTTTGCGTACTTAAGTAAGCATGTTCTGGCCCAACAGAAGGATAATCAAGCCCACTTGCTATCGAGTGCACTGCAGCTGGTGAGCCATCTTCGTTTTGAAGCATGATAGAGTTAAAACCATGTAAAACCCCTTCGCTTCCATATGTTAAGCTTGCAGCATGTTCTCCTAGCTTTGTACCCTTACCCGCTGGTTCAACTCCATACATCTCACATGGATCTTCTATAAAAGCAGAAAAGAGTCCCATAGCGTTACTTCCCCCACCAACACACGCTACTAAGTTGTCTGGTAGATTACCCGTCATTTCAAAAAACTGATCTCTTGCTTCAAACCCAACAACACTTTGAAAATCTCTTACCATCTTTGGAAAAGGATGAGGCCCCACAACAGAACCTATCGCATAGATAGAAGTTACTGGATCTTTGAGATATGCTTCAAATGCACTATCAACTGCTTCTTTCAAAGTTCTACCACCAAAACCCACAGGGACAACTTTTGCACCTAAAATTCTCATACGAGTTACATTTGGATGCTCTTTTGCNNACTTCACCCATATGTATCTCACACTCTAAGCCAAAGTATGCCGCAGCTGTGGCAAGAGCCACACCATGTTGTCCTGCACCAGTTTCTGCGATGAGTTTTTTCTTGCCAAGATATTTAGCCAAAAGTGCTTCACCCATACAGTGATTGAGTTTATGTGCACCAGTGTGGTTTAAATCCTCTCTCTTTAGATATATCCTCGCTCCACCTATATGCTCTGTGAGATTTTTAGCATAATAAACAGGAGTAGGTCTTCCTTGATAATGCTTTCTGATATCTCTTAACTCTCTGATAAAGTTATGAGAATTACCGATAGTAAGATAAGCTTGTTCTATACTTTTAAATTGTTCTATAAGCTGTGGAGGCAAGAATGCACCACCAAATTTTCCAAAATAGCCATTTGCATCTGGAAACTCTTTGAGATAAGGCTTGTTTTGCATCAAAATCCTTTAATTATAAATTTTTTCTGGTTTGATTATAATGAATATAATATAAAGCAGATGTAAAATTACATCTGTATTGGCTCTTTTCCCATAGCCAATGCTAGAATTTCACAAATTTTTTCATATTTTGCGTGTATTTTAAAGTACTCTTCTTCTAACTCAATTTTTGACTTATCACAAAAGACTCTTTTTTCATGCCACTTTGCTAAATCTATATGTGTGTTTTTAAGTATATTGTTTTGTGTTTTTATTCTTACTTCAACTTGTTTAAAAGCCTCCAACAAATCCCTTTTCGCAAACTCCAACCTATCGCTTTCTATATTTCTATGAGTTGTGTTTTTAAGGTTTATTGCTATTTCATCTTCCACTTTTTCAATAGCACGAAGTAAGTCTAATCTTCTATTTTGAAGCTTGTGCATCTCATCTTCACTTCTTTGCACTATCAAAGATGCGCTCTTCACTCTCTCGCTAAGCTTTCGTAACTCTTGCTTTTTGTGTCCTATCTTGGAGTAAAGCACCTCATCTTTTTTCAAAATGGCGCCGATGCATTGAAAATTATAAATTTTTCCATCACTGTCCATGAGAGGAAATTTATCTATTTTCATCTTATCATTCAAAGGATTAAGACTCTCAGAATATGATTTTAAAAAAACGATAGCCTTTAAATCTCCCTCTTGTACTTTTTTCAAAAGCCATATCGCACTTTGTTGGAGCATATGAGGTAAAAAGTTTTTAAATGCTATATTGGCATATTCTGCATTTTCTTCTTCATTGATTTCAATAAAAGAGTTTTTTACTACAAACTTTACGATAGAAAAAAACTTCGCTGGATAGTTATGAAAAAAACTATTTTTATCATGTAAAGTAAAATCAAATGTTGTGTCAAAAGTATATTGCAATCTCTCTTTTAATTCTTCGGCAAAATTATTTGTAAACCTTGCATCATTTATAATGGATGTTTTATGCGTTTCGTTCAATCTATATGAATCAACATATAAAAATTTCTTGACAAAAATTCTTCCATTTAAAAAAATCACAACATCTTTAGGACTTAAATCATAAACGATTTCTATCTGCCTTCTTAGTATCTCTTTCATTGGTTTTTCATTTAAAGAGAGCAAAGCCAATTCAAATCTGTTTCTAAGACTTTTGTCAAACATATAAATCAAATCTTTTTCAAAAGTCTCTTCAACTTTTTGTTTATGCTTGACTAGCTCTTGTCTCAGTGCATGTATCTGCCTATCTTGGTCTTCATTCGTAGCGCCCTCATCAAAATACTTTACAATTTTAAGGCGCTCCTCATCTTCATAGATAAATACCTTTTGAAAAATTGCATCAAAAAAATCATGCAATGCTATCTTGATAAGCCCTATTCTACTTTGTCCAGCAGGAGTTGGAACACTCGCTAGTGCCCGCTGTAAAGAACTTATAAATCTTGCATTAAAATCAGTAGCATACAAAGAGTA
>DKEY01000187.1:0-8238 GCA_002469305.1 Sulfurospirillum sp. UBA6810
GATGTTGTTGAGGGTATGCAGTTTGACAGAGGTTATTTATCTCCATATTTCGTGACAAATACAGAGAAGATGGAAGCTGTACTAGAGAGTCCTTATATCCTTTTATATGATAAAAAAGTTTCTAATCTCAAAGACTTACTTCCAGTGCTTGAGCAAGTCCAAAAGACAAGCCGTCCTCTTCTTATCATCGCTGAAGATATCGATGGTGAAGCACTTGCAACTTTAGTTGTAAACAAACTAAGAGGTGTTTTAAACATCGCTGCAGTTAAAGCTCCAGGTTTTGGTGATAGAAGAAAAGCAATGCTTGAAGATATCGCTNNTGGTGGTGAAGTTATCGCTGAAGAGTTAGGAAGAACCTTAGAGAGTGCAACACTCGCTGACCTTGGACAAGCTTCTAGCGTTGTTATCGACAAAGACAATACAACAGTAGTCAATGGCGCTGGTGATAAAGAAAAAATCGCTGCAAGAGTAAATCAAATCAAAGCGCAGATAGCTGATACAACAAGTGATTATGATAGAGAAAAACTACAAGAAAGACTTGCGAAACTTAGTGGAGGTGTAGCTGTTATAAAAGTTGGTGCTGCTACCGAGACTGAAATGAAAGAGAAAANNAAGCTGCTGTTGAAGAGGGTATCGTTATCGGCGGTGGCGCTGCTTTAATCCTCGCTAATTCAAAAGTAAAACTTGATCTATGTGGTGACGAAGCTATCGGTGCTGAGATAGTGAGTAGAGCAGTAAGTGCTCCTATGAAGCAGATAGCACAAAATGCTGGATTTGACGCTGGTGTTGTTGTCAATAATGTTAAAAATGCAAAAGATGACAACTATGGCTTCAACGCTGCAAATGGCGAATACGTAGATATGTTTGAAGCTGGTATCATCGACCCTGTGAAAGTAGCTCGTATAGCACTACAAAATGCAGTGTCAGTTTCTAGTTTACTTTTAACAACTGAAGCTACAATCAGCGACATCAAAGAAGACAAACCTTCTATGCCAGACATGAGTGGTATGGGTGGTATGGGCGGAATGCCTGGGATGATGTAAAAAACATCTCTCTTCACACATGAGTTTTCAATCACCGCACTCTTTTTTGATGCGGTGATTGTCTATTTTATTATCTATTTTAAGGCTACTTATATGGCTAAAACTCTGTTTGTTTTCTTTCTTTTGATTAGTTCCATAAATGCCGATGACTTAGACTTTAAACAAATATTTTCAAATTTAAATATTGACGGTACATTAGTCGTAAGTTCACTTAAAAGTACTAAAACCTATATTTATAACCAACAAAGAGCTGACACAAGATTTACAGCAGCTTCAACATTTAAAATTCCTCATACACTTATAATCCTAAATGAAAATTTGCTGATCAATGAAAATGATATAATCAAATGGGATAACATCAAAAGAGGTTATGATTTGTGGAATAAAGATCAAACTTTAAAATCTGCAATTTCAGTTTCTTGTGTATGGTGTTACAAGCAATTTACCCAGTATATTTCGAAAGAAAAATATTTAGACTATCTTAACAAATTTAATTACGGAAATAAAACGATAGGGATAGATAAATCTTCATTTTGGTTAAATGGCGATTTAAAGATTTCTGCCTATGAGCAAATTGATTTCCTTAAAAAACTTTATAACAATAATTTACCCATCAATCAAAAACATCTTGATACCACAAAAAATATCTTGAGTATTGACAAAAATGAATACTATGAGTTAAAAGCAAAAAGTGGATGGGATGGCAATGTAGGTTGGTATGTTGGATATATAATTACGCAGCAAAATATTTATTTTTTTGCTATGAATGCAAATGTAAATAGAGATCAATTAAGCCTAAGAAAAAGCATAGTTATGGCCGCATTAAAATCTAAAAAAATAATTTAATTTATCAATACTATCTGTCTGTTCAGATAAACAAGGATGTAAATGTCAGTATTTTTAACGCTTCTAGGAAAAATTTTACCTTTATATTTTAGTATCATCTTAGGATGGTTAAGTACACTCATACTCAAATGCGACAAAGAGAGCATCGCAAAAATCTTACTTTTTATCTTAGCTCCGCTTATCGCATTTAATGCCACCATCAATGTAAAAATAATCTCCTCTATCATCTTTTTACCAATATTCTTTTTTCTTCTTAGTTGTCTGCTTGCTTTTACAATCTTGTTTATATTTAAAAGAGTTTGGAGTGATGGAACAGCCAACCTACTCGCTTTTAGTGCCTCAACAGGAAATACTGGCAATATAGGAATTCCCCTAGCAATCCTTTTTTTAGAACCATCACTAGTTGATATTTTTATTTTTACAGTTTTAGCTTCAATGCTATATCAAAATTCTGTTGGGTATTATATCACTGCAAAAGGCAACTTTACAGCTATGCAAAGTATCAAAAAAGTTTTAAAACTCCCTGTGCTTTATGCTTTTTTACTAGGACTTATCTGCAATCTTTACGGTCTAAAAATGCCTGAAATGTTCATAGACTACACAAACTATCTCAAAGGTGCTTACTCGATTTTTGGGATGATGCTCCTTGGTATGGGGATGGAAAATATAAAAGTAAACAACTCCATAGATATAAAGTTTATATCTTATTCTTTATTTATCAAGTTCATCATATGGCCAGTAATTATCTTGGCTTTTATATATTTTGATAGAAGTTATATACACTTTTTAAATGATGATTTATATATGGTTATGTTTTTATTTTCTATCGTTCCCCTTGCCGCCAATACAGTAACAGTAGCCACACTCCTAAATGTAAAACCACAAAAAATGTCATTTACTGTTTTTATCTCGACCATCGTTTCCTTGATTTTTATCCCTCTTTCCATCTACTTTTATACAAACTAATTGAAAAATGAATACGAGATTATTTTCTACATGTAACGTTTTTGAAAAAAACTTTTCCTCATCTCTTTTTTTTAGCCTTTATTAACTACTTCTTGAAGATAATATAAACATATCATACAAAGGTTATATCATGACAGTATCCAACGCACTCAAAAATAGAAAATCAATAAGAGCATTTTTAAAACAAGACATTGATGAAAAACTCATAAAAGAGATACTAGACGAAGCCAAACATGCACCATCAGGAGTCAACATGCAACCTTGGTTTGTATGTGTTGTGAGTGGAGATAAAAAACTCTCTTTGGAAGAGAAAGTTATCAAAGCTTTTGAAGCGGAAGAAAAAGAAGAGATGGACTATGCGTATTATCCAAAAAGTTGGGAAGAGCCTTACAAAAGCAGACGCAAGGAAACAGGTCTTTTGATGTATGAAACACTCGGGATTACAAGAGAGGACAAACAAAGACAAGTTGAACAGTGGAAAGCCAATTATAGGGCATTTGATGCTCCTGTTGTGATGTACTTTTTTATAGATAGTTCTTTAGAAAAAGGCTCTTACCTAGACTATGGTATGTTTTTACAATCCATCATGCTCAGCGCAACTGCAAAAGGTTTAGCAACTTGCCCTCAAGCTGCTCTTGCTGAGTTTCCAAATACAATCAAAAAAGAGTTAGGCATAGAAGAGAATAAACTCCTTTTATGTGGTATTGCACTTGGCTATGAAGATAAAGATGCTCTTATAAACAGTTATAAAACAAGTAGGATTGATACAGCAGAATTTACCAAGTTTTATAGTTAAAAACTTTACATGTAATTCCACCTTTAGTAAAAAAAGGTATAATTGCAAAAATATTTACATGTAAACAAGGAAATACGTTTATGGGAAGAGCGTTCGAATACAGAAAAGCTGCGAAGATGAAAAGATGGGGAAATATGTCCAGAGTTTTCCCAAGACTTGGTCGTTCTATAACAGCTGCTGCCAAAGAAGGTGGTACTGATCCTGATATGAATCCAAAACTGCGTACTGCAATCTTAAATGCAAAAGCAGAAAATATGCCAAAAGACAACATAGATGCAGCGATAAAAAGAGCTACATCAAAAGACTCTGCAGATATGAAAGAGGTTAACTATGAGGGTAAAGGTCCTCATGGTTCTTTGATATTTGTTGAGTGTCTGACTGACAACTCTACAAGAACAGTTGCAAATGTAAAGAGTCACTTTAAAAAAGGTGGCGGTGAGATGCTAAACAATGGCTCACTAGAGTTTATGTTTTCACGCAAGGCTGTTTTTGAGTTTTTAAAAACAGATGATATGGATATAGAAGAGTTAGAACTAAGCCTTATAGATGCTGGTTTAGAAGAGATAGAAGAGGAAGATGGCACTGTTTTAGTTACAGGTGATTATACTGATTTTGGTTCACTTTCTCACGCTTTTGAAGAGCTTGGTATTGAGCTTAAAACTGCAACACTTAAAAGATTTGCAAATACTCCAATAGAACTTAATGATGCACAATTAGAAGATATTGAAAAGCTGATTGAACGTATCGAAGATGATGATGACGTTCAAGCTGTCTATACAAACTTCAGCTAAAAAATCTTACATGTAAGGGATAAACTTCCTTTACATGTAAACCCTCGCTTATTTACCTTATATATTAAAATGGAGTTTTAGTGGATATTTTTCAGATTATTGGATTTATTGGTATGCTTTTTGTAGTGTATGCATACTTCTTACTCCAAACTCACAAAGTGACAACAGTTACATTAAGATTTCAACTTTTAAACCTCATTGGTGCAATTTTACTTATCATATCACTGTTGGTTCACTTTAACTTAGGCTCTTTTTTGATAGAAGTATTTTGGATTTCTATAACCCTTTATGGTATGTGGAAAAATAGAAAAAAAGCTTAACTACTCTTTTATCCTTTGGGCTATTTCTTTGAACTGGTCTTTTAAAGTGATGAATGCTTCAATCAAAGTTGGATCAAAGTGTGAACCACTACTATTGATGATGATATCTTCAGAATCTTTATACTCAAATGCTTGCTTATAGCATCTTCTACTTATAAGAGCGTCATAAACATCACATAGTGCCATCATCCTAGCTTCTAGTGGGATATCTTCTCCTTTTAGAGCACATGGATAGCCACTTCCGTCCCATTTTTCATGGTGATAGTACGCGATATTATAAGCTATCTTTAAAAACTCATTTTCTTCATTATCGCGCATAGCATTTTCGATGATTTCTTTTCCTATCGTTGCATGTGTTTTCATAGTGGCATACTCTTCATCACTCAGTTTACCTGGCTTTTTCAGTATCTTATCGGGGATACCTACTTTACCCACATCATGCAAAGGTGTAGCCCTATAAAGTAGTTCTCTATAATTTACAGTAAGTGTCTTTTTGTAAATTTTTTTGCTATACAAATACTCCCCAAGCAAAACCATATACTCTTTTGTTCTTTTTATATGCGCTCCTGTTTCTGTATCTCTTGTTTCTGCGACAAGTGCCATACTGTCTATGGCTGAGGAGTGGGCTTTAGTCAAATCTTTATAAAACTTTTTTCTCTCTTTATAATGTAAAAAAATAAATACAAGATTGATGATAATAAAGTGAATACCAAAAGGAATGAGAAAATACCCTAAAGATATATAAATATGATTTGATAGAAAGTGTATGCCTAAAAGATTTGAGATAACCCCCAAAAGTAAAAAAAGAGAGAAAAGTTGGATATAGCTGTTGTTATAAAGCAGATACACTAAAAAAAGAGAAAGAAGTATAGATAAAAAGAAGTTAGTATTTTTAAATCTCTCTGGCTGATATGCCAAGCTATCACTGAGTATATTGTCAATCAAAGTAGCATGAACAAAAACTCCTGGAATGACTTTTGAAGAAGATATCATATACCTATCATGCAACCCAACTGCTGAAGTTCCAATCAAGACAAATTTACCTCTTAACTTTTGTAAATCAGCCTCTTTTGTCAGTACATCTATGGCAGATAGAGTTTCATATCGATTTGTATTAGAAAAATTAAGCAACACTTCTGCTTTCTCATTTATCTTAAATGTATGTCCAAGTATGGAGACCAAATCATCTTTTACATGTAAGCTATCAACACCTATCATATTGGCAAGTCCAAATGAAGGGATAACGCTCTTGTTGTACCCAAAAAAAAGGGGGATTCTTCTAAAAACCCCATCTAAATCTCGTTCAGAATTGATAAAGCCTATACTACTAGAAACTCTTTGAAGTTCATCTATATTGCAAAGCATATAGTTTGATTGCACCAGTCCTTTTGCATCAAAAATTACCTGTGTATTGGCAGAGGGAATGGTACAAGGATTTTTATCTTCATCCTTATTACTCATATAAACTGCCAATGTAATTTTAGTACGCTCCAAAACTTTTGCGAAAAGGACATCGTTATCTTGTAACTCTTTGGAAAGTCCATTTATCTGTATTTGTGAAGCAAAATATTTTTCATAAAAAGAGATGAGTTGTTTTGGCGAAGTTTTATCATACTCAGCAAAAATAATATCCATGCCTATATTTGTAGGTTTTTGTTCATTTATCGAAGTAACAAGATTTGCCAATATAATTCTAGACCAAGGCCACTGTCCCAGATATTTTAAACTTTTTTCATCAATATCCACCACAACAACAGAAGAGTTATCTTGTTTTTTATATGTAAATTTGGAGATATAATCATAAACTTTTAAATCAAAATACTCATGCAAGCCACTATAAAAAATCATTACATGTAAGATTAGAGTGAAGGTAAATCCTAAGAGTAATTTTGACTTGATCATAAGATTATCTAATTAAAAGCTCAACTCTACGATTTTTCTCTTCTGAAACATTATCGGCAGTTTTTACAAGTAAATCAGTCTCACCATATGACTCAACTTTGAGCTGTATTACATCCAGACTCTGCTCTTTTATCCACTCTTTTACACTATTTGCTCGCTCAAGGGAGAGTTTGACATTGTACTCTTTTGAGCCCATTGTATCAGCATGTCCTATGACATTGACATCACATGGCATTCTCTTTTTTATCTCTTTTAAGATTTGTGGTAGTTTTTCTTTTGACTCTTGTGTAAGTTCATTTGAGCCACTTTTAAAATATAACAGTACATGTACAGGCTTTAGTGGAACACTTGCAATAGCACTTTTAAACTTTGATGCTATCTGTGCATCACTCATCATCTTTACTTCACTTGGCTTTTCATCCTTAGAAGTTAAACTGACATAGCCACCTGGTTTATCCACAAAAACAGAACCTGCTTTTGTTTCGACAACTATTGCATTTTGATTTGTGCCATTATCTATAAGTACAACAGTCGTACTTGGAGTATTTGTGAGAGAAGCGATAAGCATTCCTATCCACGTGATTATAACAGCTACTTCCATCACTTCACCTCCACATAAAACTTAGTACCTCGGATACCAACAGTACCCTCTGGTATTTTAAAATTAACAGATTCAGGGGATAGCTTACCAATTTTTCCAGATTCAAAACTAGCTAAACCTTTTTTAAAATCTATGTCAAATTTAAACTCTTTTTCAATTGGTTTAAATAAAAATTCATCGATAGATAAGATGCTATTCTCACCCAAAGACAAAACTGTTCCATCGTGAAAAATCACGCCAACACTACTGTTTACCTTAGTGATAAGTGTATCTCTAATTTGGAGTTGATTACCAACTTCAAGCTTTATCATAGCATTGCCTCTTTTTGCAAAAGCATCACCACTGATAGTTTTAACAATAGCAATATCTTGTGAAAATAAAAACGATAAGAAAAAAGAAAGAATTAAAAAAATTCGAAGCATGTACAACTCCTATTATCTTGTAGATAAAAAATATTATACATCTCTAAACTTTATTTAGTATAAAGGTTTAGAGTAAAAAACTTTACTCCAAACCTTACATGTAAGACTTAGTTATGTACTAAATTTTGTATTTTTTCTACAATAGATGGGTCTTCTAATGTTGATGTATCTTGAGTTATCTCTTCACCTTTTGCGATGGAGCGAAGGATTCTTCTCATGATTTTTCCACTTCTTGTTTTTGGCAAGCCTGGTACGAAACGGATAGCATCTAGTTTAGCTATATTTCCTATCTCTTTTGTGATGAGTTTATTGAGCTCTTGTATCATAGATACTTCTTCACCGATAGTATCTTCACCCTTGATAACGATATAAGCAAATATACCCTCACCTTTGATAGCATCAGGACGTCCAACGACAGCAACTTCTGCCACATTTTCATGATGTCCAAGAACCGCTTCTATTTCAGCTGTTCCTAGTCTATGTCCAGAAACATTGATAACATCATCAGTTCGTCCTGTGATGATAATATATCCATCATCATCATACATAGC
>DKEY01000187.1:8250-8552 GCA_002469305.1 Sulfurospirillum sp. UBA6810
CCAAAGTATGATTTTACAAATCTCTCATCATCTCCCCAGATAGTTCTTATCATAGAAGGCCAAGGTTTTGTGATACAAAGAAAACCTTTTTCTCCTTTTGGAGTTGGGTTTCCATTTTCATCGATAATCTCAGCCATAATTCCAGGAAGTGGAAAAGTAGCAGAACCTGGTTTGATAGGTGTAGCCCCTGGAAGTGGAGTAATCATATGTCCACCCGTTTCTGTTTGCCACCAAGTATCCACGATAGAACAGTTACCACCACCTATCTCATTGTAGTACCACATCCAAGCATCTGGATTGAT
>DKEY01000167.1 GCA_002469305.1 Sulfurospirillum sp. UBA6810
TTTTCATTCTTAAAAACCTTCGTTTGGGAGAAGAAATTCTTATAAAAAAAATTGAATATAAATCTTTTTATTTACAAGTGAAATATTTTGAGAGTTGGAGAGATAAAATTATCTTATGAATAGCTTAAACTAATTTTAAATATTGTTAGCAAAAAAATCCTTTTGTAGGTCTATACCCCTAAATCATTTGCAAAAACCAAGTTATTGTTTTTATCCAAAACTAAAACCATCTCATCTTGAGAAAACTTACCAAGCTCTTGATACATAAACTTTTCTGCTTTTAGCACTTCAATTTCTTGAAGTAGCTTATCCATATCCTCTTGTTTTATACTGTTTTTTCTAAAAAACATTTTTTGCCTTTTTTAGCTTTTTAAATATCACTAAATTGTAACGATAAATTAATTATAAACTCTTTATTGAATAATAATTTTATAACATTTTAATTACATTCATGGCTTTTTGTGTAAAAAAGTTGCTTAAAAAAACGTCAATTTGAAATTTTTTTCTTTAAAGCTTTACATGTAGATTTACAGTATCCTCTTAACGAAGATACTGTATAAAGTTTTATTCCATCTCTAAACGCATAAGATACATATCTTCACCATCAATAACTTCAAGTTCCCCCTCACATGTAGGGCAGATGAAAACATTTTGTTCCATAGTACTTTCAACGTTACAAGTGTTGCATCGTACAACCAAATCTTGTAGATGCATTACAAATTCTGCTCCATCACACACAGTTTTTTCTTTAAAAGTGTTAAACGCAGTAGATAAAAGATGAGGCTCAACTCCACTGAGCTTGCCTATCTTTACTTCTACTTTTGTTATCTTTGTAGCATCGTTTGCTTTTGCATTTTTCTCACACATATCTAAAAGTGAATTGACTATCGAAAACTCATGCATTAGCAAATCCTTGGGAGTAACTCACCCTTAGGTGGCTCTAAAAATCGACTACTTCCCCAAGGAGTGTTGAGGATAACTCTGTTTTCGTACTTGTCGTTTACTTTACCGATAAAAGAAGCTTTTTTTGTCTCCTCAAAAGTATGTAAAATTTTAAGTACTTTTTCCTCTTCACCCTCTTGCACACAAAGTACCATCGTACCTTCATTTGCAAACTCATACGGTTCAAAGCCTAGCATTTCGCAGATTCCTTTTACTTCTGGGGCAACTGGGATTTTATCTTCATCAACTTCTATACATACCTTTGATGTTTCAGCCCACTCGTTCAGCACTGCACTCAGCCCTCCACGAGTTGCGTCACGGTATGCTACGACTTTCACACCAGCATTTATAAGTGCTTCCACAGGTTTCCACAGACTTGCACAGTCTGTTTTAAGCTGGGTATCTAGTTCTATATCTTCACGTCTTGCTAAGATACAAGCGCCATGATTGCCTACTTCATTGGAAACGATGATAGAGTGATTTGGTTTGAGATTATGCGCAGAAATGCCCTCAACCATAATCTCACCGATGCCAGATGTGTTGATAAAAAGTCCATCAACACCACCTTTTGGAACTACTTTTGTATCTCCAGCGACTATTTTTACGCCACTTTTTGCCATCTCATCACGCATGGTTATAACGATAGTTTCAAGCTCATCAAAACTAAAGCCCTCTTCTATCATAAATGAACAAGTAAGATACATAGGCTTTGCACCCATCATCACAAGATCATTGACTGTCCCAGCGATGGCGAGTTTTCCTATATTGCCACCATTGAAAAACAGTGGGCTTACAGTAAAAGAGTCTGTTGTAAAAACGATTCTATTTGTGTTCATAGTGAGTGCGGCTGCATCTTCCATTTTGAGAAGTATTTCATTTTCAAAATATTTAAAAAACAAACCTTTGATGAGTGACTGAGTCTCTTCTCCACCACCACCATGCGAAAGTAATATCTTTTTGCTCATTATGCGCCTTTTTTAACTAATTTGCCGTATTTGAAGTAAGCAGAACATGCACCTTCACTCGAAACCATACAAGATCCCATAGGATTGCTTGGGTTACAAGCTTTACCAAATACTTTACAATCATATGGCTTTGCTAAACCCTTGAGGATGCTCCCACAGATACACATCTTATGGTCATCTAACTCCTGAGTTGGCAAAATATCTTTAAAAACAACTTCAGCGTCCATATACGCATACTCATCTTTGAGCTTTAACGCACTCTTTGGGATATCTCCAATGCCACGCCATCTAAAATGCTCTCTTTGTTGCATGTATTTTTTGATAAGCTCTTGTGCTTTGACATTACCCTCACGACTAACTGCACGAGAGTATTGGTTATCTACAAACCTCTTTTCTCCAGCATTAAACTGTCTTACGATGCGCAGTATTGACTCCATCACATCTGTTGGCTCAAACCCTGCTACAGCGATAGGAGTGCCATACTTTTGTACGATTGGTTCATAGATCTTATAACCTGTGATAACGCTTACATGTGAAGGTCCCAAAAAGGCATCTATCTTCGCATCTCCTCCACTCATGATAGCATCCACAGGCTCTGGAACTGTTACATGATTGATGTGAAAATATACATTTTTGATGTTTTCTCTTACTACTATATCCATCAAAGCTGCACTCATAGGAGTCGTTGTTTCAAAACCTATGGCAAAGAAAACAACATTTTTCTCAGGATTTTCCTTTGCTATTTTTATAACATCAAGAGGTGAGTATAAAGAGCGGATATCTTTTCCCTCGGCACGAAGTTTTTGTAAAGATGTTTTACTTCCTGGGACTCTTATCATGTCACCAAGTGTTGCTAAAATAGTATTTGGCATACTTGCAAGTGCTATGGCGTGGTCTATCCTCTCTTTTGGCATGATACAAACAGGGCAACCAGGACCATGTACAAACTCTATCAAATCAGGCAGTATCTGAGGTAAACCAAACTTCATGATAGTATGCGTGTGACCACCACACACTTCCATGATATTGATTTTTCTTGTGCACTCTTTTTTGATGAGATTGGCTAGGGCTTTGATGTGTTCTGGATTTCGAAATCCCTCTATCAAATCAACATCAGGTTGCATAGTTCATATCTCCCTCTGCATCATCTATCTCACCACTTCGCATCTGCTGGGCTATCTCATCATATATCCGCAGACTCTCTGCTGCTTCTTCTGCACTTATCTTATTCATAGCAAATCCTACATGTATAAGTACATAGTCTCCTACATTTACCTCTTCAGGTATCAAATCAAGTGTTACTTGACGTCTTACACCGAGTGTATCTACTGTTGCATAGTTGTTTTCATCTATTTCTACGACTTTTGATGGTATTGAAAGACACATGAGTTATCCTTATTATTTTATTTCTTCTTTTTTAGCAGCTAAGCTACTAAAAAATTCATCTCACTGAAGCTTCAGCTTTGCTGAGATTTATCTTAGTGATTTTTTCATCTTAAGGTAGTTAACCCACTGCTCAATTCCCTTGCCGCTCTTAGAGTCTATCTCTATAACATCAACTTTTGGATTAAGTTTTCTCGTCTCTTTGACAGCTTTTTCTATACTAAAATCAAAATGAGGCAATAAATCACACTTTGTTATAAGTAAGACATCAGCTGTTCTAAACATAACAGGATATTTTGCAGGTTTATCATCACCCTCAGGAACTGAGAGTAAAACTACATTAAAATGTGTTCCAACATCATACGAAGCAGGACATACTAAGTTGCCAACATTTTCTATAAAGACTACATCAAGCCCCTCTATCGGTAGATGATGCAATCCATCATGCACCATATGTGCATCAAGATGACACGCTTGACCTGTTGATATCTGGTGTGCTGGAGCGCCTTTTGCTTTTATGCGATCAGCGTCTTGATTTGTCTCTAAATCGCCCTCGATAACACCTAGTTTGATGCCTCCATGCTCGATAGTCGCTTCAAGTAGTGTTGTTTTTCCTGAACCTGGGCTACTCATGAGATTGACTGCTAGTACTCCATGAGATTCAAAGTGTTCTCTATTGTGAGCAGCTTGTGTGTCATTGACATCAAGTATCTTTGTGATAACTTCTATCGTCTTTGGGTCATTTAACTGAGGGTTTGGATGCTGCTCATGGCTATGTTCGTGTGCATGAGGATGTTCATGTGAATCTCCTGTATGGTCGTGCGAGTGTGAGTGAGTTGAGCCATCACTGTGAGTATGCTCATGAGTGTGTCCGTGGGTATGAGGTCTTATCGTGCATCCGCAATCTTTACACATTGTCTATTCTCCTAATTTGTTAATTTTGATACATTATAGGTATTTAGCTTAAAGAAGGGATAAAAAAAGCTTTTTCTTAGTTACTTTTAGGAAAAATACTCTTATGAATACACTCAAATTTAACAAATGCATATTTTGTGGAGAAAAGCATCTGTATATCGTATCTTCTACACAATACAAATGCTCTACATGTAAGAAAAAATTTAGTACAAAAAAACTACAAAAAGATTTTGATATCTTAGTATGCTTTTGTGAAAATATGAGTGCCAAAGAAACTTCAAAAACCTTACATGTAAGCTATAAAAGTGTTAAAGAAAGATATGAGTTTTTGCGTCAAATTATAGTTGTGTATCTGGAAGAAGTATATCAATCAAGAAACATAGAGTTTAGCGAGTATGATGAGTACTACTATCTTCCTAAAAACAAACGTGGAAAAGTCAAGTATCTTTTTGATGCGATAGGGATTTTGGGTATGGTTTATGCACAGAGTATCTATACACTTATGTTACCAGAACAATTTACCCACCTTAAAGAGTACCAAGAAGAGAGTGATGTCAATCATGCTTATCTCAAAGAGTATGCTCGCTTTCTCAATCGATATAAAATTGTTCACTATAAAAAATTTGATAATTTACTAATCAGCTTTTGGGTTTATATAGAGCAAGAGATGGGAAGATTTAAGGGTGTTTCAAAAGAAAACTTCATCTACTACTTAAAAGAGTGCGAGTTTAAATTTAACCACAAGAATGAAGACATAAAAAATATATTATGGAAGTTATGGTTAAAAAGAGTATAACTCCCAAATTGGGAGTTATATCTTATGAAGTAGGTACAGCTGCTTCTACAAGCTTAGAAAATTTTACACCTTTGAGTCCACCGATTTTTTGTGCAAAATCTTTTATTTGAGAAACTTTACCTTGTATCATGATAGTTTCAAGACAATTTTCGTGGTCAACATGTACATGAGTATTACACATAATTTTTATGTCTGCATCATGTTGTATGACCAATATTTTTTCTACTAAATCATTTTGATGATGAGTGTAAATCATAGTCAATACTCCGATAACCTCTTGGTCATCATCTTGCCAACTATCTTTTACTATTTTCTCTCTAATCAAGTCTCTAGTAAACTCACTTCTCGAAGCATAACCTTGCTCATTTACCTTTTTATCAAGCTCTGCTAAAAGCTTTTCTGGTAAAGAGACACTAAATCTGATGACATTATTATCCATCACGTATCCTTTCTCACTTATTCCACATCCTAAGTGTAATATTATATCACTTAATAGTAAATTAGATTGTTTACTATTAATATTTTGAAAGAAAGCTTATCAACTGTCCTATGGCTATGGAACCATCATTTATAGAGAATTTTTCTTGAAAATAGATATTTGAATGTTTTGCAATAATATTTTCCAAAAGTGTTCTATTTTGAAACACACCACCACTTATAACAATTTTTAAGTCATATTGCTTCGTAAAGATATCTATGATATTGACTAAGGCATTGATAAATTTACTTGCTATAAGAGTTGGTTCTTTGTCTTTTAACATCTCTTTTATAGTATGTTTATATCTTACTACTCCATCTTCTAAAAAAAAGTCATAATACTCTGTAATTTTTTCATCATAAAGACTCTCAAGTAAAAGACCACTCTCTCCGTCATAACTCACTTTATCGCATATACCACAGATAACGGCAACCGCATCAAAAAGTCGTCCAACTGCTGAACATTGCGGAGAATTGATGTTTTTTGCATGTATTTGTTTGAGGAGTTTTAACTCTGATTTGCTAAATTGATTGTAGATGTTTGCATATATCTCTTCCTCTTTGGTATCGAGTATCATAGACAAAGCTATACGTTTGATATCTTTTATACTAGCATCACCACCAAGTAAAGCAAAAGTTTCAAAATGTCCAACTCTTTCATAGCTTGTTTTCTTACATGTAAAAAATTCTCCACCCCAGATAGTACCATCATCACCATAACCTGTACCATCCCAAGCTATGCCTAAAACTTCTTCATCTAGATTATGTTCAAACATACAAGCCAAAATATGGGCATAGTGATGTTGCACTTGATAAAATGGTTTTGCTTGAGATTTTGCCCACTTGGTACTCTCATATAAGGGATGTTTATCTCCTAAAATAATGTCAGGTTCAAAATCATAAAAGTTTTTAAATGTTTCAAGTGTCCTTTTAAAAAAATCAACAGTTGCTACATTGTCCAAATCACCAATATAAGGGCTGAGGATTATTTGATTGTTCATATATATGGCTATGGAATTTTTTTGATGTGCTCCAACTGCAAGTACCTTCTTATCACATGTTGAGACAAATCTGATGCTATGAGGTGTTATCCCTCTCGAAGCTCTCATCATCAACTCTTTATCACCGATAACTTGCACAACACTATCATCACTAGCATTTACAATTTCTCGGTTATAATCCAGATAATACTCTATGATAAAACCTAATTTTTTTTGCAAATCAGCTTCATGTGTTATGATAGGCTCACCCGAATGATTTGCACTTGTAGCTATGATGGGATTTTTAAGTACATCAAGTAAAAGTACATGTAAGGGAGTATATGGCAAAAACACTCCTAATCTGTCTATCCGTGGAGCAATCAAAGTAGAAAGATTGAATTTTTTTGTATCTTTCTTGACTAAAACGATTGGTCTTTCGTTGGAATTTATCTTTTGTTTTTCAGTATCACTTAGCAAACAAACTTTGCCTATCTCTTTTATATCTTTAAACATCACGGCAAAAGGTTTTGAAGGACGATTTTTTTTGGCTCTTAAAGTTTGAATTGTAGTTTCATTTGAAGCATCACAGATGAGATGAAAACCTCCCATACCCTTCATAGCAACGATATGCCCCTCTTCTATCAGCTTTGCTAAATCAGCTATGGCTTGATTGTTGTATGAGAGATCTTTTCCTTTGATATTTTTAAGAGTAAGTGTTGGTCCACATGTAGGGCAACTTATAGGTTGTGCGTGATATCTTCTATCACGGGGATTGTTGTATTCGTCTTGACATTTTTCACACATCACAAAAGGCTTCATAGAGGTGTTTGGTCTATCATATGGAACAGTTTTGACGATGGAATATCTAGGACCACAGTTTGTACAATTTGTAAAAAAGTAGTTATATCTTCTATCTTTTTTATCTCTCATCTCAGCCAAACAATCTTCACACATAGCAAAATCTGGGCTTACAAGAGAGTATTTTGTAGTTTTATTTTTGCTTTGTATGATTTTAAATTCTTCAAAAAAAGCTAACTCTTTTTCTTCTTTTTTACAAAAATCTATACGAGCTAAAGGGGGAAGTTTATGGTACAAATCGTGTTCAAAACTTGTTATATCATCAAATTCACCCTCAAGTGATATCTCCACACCTGTTGAATCGTTGAGTACAAATCCTTTTAGATTGTGTGTGAGCGCTATTGTATATACAAAGGGGCGAAAACCAACCCCTTGTATAATACCTTCAAGCCGATAATTTACATGTAACATTTATTAATTATCTATTGGAAGTTCTCTATTGAATGCCAGTTTACTAGATGCTTTTATATTTCTGCAAGCAAGTTCACTTAAACGTCGAATACCAAAGAGTGAACCACAAAGAACCATACGAGAACTTTGAAGATTTTCTTTGTAGTAATCAGCTTGGTCACTTAAAAAGTAGGCGAGAGATTCAATAAACCCAAAACTAAGGGTTCTATCATCTGTTCCTGCCACTTTAAAACTCATAGCACTTCTTATCATCTTTATAAAATTAAAGTTTGATATCAAAGTTTCTGGCGTGATGAGCGGATAGTCAATCCTTGGACCCTTTTGTCCACCATAATCTTCAGCATTTTCAATGATTTGCTCACTACCCTCTTCTACACTATCACTTATACCCAAAATCACAGCACAGATACCCCACATAGTATATATGTTATTTGGTGCATCTGTTGGGATTTGCGTTTCAAGAGCTTTTTTATAGATTTCTGGATACTGTTTTTCATATGATTCGAGCATCTTTTTACCAGTAGTTGACTCTTTTATCGTATCAAATACCTCTTTTATGCTTTTCATAATTGGAAAGCTGATCAAATCTAACATCCCACTCTCTTGTGAAACATATATAATCTTGTCATTGTTCGTTTTACTAAGATAAAAACAGCTTGATTGTTCACCGAACAAATCATGCTCTTGAATCACTGAAGTAAATTGTGCATGAGCAATATCATCAAATTTTTTCAAATTTTCTTTCACAACAGAAGCACAATAACCATCACCACTTAGTATAAAAATCTCGCCATTTTCTAAAACGCAAACTTCTATTTGTGGAATATGTCCAATACGTCCATCAACGTTCACAACAAAATCATATTGAGCAGTTTTTGCTTCTTGTCTATATAAAAACTCTATACCATCAATAAAAAGTTTTTCACAAAGTAGCTGTAAAAGCATATCATCTGCAAGTTTTATCTTAACTCTATTTGTATCCAATATCTCTTTTGCTGCAAACAGTGAATTAACTTTAAGTCTAATAGAAGGCTTTTCTAAAGAAGCCAATGCTTTTATCTCATTTTCTCTTATAACTGCCATTTTTTCAACAACAGATAAATCAGTTGCAACAATATTTTTACAAGTTTTACTTATACTTTTAGTACTAGCATCAACTTTAGTGTAAATAAAATCTCCAGATGAAGACTGTATAAGCACTTTACTTCCTGATAAAAGCTTTTGAGATATATTTGCGTATATCTCAATATAGCTTTGACTATCACTAGCATCTGCTACGAGATTTCCCTCTTTATCAAAAAGAGAAATTTTTTTAGACTCAGCAAAGGGAGCAATGCCTACTTCATTTTTGACAAAACAAGACATGTACTCTATGCTAGTTTCATCATGTGCCATAGACAAAACTTTTGGTGTATAAGGCAAAGTAAGATTACAATCTTTGATATCAATGTAGCTTTTTATCTCTTCACTTACATGAACAGTTGAAGATTTAAAGAAGATTGAAAGAGGTAATCTCGCAGACAAAAAGTCTGCAAACTCCCCTAATTTTTCTTCAACAGCTTCTACATGTAAAGTAACTATTGTTTCATTTTTATCTATTTTATAATTTATTTCAAACTCTTCACAAATGGATTTTAAAAAGTTTTCTAAAACACCATTTTGTGAAATATATTGAAATTCAAACGATAATATCATTTTTATCTCTCTTCTTGACAAGAGTTATTTGCAACTTCTTGGATTTCTATATCAGAAATTTGTTCATATTCAAAGCCGAGCTCTTTCATATGATTTAAAAATGTTTTTTCCATTAGTTTACTACCTTCTATAACAGCATCTGTCATTTGAAGTGTAGTTATCTCTATAACTTGAGGAACTATACCAACTATCCTAGTTGGTGGTCTATCTCCTACCATATCCATCATAGACAATGTATGCAACATCTCCACTTCATGTACACTTCCTTGAAATTTTATACCATTTGGGATATTTTCAAAATCAAAAAAGTAAACATCACCTATTTCACCACCATTAGTATCTACTGTATCAAATATTATACAATAGTCATAAGAAGCGATAATAGGGATTAAGGCTTGAGCGAGAGTTCCACCGTCAACAAAATCCACGGTATGGGAAGCAGAAGAAAACTTATACTTTTGTTCAACCAAGCGGCATAGATGAACTCCGACGCCTTCGTCGGAGAACATCACATTGCCTATACCTAAAACTAAAACCTTCACGCTTTAGGCTTAATGATCTTGTTTGTTAAACTTGTAACCACTGATGATTGAGTCTATTGAACCCTCTTTACCCATGATAGAGTTAAAGATTGCCATATATATATGAACAGGAACAAAAATTAAAATACCCCACATTGCGATGTGGTGAATTTCACGAACATTCGCTAAACCACCCATAATTACTTCCAAAGGACGCATATAATCATATAGCGCACCACCTAAACCTTCATGGTAAACGTGTACATATAAAACAAGTCCTGTTATACATACAACAAATACCATCGCATATAAACCAATATATGCAACAAACTGCAATGGGTTATAAACACCACGTAAGTGTGGATGTTCACCCATAAACAGATAGTATTTTATCTGCTGAAACCAAATTTTAGGACTTAAAAAATCCATTACAGCAACTCTCTCTTTAAAACTTACTTTATCAACTAAGAAAAGATAAGTTTTATAAATAGTCACCGCAATCAGTAAAAATCCTGCTATCTGATGCCACATTCTAAATTTTGCATTCAAAAACAATATAGGCTCATCCGATGCTTCTGGTGCAATAAAGACATATGCAAGATAAAAGCCGGTCACTGTTAGAACAAATATAGCAATTGCTCTAAGCCAGTGAGTCCAGCGTAAACCAGCAGAAAATTCAAATTCTATTTTTCTTCTTGGCATTTGACTCTCCTTTGTCTGTTAGCAAGATGCACCCGGATTAACTTTATAGCTACTTAATTCATTACCTTTTGTAT
>DKEY01000001.1:0-10402 GCA_002469305.1 Sulfurospirillum sp. UBA6810
AGAGTAGCTATCCATATACGCTTTTAAAAATGGCTTACTCACAACAGCGTCCATATAACCATTTTGCATATATACATCTTTGACACGCTCAGAGTCATACTCCAAGTCTGTTAAACGAAGTTTTCCATCATTGAAACCCCACATCCAAGGTAAAAATTCTTCACTTTTATTTGCTATCATAGGTTCAACATCATCATAATCAAGATTGCTTGCTCCACACATATTAATCTCTTTTATAAATATCTCTTCCCCTCTATTGATGATAAACTTTACACTAAGAGCTGTTTGACTTAACTCTTCTTTATCTGCTTCAACAACTGTATCAAAGTATCCTTTTGCTTCATAGTGCTTGATGATAGCTTTTTTAGACTGTTCTAATTTTTCGGCATCATATATCTCACCTTTTTTAACACCCGCTATACCTAAAATCTCTGTTTTGTCATTTTCACTCACACCCTCAACATCAACATTTGCTATCGTTGGTTTCTCTTTAAAGTGAAATATCAGTTTTCCCTCACCTGTATCTTCAACCCAAATATCTTCAAAATACTTTTGTTTATAGAGTGTCTTAATGGCATTGTCGATTGTTTCTATATCAACTGAATCACCCGCAGAAATTCCTATCATTTCAGATGCTACCTCTGGCGATAGATGAACTAGTCCTTCAAACTCAAGGGTCTTAACAGCAGCTCCAAAAACTGAAGTTGCCGTAATCAAACAAGCCACTAATAATTTGTTCATACATACAGTCCTAATTTTGTTTTTTTAATAAAGTAGTTATAATACCATCTTTAGAATTAATTAACATTAAATTAGGATGAAAAGTCATGAAAGTTGGTATAGTTGGACTTGGTCTTATGGGTGGCTCTTTAGGTTTAGCCCTTCAAGACACAAAGCTGGTTTCTCATATATTGGGATATAGTAGAAATTTAACTACATGTGAAGAAGCTTTGGAGCTGGGACTAGTACATGAAATAGCATCTTTCAATGAGATAAAAGAGTGTGATATCATTTTTCTAGCTATTCCTGTTGAAGCTATCATAGATACTTTGCAACTTCTAAAAGATGTAGGGGAACATACTACTATCGTAGATTTGGGAAGTACAAAAGCTGAAATCATTAAAAATGTTCCGCCACAAATAAGAGGAAATTTTATAGCAGCTCACCCGATGTGTGGTACTGAAAAATTTGGCCCAAGTGCAGCTTTTAAAACTCTCTATCAAGACCAGATAGTAGTCTTTTGTGATACAAAACATAGTGATGACTTTCACAAAGACAGAGCAACGCAGATATTTTCACACATAGGTATGAAAATTGTTTTTATGGATGAAACTGCCCATGATAAACATGCTTCTTTTATATCGCACTTGCCACATATCATCAGCTATGCTTTAGCAAACAGTGTTATAGGACAAGAAGATCCAAAAAGTATCTTACTGCTTGCCGCAGGTGGATTTAGAGGGATGAGTCGTTTAGCTAAAAGTTCTCCTACTATGTGGGCAGATATCTTTAAACAAAATCGTGAAAATCTACTCAGTTCTATTGCTATATTTGAGAAAGAGTTAGAGAAATCAAAACAAATGATTATGGATGAGAAGTGGGATGAGTTAGAGCAGTGGATGGCAAATGCCACTACTCTTCATAAGATTTTATAAACTTTACTATCTCTTTTTTATTAAGCTTGGTGGTTTTATCTTTATACAGATAATTCTCTATCAAGCTTATATACTCTTCGGCTTTTTTATCTTTATTTCTTATCTTCAAAAGTCGCTTTAGCAAACTCTTTTCACCAAAATCTTTTTCTCTTTTAAACTTTAATTTTGCTTTTAAAAAATAAAGCGTTAAAAAGCCAAAGGCTGTCATGATGCCTAAAAGATATCCGTACCAAAATCTATCTTCTTTTTCATTTACAAAAATTTTCTCTTGCTGTTTCTTTGGAGCTTGTATAAATATCTCTTTTTCTAACTCTTTTTTTTCTACTTGTATATTAAATTTTTGTGATTTTATAGTTTTTACTTTTGCCTCTTTTAGACTAAAGTAGGTAAATTCTATGGGATTTATAACAAAGTCTTTATCACTTGAGAGAGAAAGCTTTTGTTCAAATTCACCTTGAAGTTTATCTCCTACAATCTCACTTTTAATCACTGGTTTATCGCTAAAGATATTGGCTTTAGTATCTAACTTTATCTCATGTAAATCATCAAAGTTTCCATAGCCTACAATTTTTACCGTCATATTTACATTTTCATTGCTCGCTATTTTATCCTTGTCTATACTTGCTATTATCTCAAAATCGCCAACAAAATTTGTCCCCTCTAACTTCTTTACATGTAAGGTTTTTGCTTCACTAAAAACTCGCTTGTACTCTATGCTTCTTGTGAGCATATTAAACATATCTTGGGTGTAGCTATCAAGCCCTATATCAATTCGTGCAGGTTTTATCTCTATATCTCCAGCATGTTGTGCAAAAACGATATAGCTTATCTCATGAAGGATATAATCTCCCTCAACTTTAGGATTTGTTTTTTTGCCTTCTTTTATCCAAAATCCATCAAAACTAGGCAGAGCAAAGCGTAAATCTCTTACCTTTATATCATTTCGGATTTTAAAAATATACCTAAGCACAACTCCTTCGTTTTGATAAGGGGTATCGTTACTTAGAGAGATATCTAAAAGATATGGAGTATTTTTAGAAGAAACTTTTTTTACATGTAAGCTTAGCTGCTCTGTTTTTTCTAGCTTCCCATCAACTTCTATCTCATAGCTTGGAATGGCTATATTTGTACTTGGATAAAATTCATACTGTTTTTGTATGACTCTTGTAACATTGCCGTTGATACTTTGGATATTTTGACTTTGGGAAGTTGATACTACTTCATTTCCCTCTATACTACTCAATTCTGGGAACTTTACCTCTTTGCCATTTGCAACTAAGATAAGTGCTACTCTATCTCCTGCTTGTATCTCATTTGAGCTTAAATGTGCACTCGCACTAAAAAGCGACTGCGCTAAACAAAGTATAAGTACAAATTTACCAACTATTTTCAACGCTGCTCCTCTTTTGTATTTGCATTTTCATAGGTTGTGTTTTAAAGTTTTTTTCTTTCATTTTTTCTTCCCATTTTTTTGCTTCTATCTCACTCATCATCTTTTTATCTTTTTGTTCATTTGTACTATTTTGTTGCTCAGTTTTCTCTTGCTCTTTTTGGTCATTTTGCGACTCATTTTGTTTCTCTTGAGATTGGCTCTCTTTTTTTGCATCACTATTTTTTTGATTTTCTTGTTGCTTATCTTCTCTTTGTTCCTGTTTATCTTGGTTTTTATTTTCTTGGTTTTTCTGATTTTTTAAAAGCTCAAGATTATGTCTAGTATCTGCATCATCTTTTAGTTTAAGTGCTTCTTCATAGTTCTTGATAGCTTCATCATACTGTTTTAAAGCGGCATAAGTATTTCCAAGGTTGTGTAGCCTTTGATACTCATTTTCTTCTTTAAAGTTCTTTATACTTTTATATCTTTCTAGTGCTTTTTCATACTCTTTATTTTTATAAAGAGCATTTGCTTCATTGTATCTTGCTTCACTTGAATCAAGCAAAGAGAACTCATGCGAAGCCTCTTCGTACTTTGCACTTTTATAGCTATCATTTGCTTTTTTTACATGTAAGAAATCAAGCAAGCCTGCATTTACGTCTTTGGATATAAAAAGAACTAAAAAAAGTAAAAAAAATCTCAAAGAGTTGAAGGATAAGAAGACAAGTATGCTCGCAAAAACTAAAGGATAAAGAAAAAGTTCTTGCGCCCCTTGATAGATATCTCTTTGTACTTTTTGTTTTGCACTTGCATCTCTTATTTGCATCACAAACAACTCAAGAGTGTTTGTATTGGAAGTAACACTAAGAAAACTTCCATCACTGCTAGAAGCTACTTTAGCAATAGCATCATCTCTTTTTGATATAACAATATGTCCTTCACTATCTTTTATAAGCACCCCGTTTTCATCTTCTAAAGAGTCTCCTTGTTTTGTCCCAAGATTGAGTACATGTACTTTTAGATTATTTGCTTTTGCAAATTCTACACTCTCTTGTATCTCTTTTCCATCTGCGCCATCGCTTATCAAAAGTACATTGCCCTCTTGCGCATTGATGGCATCATATACCTTTTTTGTAGCACTAAGCGCACTCAAAATCGAACTTCCTTTTGCACTGATAAACTCTGGATTTAAGTTCGATACTAAAAACTCTATACTTTTAAAATCCTCACTAAAAGGAGAAACTAAAAAAGCATCCGAACTAAAAGCTATCACACTGATTTTTGCCTCTTTTAACTCATCCATCACTTTAAAAATCAAGTGTTTTGCATACTCTAATCTTGTTGGAAAAATATCTTTTGCATTCATTGATTTTGAAATATCAAGAGCGATAACTAGATTGAAACCCTCCACTTCTTTTTCCTCTTTTTCCTCTTGAAGAACAACAGGCCTTGCTAGTGCTAGTATCATAAAAATCAGAGCTACTAAAAGGATAAAAAGACGTGCTCGTTTACTGATAAATCCTCTTTGTTTAACAACTATTTTATCTAGAACTTCTTTTGAGAAAATTTCATTTATATCAAGTGTTCTTGCTTTTAAAAGCACGTAAAAAAGTGGGATTACCCCTATAAGAAGGTAAAGATACTCATGATGTACAAAACTCATAAACGTCTCCCTCTTGTAAGAAAAATATAGATAAAAAATGAAAAAAATGCCACACTTAGTGGGTATATATAAAGATAGTTTATCTCAAAACTCTCTTTATCTCTTAACTCACTTTTTTGGATTTGATCTATTTTTTCATATATCTCTTTTAAACCATCTGCATTGATGGAGTGAAAAAACTCTCCTCCACTTTGTTGTGCAATATCTTTTAAAGTTCTTGCATCAAACTCTCCATCTCTACCGATACCTATACTAAACACTTTTATATTTTCACTTTTTACAGCCCTTAGTGCTGCTTCATAAGGAATGGTTCCTGAAGTATTAAAACCATCTGTAAGTAAAACTACCGCTTTTTCTTTTGCTTTTGTATCTTTTAAAAGTCTGGTTGCAAGAAAGAGAGCATCTATCATGGCTGTTTTATTTCCAGCAATTCCTTGTTCTATGTTTTTTAAAATCTCCGCACTACTTTTATGATCAAAACTAAGAGGTGAAGCAACATAAGCAAAATCGCCAAAGACGATGATACCTATGTGATCTCCTACTCTTTGTTCTATATAAGAAGATGCCATCTCTTTTGCTTTATCAAACTTATCACTTCTTTGCTCTACACTAAAAAACCCTCTTGCACTTTTCACCATAGATTCACTCGTATCCATAAGCAAAACAACTGCATGTGCTGGTTTTGTTGCTGGTTGTACTTTTTTGGTTATAGGAGAAGTCAGAGAAATTGTTAGTGCTAAAATACCGAGCCATTTTATAAAATGCACCAGATACTCTGTTTTTGCTACACTCTTTTGTCCATAAAGACTCATATAAATAGTTGCATTTTTATGCTTACATGTAAAGGCACAAACTATGAAAATAATGATTATGAGAAATAAATATGGATACTGAAATTCAAACATTGTACTCTTTCAAAAATTGTTTTATCTTTTCTATTTCATCTTCACTAAAGTGCATTACTGTTTTTTTATATTTGTATTTTTCTAAAGTTGCTACAAGGACATCGAATTTATCATCTTCCAAAATATTTATAGCTTTTGTGAGAGTGTATGCACTTCTTTTTGCATCATTTAAGTTTATATTTTTTAACTCTTGTATCATAAGTTCTCTAGGTGTTAGAATTTTCTTTTTAAAAACAACTCTTTTTAGAATATAAAAAACAATCAATATAAGACACATCATAAGTGCTAAAAAAAGATAAAGCGAGTAATCTGGAATTTCTAAGAGTCCTTTTATATCTTTTAAGCCTTGCATTAACGAAACCTCAATGCTTTTTCTAGTTTTACATATGGATTTTCATGTGTATAAATATCTACTATTTTTATTCCACATTTTCTTAGATGTTCTCTTGTGAGACTATCATGTTTTTTTAAGCTGGCTTGATAGTTTTTTATCTCATTTTTTTCAAATGCAACTTGCGTATTTTCAAAATTGATGGGATTTAAAATATCTATAAAACCTATTTCACTTGGTTTTTCTTCAAAAATATCTCTTACTTTTATAGCGATAATTTCGTGTTTTTTACTCGCAGCACTAAGAGAGAAATTATCAAAAAAATCACTAATCAAAAAAACTAAAGAGCGTTTTTTTATATGATTTAAGAGATAGTCACTTACAAAATCTGCATCTAGTTTTTGTCCAAGAAAATTTTGACTCAATACTTTATCAACATTTGCTGTAATGCTGTTGTGATTTTTTTTAGAGAGAGATTGGTATAAAAGCTTATCGCTTAAGATAGCAAAAGAGAAAGAGTCTGCATTTTTAATTGCACTAAATCCAAGTAAACCTACTACTTCAGCTATAACGTCTTGTTTTAATTTTTTTGTACCAAAGTGTAAACTGCCACTTCCTAAAACTACTGCATGAAAATTTACTTCCTTACTTTCATAGTAGGAGCGTGTATGAAGTTCTCCACTCTTTGCACTAGAAAATGCATCAATTCTACGTATATTTTCTCCATATACATAAGGTGATATTTGAGCAAAGTCATACCCATCGCCTAAGATTTTAGAGTTGTTATTTCCTAACAAATCTCCAAAAATATACTTTTTTGATTTTAATATAATTTTTTCTAGCGAAACTTTTTTCATCTATGGAATTGGTAATTTTTGTATGATTTTTTCTATGATGTCATCTGTACTTATACCCTCAGCTTCTGCTTCAAACCCCAAGATTATCCTATGCCTTAAAATATCTTTTACAACATTGATAACATCTACTGGAGTAACATAATCTCGCTCATTCATCAAGGCTTTTGCTCTACTAGCTTTATACAAATCGATAGTACCTCTTGGACTTGCTCCAAATCTTATAAAAGTTTGTAAATCTTCTAGTCCATAACTCTTTGGCTCTCTTGTAGCAAAAATGATATCTGCTATATACTCCTCTACTTGCAAATCCACATGCACTTCGTTGAGTTTTGCTTTTAGAGTTTGTAAATCTTCTTTGTTTATAACTACATTGATAGCTTCATTTGAGTTATTTGATACTCTTTTTGCTATTTGTATCTCTTCTTCTTTGGTATTATAGTTTATGAGAATTTTCATCATAAATCTATCAAGCTGTGCTTCAGGCAAAGAGTATGTACCCTCAGACTCCAAAGGATTTTGAGTAGCTAAAACAAAAAAAGGTGAGGGAAGTTTGAGGCTTTCATCCGCAAGTGTTACTTGCTTCTCTTGCATCGCTTCAAGTAAAGCCGATTGTACTTTAGCAGGAGCTCTATTTATCTCATCAGCTAAAAGGAGATTTGTAAAAACAGGACCTTTTTTTACTTGAAATTCACTTGATTTTGGATTGTATATCTGTGCACCTACTATATCACTAGGAAGTAAATCTGGTGTAAATTGCACTCTTCCAAAATCTAAACCTAAAGCATGTGAGAGTGAATTGATAAGTGTTGTTTTTGCAAGCCCAGGAACACCCTCCATAAGCACATGCCCATCACATATCAAAGCTATCAAAAGAGAGTCTATAACATCTTCATGTCCTACTATAACTTTTGAAAGTTCTGTTTTTAGTTGTTGTAATTTTTGTTGCATCCATAACTCCATCATATAAGAGGGAAATTATATAAAACAAGAGTTAATAAAAAGTTAATTTATGTCTATTTTCCAGCGTATTTCACAAGGGCACTTCCCCAAGTAAAACCACCACCAAAAGCATCGAGGAGCATCAAATCACCATATTTGATTTGTCCACTTTCATACAAATCATTCATAGCCATCGGAATTGATGCTGAAGAAGTATTTCCGTACTTTGCAACTGTCATTGCAGTCTTTTCAAGAGGGAAGTCAAGTTTTGCTCTTACAGCTTCTATAATTCTGTAATTTGCTTGATGTGGGATAAAAATATCAATGTCTTGCGAAGAGAGAGAGTTCTTTTCTAAAATCTCTAAAACATCATTTGTCAAAGTTCTTACAGCAACTTTGAAAACTTCATTGCCTTTCATCTTCATATACTGTAATCTTTCATCAAGATTTTCTTCTCTAATAGGATTTTTACTACCACAACCTGGAGTTATAAGTAAATCACCATAGTTTCCATCAGCACTTGCCATAACGTCTATGATAGCATCATCTTTGTTTTCGGTAGCACTGATGATAGCAGCACCAGCACCATCACCAAAAAGGATACATGTAGTTCTATCTTCATAATCAGTAATGCTACTTAGTTTTTCAGCCCCAATGATGAGTACATTTTTTTTAGCGCCTGATTCTATGAAAGATTTTGCTAAAGAGATAAGATATACAAAACCTGTACAAGCTGCACTTATATCAAATGCCATAACATTTTTGAGACCAAGTTTTGCACTTATCATACAAGCAGTTGAAGGCATCGCAAGATAATCAGGAGATATAGTTGCGCAAACAACCATATCTATATCATTTATGTCAATCTCCGCTCTCTCAATCGCTTTAAGTGAAGCTTTATATCCTAAGTCACTTGTAGCCTCATCAGGAGCTGCTATCCTTCGCTCTTTGATACCTGTACGCTGAGTTATCCACTCATCATTTGTTTCAACCATTTTTTCTAAATCAATATTTGTTAATATTTTTTCTGGAACATAACTACCGATTGATTTTAAAGCTGCGTACAAATATCTTTCCTTCTATTTCTTTAACTGTTCTAGTCTGTTTTGTATATCTTCATTAATATTTGATGCAGAAAAATTTATTGCTTGAAATATAGCATTTTTAACAGCCTTTGCATTACTTTTGCCATGACCGATAATCGCACACCCATTTATCCCTAAAAGAGGTGCTCCACCATACTCTGCATAATCAACTTGTTTCTTAAGCACTTTAAAAACTCTTCTCATTAACACTGCACCAGCTATCGCTAGAGGAGAACGTCCAATGTTGTTTTTTATAATCTTAGTAATAGACTCTGCAACACCTTCACTCGTTTTTAATAAAATATTTCCAACAAACCCATCACATACGATTACGTTTACAGAACCATCAAAGATATTATTTCCCTCGATATTCCCAACAAACGTATCTAACTTACACAGTGTAGTGTAAGCTTCTTTGGTAACTTCATTACCTTTACTTTTTTCTTCACCATTAGAGAGTAAACCAATTTTAGGATTGCTAATCTTTTGAACATCTCTAACATATGCTTCGCCCATTATTGCAAACTGAACCAAATTTTCAGCTTTACAATCAACATTAGCACCAACATCTAATACTAAAGATGGTTTCCCGATAGGATTTGGCATAAGAGCTGCAATAGCTGGTCTTGTTATCCCTTTCAATCTACCGATTCTAAGAGTTGCAAGACTCATAGTTGCACCACTATGACCAACAGACACAACAGCATCTGCTTGCTTTTCTCTAACTAATTCAACTGCTTTATAAATAGAGGTTTCTTTTCTTTTTAAAGCATCAGTAGCAGCATCACCCATATCTAAAACATCAGAAGCATCTAAGAAAGTTACTCTTTCTAGATACTTTGTTGCTACGAGTGGTTTAATCTCTTCTATCTTACCAACTAAAATCACTCTAAACTTTTTTTCATCTAAAGCGTTCATAACTCCTTCGATGATAGGAGCGGGACCGAAGTCACCGCCCATCGCATCAACAGCTACTGTTATCATTTAGTTTTTATATTCACCTGTTGTTTTGTTTACTCTATGAGGCATTCTCCATGTACCATCTGCATCTTTTACAGGTGTTGGTAATGTTACCTTGTAGTGTGTTCTTCTCTTTGCTGCTCTTGTTTTACTCACGCGTCTCTTAGGAACTGCCATGTTATTCTCCTTAACTTTATTTTGTATTACATTTTTTGCAATAGTTATAGTCACTTTTTAAAGCTTCTAATTCACTATGCATTATCATATTTAAATCTAGTATTCCATCGTAAAACTCTATTATATCTAAAGAGTTTTCTTTTTCATAAGATCCATCACTTGCAAAAAGTTCTATCTTTTCATCTATCACAAGTTCAAAGTCATCTCCACATCTATCGCAAGTATGTGAAACATTTCCTTTTAAATCACCTTTACACAAGACCAAATCTTTTGATTCTCTTTTTACAATACCCAAAAACCTAATTTCTTCAAATTTTGTATCAAAATGAATTTCATTTGATGAAATTTTTCTAAACAAAATTTCCATAACTAAAAATCAACCAAGATAATTATTGTATTTCTCTGCCTGAGAAGAAAAATCCAATTTCAATTTTTGCATTTTCTAAACTATCACTTCC
>DKEY01000001.1:10419-12833 GCA_002469305.1 Sulfurospirillum sp. UBA6810
TAGGATTTGTTGCACCCATTAATTCACGATTTTTTGCTACTGCATTTTCACCTTCAAGTACCATTACAACAACTGGTCCACTTGTCATAAACTCAACTAGCTCGCCAAAAAATGGTCTTTCAGCATGTACAGCATAAAATGCACCTGCGTCTGCAGTTGAAAGTTGAACTTTTTTCATAGCTGCTATTTTAAGTCCATTTGATTCAAATCTATCAATGATCTTTCCTATAACATTTTTTGCTACTGCATCTGGTTTGATTATAGATAATGTACGTTCCATAAATATTCTCCTGTATATATTAAATAATTATTTTGTAGAGTCAGAACGTGGGAGTATAGCAGAAAAAAAATTTAAAATCCATAAAAGAGAGAAAAAATAAATAACTTGACAAGAAAAGAGAAATAAAAAGGAGTAAAAACTCCTTTTTAAGTTTAATTACTCAGCACAAGGAGTATCACCTTTTCTCATGTCTGCTGTAATTTCATCACGACTTGGTTGTCCTTCAAATGGAGCATCCCAAACAATACATCCTTCTGTTGGACAGGCTTCAGCACATGCTGGAGCATCATGATGACCTACACACTCAACACNNCCCGTTGGGTTATCATCTTCATCAACGATTGCTTCAACTGGACACTCATCAATACATGCTCCACAGCTTATACATACATCAGTAATTTTTACTGCCATCTTATATCTCCTTAATTAAATTGATTATAACTAACTTAAGAACTATATCAAAACTATATTAAAAAATAATTAAAATATTTGATATGATTTTTATACGATATTGTCTTTAAATAACATGAAAAAGATATGATTTAAGATGTAAATTATTTGACATATTGTATCATTGTAAAAAAGTGTGTACTACAAGGAGGATAAGCCGTATGTTTAACACTATTTCAAAAAAGATTATTTTATCACAAATTGGTGTAATAATAATCGCAATGTTACTTTTTATTCTTTATATAGGAAATTACTTAAGTAACTTTGTTCACAAAGAAACTAATCTAAGGTTACAAGAAGACGTAACTAAGATGTACAATACGATAGAAGTATTTAATGCTTCGCTAGAAGATAGCGCAAAAAAGCTTTATACGATTTTTGCAAATGATTTTGGAATCTTCTTCCTTAATGAAGACGAAAAAATACTTGTTAATGGTGTTGAAACCCCTATGCTTGCACAAGGAGGTACTGTAATAAATAATAATTTCACTGAAGTTGAAAAATTTACAGACCTTACAGGTGGAGTTGCAACTGTTTTTGCAAAAAGTGGTGATGATTTTGTTCGTGTCTCTACATCTCTAAAAAAAGAAGATGGAAGTAGAGCGATGGGTACATTTTTAGGTACAAAAAGTCCAGCTTATCAACCCATTATGAATAAACAAATTTATGTGGGTAATGCAAGATTATTTGGTAAGGATTATGTAACTGTATATACCCCTATCATAGCTGATGATAAAGTCATTGGTATTCTTTTTATAGGTTATGATTTTACCCAAGGTCTTAAAGCATTAGAAAAAAAAGTTAGCGAAACAAAGATAGGTAACCAAGGTTTCTACTATGCTATCAACACAAAATCTAATCGCTATGATATACATCCTTCACTAGATGGGAAAGAAGTTACATCGGATATAGATAAAAAGATAGCTACTCAGAAAAATGGTTCATTGCTGATTGATGTAAATGGAGAAGAACAATTACTCACATTTATTGAGTTCCCACAATGGCGTTGGGTCTTTGTTGGCACTGCTCACTTAGAAGATTTTGAACAAACCAATGTTGAACTTAGAAAAAACCTTATTGCTGCTTCTGCAGTTATGATTTTCTTAATGACTATCGTAATTTGGTTAAATATACGAAGAGTAATAACGAAACCATTAATAAATTTAATTGAGAGAACAAATAACCTCTCTAGTGGTGATGGTGACTTAACAAGAAAACTTGAAATTGTGAGCCGTGATGAAATTGCCCAGGCAAGTGAAGGAATTAATAGATTTATTGAAAAAGTAAGAGTGCTAATAGCAGATGCAAAAAATTTAGCGAATGAAAACTCTTCTGTTTCTCATCAGCTTTCTACAACATCTTTGGAAGTTGGAAAACTAGTTGAAAATTCTACAACCATAGTCAATGAAACAACAAAAAAAGCAACTTTGATCAAATCAGAAATGGGAATAAGCATAGAAGAAGCTAAAATATCTAAGGAAGATATGATAGAAGCTAATAAATATTTGAAAGAAGCAAACTTAGCTATCTTAAATCTAACAGATGATATAAAACAAAGTGCTGCAACTGAAATTGAACTAGCACATAAAATCCAACAACTCAGTTCAGATACAGAACAAGTAAAAGATGTTTTACAAGTTATAGGAGATATTGCTGACCAAACAAATCTACTAGCACTTAATGC
>DKEY01000001.1:12838-30215 GCA_002469305.1 Sulfurospirillum sp. UBA6810
GAAGTTAGAAAACTTGCTGAGAGAACTCAAAAGTCTTTAGTTGAAATCAATGCTACAATCAATGTTATAGTACAATCTATTGTTGATTCTAGCGAGCAAATGACAGGTAATTCTAAAAAAGTTGAAGAACTTAGTCAAACTGCAATCAATGTTGAAGATAAAATTACGCAACTTTCAAAAATGATTCAAACTGCTACAACTATGGCAGATAAAACAGTAAATAGTTATATTGAAACTGGTGACAGCATTGAAACAATTATTAGTTCAGTAGGAGAAATCAATGGTTTCTCTACACAAAACGCAAGAAGTGTAGAAGAAATTGCAAGTGCGGCAGAGCATATGAATAAAATGACAGAAGCGCTTAATAATAAATTGGCTGAATTTAGAACGTGACATAATTGTTTTATTTAAAGTTGTTGTAAAGTTTATATGCTATAATTTTCTTGTTAATAAAAATTATTATTTAAGGAGAAGTAATGTTAGTTACAAATAAAGCACCAGACTTTACAGCAACTGCTGTTCTTGGAGACAATCAAATAGTTGAAGATTTTAACCTTTATAAAAATTTTGGAGAAAAGGGAACTGTAATCTTTTTTTATCCACTTGATTTTACATTTGTTTGTCCCTCAGAAATTATAGCTTTTGATAAAAGATTGGGTGAATTCCAAAGCCGTGGAATCAATGTCATAGGTATATCTGTTGACTCACAATTCTCTCACTTTGCATGGAAAAATACTCCAGTCAACCAAGGGGGTATTGGACAAGTTAGATTTCCTTTGGTTGCAGATTTATCAAAGCAAATTTCAAAAGACTATGATGTTCTTTTTGGCTCAAGTGTAGCACTTAGAGGTTCTTTTTTAATTGATAAAGATGGAACTGTTAGACATGCTGTTATCAATGATTTACCCCTAGGTAGAAACATAGACGAGATGATTCGTATGATAGATACCATGCTCTTTACAAATGAATATGGTGAAGTTTGCCCAGCTGGTTGGACAAAAGGTGATGATGGTATGAAAGCAAGCACTGAGGGTGTTGCCGATTACTTAGCTACTCACTCGGATAAGTTATAACTCTGAAGAAGGGATTTTTATCCCTTCTGTTTCTCTTTTAATATAAAATCTGCTAATTGTTCACAAGATATACCCAAATGTTTTTCAACTAATTTAGTATCTCCATGATGTATAAACTCATCACTATATTCAAAACTTGTGATTAAAATATCATTCCATTTTTTATCACTTTTTAAAGATGCAAGATGCGAGTAAACACCCCCTATTTTTGCACTATCGCTAAATACATACCAATTTTTATATTTTTTAGACATTTCTTCTAGCATCTCAATATCTAAAGGTTTTACAAATCTCAAATCCAATAAAGTTGCATTTACCCCATGTTCTTTCAATATTTTTGAGCTTTTATATGCTCTTCCTACGCCATTGCCATATCCAATCAAAAGGATATCACTATCTCCCTCTTCAAGAATTTGTGCTTTTCCCAAGACAAAATCATTGTCTTTTACATCTGGTGTTTCTAAAAAAGCACCCCTTGGATAACGCAAAGCACATGGTCCTTGATGTACATAGGAATACTCAAGTGCTTTTATCAGACTCTTCTCATCTCTTGGTGCAAAAAGTGTCATATTTGGAATAGCACTCAGATACGAAATATCAAATACCCCTTGATGAGTTTCTCCATCTTCACCTACAATTCCCGCTCTATCTATTGCAAATACTACATTTAAATTCATTATACACGCATCATGGATTATTTGATCATAAGCACGTTGTAAAAAAGTGGAGTAAATTGTAATATATGGTTTAAATCCTTCTTTTGCCATTGCACACATGGATGTGACAGCATGTTGCTCCGCTATTGCAACATCCCAAAACCTTTTTGGAAAAGTTTCTATAAGCTTTGTTAGACCTGTGCCACTTGGCATTGCTGCTGTTACTCCGACGATGTTTTCATGTTTTAAAGCCATAGCATAGAGTGCATCACTATACATTTTTGTAGCACTTGTACCACTACTTTTCATCGCTTTACCACTATCAATATCAAAAGGACCAACACCATGCCAATTTTCTTCATAACCCTCAGCTATCTCGTAGCCTTTTCCTTTTAGGGTTTGAGCATGAATAATAACTGGCTTTTTCATTTTTTTAGCCATTTTATATGCATAAATCAATTCTTCTACATTATGCCCATCTACTGGCCCAATATAATCAATGCCTAATTCCTCAAACAGCATACCTGGAGTTATGAGTTTCAAACTTTCTTCAAATTTTTTTGCCATGTATGTTGCACTCTCAGGTAAGTACTGCAAAAAATGCTCTGTTTTCTTTTTAATTTTTTGAAAAAAATCACCTGCTATTGCATGAGATAAAAACTTGCTGATAGCTCCTATGGGTTTAGAGATACTCATCTTATTGTCATTTAAAATAATTATAACTGGGTATTTTATGTCTCCAAGCTCATTGAGCGCTTCATATGCCATCCCTGCACTCATAGAGCCATCACCTATTAGTGCTATGGGTATTCTAAGCTCTTGCTCACCTTTTAAAGCTATCGCCTTTGCAGCACCAACAGCAAGCGAAATAGATGTTGAACTATGCCCAGCTACAAAATAGTCATGTTCTGACTCATCAGGTCTTGTATAACCACTTAAACCATTGAATTGTCTTAGGGTATCAAATCTATCCCATCTATCTGTTAATAACTTATGTGCATATGCTTGATGTGAGACATCAAAAATAAATGGATCTTTTTTTGAATCAAAAACATAGTGCATTGCAACTATAAGCTCAACTGCTCCTACATTAGAACTTAAATGTCCCCCATTTTTACTCACAGTTTCAATGATCTTCTTACGCAATTCTACACTTATGTCTTTTAGTTCTTGTATGGTACTCTCTTTTATATTTTTCATCATTCTACACTTTTTTAACTATTTTGTATTAAATTTTTTACTTTTTGTACTCTTGTTGATATATTTCCATCTAAATTGCCAACATCACTAAAGACAACAACACCACCTTTTGATATCGCATCATCAGCATTTACATTTATATTTTCTAAATTTGCATATTCACTTTTTACGTAATCATAATCAGTTGGATTTACTTTTATCTCTATTTTTTTACCATCTCTCAACTCTTTTACTAACTCTTTAGAAAGAGCAATGGCAACTTGGCTACTTGAGTTATCTATCTCTTTGGCAATGACTTCTTTCGCAATTTCAATGGCTGTTGCAGATAAATCATTCTCTATCTTTTTTAAATAATCACTTGATTTTTTAATCTCTTTATCTAAATTACCAATTGCTGCAACATATCTTTTCTTCATTTCATCAGAATTTGCCTCCATCTCTTGCTTCGCTTTTTGGTAACCTTTTTCGAACGAAGATTCTGATTCTCGTTGAAGCTCACTTTGTAACCTTCTCTCAAATTCAGATTCTTGTTTTTCTATCTGCATTTGTAATTTTATAATATTTGAGGAGAGTTCATCACTCTTTTTTAAAAGCTCATCAACAAATTTATTGCTTATTTCTTCTACATTTTTTTGAGGCAAAATAACTTCTACAGGTTTCTCTTCTTTAAAGATATCAACACTATCTTTTTGAACATAATTGACATTTTCTTGTATATCTTCTTGAGCCAATGTACTACCACCAAGTATCTTAAATCTATACTTTTCTACACTATGTTCTTGTATTTTAGATGTGCTAATAATATTTTTCATGTTTACTCTATCATCTCTTCAGCTTCACCTACTTGAACAATTCCTTGTTCAGCAAGTTTTTGAACTTCATCTACTATTCTTCTTTGAGCCTCTTCTACATCTTTTACCCTAACAGCCCCTAAGAAACTCATCTCTTCTAAAAATGCTTCTTGTGCACGCTGAGACATGTTTTCTAAAAACTTATCTCTAAGTCCATCAGCTGCACCTTTGAGTGCTACCATTAAATCTTTCTTATCTGCGACTTTGAGTATTTCCCTCGTAGCAGTACTATCTAACTTCATAATATCTTCAAATGTAAACATCATCTCTTTAATAGTTGCAGCCAATGCTTCATCAGTTTGCTCAATATATGCAATAGTCGATTTTGAAGCTTTTTGTCCAAGACGATTTAAAATTTCTGCGACTGCTCTTGGTCCACCAACTTCTACTTTGTATGACGTGAGTGATTCTAGCTTGTTTTCAAGAACTGCTGAAACTCTTTTTATAACCGAAGGTGAGATATCTCCTAGATTTGCCATACGGATTGTCACTTCACTTTTTAATTCATCTGGAAAAAAGGAAATAGTCTCTGCAGCACTTGTAGGATCCATATGAGCTAGTATAAGAGCAACTGTTTGTGGATGCTCAGTGATGATAAAATCTGCAAGCTGTTGTGGTTTAATCTGTGATAGATAACCAAAACTCTGTGAATTTTCCATAGATTTTGAAAGTTTATCAAGTATTTTTTGTGCTGCTTCAGCCCCAAAAGTTCTATAAAGAATCTCTTTTGCATACTCCATACCACCACTTCTGATATACTGATTTGATTGTAGTATCGCGTAAAATTCCTCTAAAACTGCATTTGCGACATTTTTATCTATATTTTTTACGGTTGCTATATATTTTGATATATCAGTAACGATATCTATCTCCATATGAGAAAATAGATTAGTGGTTGTATCTTCTCCTAACTGAATAAGAAGTATTGCAACTTTTTCTGCCATCGTTAGTTCATTATATTGATTCTTTTGATCTTCTGTTAACTTCATTAATCTATCCCTCTATCTCTGTTGGATACACTATAATCACCCTCTGTTCTAATAAGATTTTGAAGTAATCCTGCAACTTCTTCACTTTTATCATCTGATAGTGATTTTATTTTTTCTAAAAGAACATCGTACTTGAGTTCTTCTTCGTTAAATTCTTCACCAATACCCAGTTGTGCTTCCACTTTTTTACGAGCTTTTTTGAATTTTTCTAATGTATCTTCAGCACTATCTTCATCTTCTTCTTCTTTTTCTAAGTCAGCTTCATCAAACTTTTCTACAGAGTGTTCTATCATCTTTGTACTAAATGGTTCAATAACTTTTTTGTAGAATACAAATAACAATATACCAGCCATAAGATATTTGATGATAGGGATAAGTGGTGCTGTATAGAATGTAATCTTATCCACAATCGTTTGTGTTGGAGCTTTCGTTCCATCTTTTAGTAAAGGTTTAAATTCAAAATTGCTCACAGTAACTTCATCGCCTCTACTAGAATTAAATCCAACAGCTTGTTTAACAATTTTATCGATAGAAGCCATTTGATTTTCACTTAAAGGAACAAACTCTAATGTACCTGTTCTATTGCCTTGTTCATCTGTTTTAAAGTCATAATTACCATCAACAACAACTGCTGCACTCAATCTTTTGATAGTAGCGAACTGACCTTTTACATTGGTTACTTTTTTAGAAATTTCATAATTTACTGTGTTTGAATTTTTTTCGTATTTTTCAGTACCTTGGTTACTTTCTAAACCTTGTACTGGTCCTATATTGCTCACAGCACCTGGAACTCCACCCACTTCTTGAGGTGTTTTCCCCTCTTTTTTCTCTTCTACACTCTGCTCGCTTCGTGCTACTGAGTTTGGATCATATACTTCACTAACACTATCTTCTCTGGCAAAATCAAAATCAATAGTAACTTTTGCAACAACTTTATCAACCCCACCTATAACAGGGGCTAAAACATTGATAACCTTTTGTTCATACTCAGCTTCAAAATCTTTTTTGTATCTAATTTGATTTTTTATAAGTTCAGATTCAAAAGCACCACCATCTTCATCTCCAAGAGGTACTCCCTCTTGATTTACAACAGAGACATCCTCTGGTTGCAAGTTAGTGATAGAAGCTGCAACTAAATTCTTTATACCTGTGATTTGTTTGAGAGAGAGACGCATATTTGGTCTGATAGACAATACTATCGAAGCAGTTGCAGGTGTTTTTTTCTCAACAAAAACTGTCTCTTTAGGGATAGCGATATGCACTGTTGCATCAGCTATTGGCATAAGCCCTTCGATAGTTCTTGCTAACTCACCCTCTAATGCTCTAAGATATTTAATCTGCTGTTCAAAATCAGTAGCCCCAAATTCGTTTTTATCAAAAATTTCAAAGCCAACTTTACTATCTTTTGGGATACCTAAAGCTGCAATAGAAATCCTTTGCTTATAGACCATATCTGATGGAACAGCGATAGTTCCCTCGTCAACAACTTTATAAGGAACGCCATCTTTTTCTAGCTGTTGAATTATGAGGGCAGAATCACTCGCATTTGTTTTTTCAAACAAGATACTATATCCACTTCCAACCATTGAGTCTTTTGCACGAAACAATAATAAAAATACTATAAATCCAACAACAAATAAAACTGAGACTGCAGCAACTATCTTTTGCTTAAGCGTAAAGTTTTGAAATAGTGACGCGATTTGGTCTAAAAGTGTTTTTAACTCCATCTATACCCTTGTAAGAGTTTTGTAAATATCAAAAAATTTACTATTTTGCTCTGGTGTACCTATGGTTACTCTAATGGCATTCATTCCATAAGAACTTAAATCTCTGACTATTATACCTTTTTTCAAAAGTTTTACTGCAATATCTGATGAATTTTGGTTATCATCATATTTGAGTGTTATAAAATTTGTGTAGCTCTCTATAAAGTCAAAACCCTGTTCTTTGGCAAACTCTTCATAACGTTTCATTTCAGAAAAATTCTCTTTTATGGAGTTATCTACAAACTCTTCATCACTTAGTGCAACGATAGCTGCTTTTAAAGAGAGTGTTGTAATGTTAAATGGGGAACGAAGTTTATGTAAAGATTTTATCATATCCTCATTTGCTATACCATATCCACATCTCATACCACCAAGTCCATATGCTTTTGAAAAAGTTCCTAGATATATAACATTTTCATATCTATTTATTAAGTCACTGACAACAATCTCTTTATTTTTATCTTTATATTTTGCATACTCTTGGTAAGCACCATCAACTACAACAAGTGTATCTTTATCAATTTGGTCTAAAAATGCATAGACATCTTTAGTATCCAAACACTCTCCTAGTGGATTGTTTGGCAAACACAAAAAGATTACAGCTACATCTTTGTTTTGTTGATACATTGCTAACAATTCTGCTAAATTATGTTCATGTGAAGGAGTTTTTAATATCTTTGTACCTGTTTGTCTGCCGTAGATTTCATACATAGCAAAAGTGGTTCTCGCCATCAAAATAGAGTTGTTTTCATTTGCTTTTGCATCAAGTGTAAATGCAATGATTTGATCACTACCAGCACCAATGATAACATTTGAACTTTTAACACCATACTTTTTTGCTAATCCCTCTTTTAACTCATACATACTGTCATCAGGGTAGAGATTCATTTTTGTAACATTTTTTGTCACAGCTTCGATAACTTTTTGAGAACAGCCTCTTGGATTTTCATTACTTGCCAATTTGATAATATCTTTAGCATCAANNTTGGATTTTCATTACTTGCCAATTTTATAATCTCATTTTCATCTACACCATACTCTCTTACAACAAGCTCTATTGGTTTTCCAGCTTCATAAATCTTCAAATCATCTAATACTTTGTTAAAGTTCACTTTGTTCTCCTGTGCTTACATAGCTTCCTAGCCATTTTATTTCATTTATTCCTCTATTTTTCTCGATTACTTTTTGGACATTTTCATCATCAANNCATCATCAATATGCCCTTCAAAATCAAGATAAAAAACTGCCTGAAATCCACGATCTTTTACAGGTCTTGATTCTATTTTTGTAATGTTTACATTTTCATCTTCAAAGCTCTGTAAAAACTTCACCAATCCACCTGGTTTATCTTCTGTTTTTGCTAAAATTGATGTTTTATTTTTAAGTCCAGGTCTATTTTTAAAATCACTGAGTATCAAAAATCTTGTTCTATTTGCAAGATTGTCTTCTATCTTTTCAAACAGAATTGGTAAATTGTACAATTTTGCTGCTATATGAGAACAGATTGATGCGGACTCTGGATCATTTGCTGCTTTTTTTGCTGATGCTGCTGTTGATTTTGTAGGGATAAACTCTACATCAAGTAGCATATGCTCTTCTAAAAACTTTCTGCATTGATTGTATCCTTGCGGATGAGAGTATATTCTTTTTATCTCTTTTAAATTCTCACATGTAGTCGCAAAAGAGTGGTGAATGTCCATGTAGATTTCAGCAACTATCAAAGATGAAAACTTCCCTAGACAATCAAGGGTAATCCCCACAGCACCTTCTGTATTGTTTTCAATAGGCACAACACCATACTTTGCTTCACCATTATCTAGTACATTAAAAACAGCTTCAACACTGTTAAGAGGTATATAATTGCCCATAGCACCAAAGCGGCTCTCTGCTACTTGATGAGTATAACTTCCCTCAGGCCCTAAAAATGCTATCTTCTCTGGCATCTCAAGATTTCTGCTCACTGCAAATACTTCAAGATATATAGCATCTATTGCCGAAGCGTTTAGCATACCGTTGTTTAAATTTTTCAATCTATCAAGTATCTCTTTTTCACGCTCAGGTCTATATATAGCAGTACCACTTGTTTGTTTTGCTTTGCCAACTTCAGCAACAAATTTCATACGCTCATTGAGTAACTTTAAAATTTGATTGTCAATTTTGTCAATCTCTTGACGAAATTTGATTAACTCATCCATGTATATCCTTGATACAACTTCCTATGTTTTTGACTATTTTATCTATCGATTTTCTTACATGTAAGATTTCATTTTCATCTTTGCACTTGCCACTTAGAACAAGTGTTGTTTTTATACCAAGCTCTTTTGCTCCACATAAATCACCAACACCATCATCACTAATCATCACAATATCTTTAAACGCTATGCCTTCTTTTTGCTTATTTAATTTCTTTAAAGCTTCTTGATAAAAGAAAAGACTTGGTTTTCCTATGATTTCATACTCTTTTCCACTTGCATATGAAAGCATTTTTAGTATCGCTCCAACACCAGGGTAACGCCTAGAGTTTTTTGCATATATACTTGTTGCATGCATCCCTATAAGCTTTGCTCCACCTATCACTTTTTCTATCATAGATGCATAATCTTCTGAATTAAAATCTTTACTACTTGCTATAAGTACAGCTTGTGGATTCTCTTCTTTTACACTAAATCCCATAGAAGAGATGACATCTTCAAATGATTTTGGACCAAAACAACAAACACTTTTTTCTGTAACAAGAGAATTTAGAACCATAAATGGGTCCAGATAGTTTTCCTCTGGTATCTCAAAACCTAAAGAGCATAAAAAATAGTGAAAATCTCTACTTTTCTCTTTTGTATTGTTTGTTACTACAACATACGGTATATTTTGTTTGTTTAGTTTACTTATAAATTCTATTGCACCATCAATAGGTTGTTTTGCAACATCATCGATGAGAGTACCTTGCACATCTATGAAGTAGCTCAAATCAAATCACTCTCTTTTGCTATCATGTCTTCAAAGCTTTCTCTGTGACGGATAAGTCTATCGACTCCTCCTTGAACAGCTACCTCAGCAACTCTTCCTCTTGTGTTATAGTTACTACTCATGGTAAATCCGTAAGCTCCTGCACTTTTAACAACCAACAAATCATCATGAGCAGTTTTAGGTAAATCTATATCTTTAGCAAAAAAATCTCCACTCTCACAAATAGGCCCTACTATATCTGCCTTTGTGATTTCTTCATTTTTTTCACTTATAAGTTCTATCTCGTGATAAGCTTTGTATAAACTTGGGCGTATTAAATCATTCATAGCACCATCTACGATTACAAATCTTTTATGTCCATTGTGCTTTTCATATAAAACTTTGGTTAGGAAGTAGCCGCTATTTCCTACTAAAAAACGTCCAGGTTCACATGTAAGGGTAACATCCAATCCTGTAAGTGATTCAAAAATAGCTTGGGCATAATCATAAGGGGCTATTGTAGTTTCATCTTTGTACTGTATGCCTATACCACCACCCACATCAAAAAACTTGATATTGATATCTAAAGATTTTAAGTTTCTTACCAAATCTGCCAAGACTTTTGCTGCTTCTCTAAATGGATTTAATTCTGTTATTTGAGAACCTATATGAAAGTGAATCCCAACTGGGTCAAGGTGATTTGAGTTTTTAGCTTTAAGATACATTCTTTTTGCACTATCTAAATCCACGCCAAATTTATTTTCATGAAGGCCAGTGGAGATATATGGATGTGTTTTTGGATCTATATTTGGATTGACTCTGATGCTTATCCTTGCACATATCCCCAATTCTTGTGCTATAAATTCTACTCTTCCCATCTCTTCTTCGCTCTCAAGATTTATCATCAAGATATCTTGCATAAGTGCTTCTCTTATCTCGCTATCTTTTTTGCCAACACCTGAAAAAATTATCTTATATTTTGCAACACCTGCATAGAGTGCGCGTTTTACTTCGCCTATCGAGACACAGTCACATCCAGCACCAAGGTTTGCCATATGTTTTAAAACAGAGAGATTAGAGTTTGCTTTTACTGCATAGCAAATAAGAGATTTTCTTGCTTTAAAAGCTTCTTTCAATTCATTAAATCTTTGTTCTATATAATCAAAATTATACACGTAAAGAGGTGTGTCATATTTATTTGCTAAACTCTTAAAATCCATCATATACCTTCTAAATTTATAAAATGAATCTATTTTATCTAAAATTTTAGAAAATATTGATTAAACAACGGTAAAACTAGCGTTATACCCTCTCTATTTTTTGAGGCCTATTATGTCCTTATCTTCATACATAGTAGCTTTTTTATCTTTGCTTGCATCAATACCTTTTAGGGCATCATCAAAGTCCAGCATCATTAGCAAATCATTTTTACTTGTCGCACTATTGAGTGCTTCTGTTTTTGAAATTTTACCGCTAGAGTACAAATCTAAAAGTGCTTGGTCAAATGTTTGGGATTTATATACATCTTTTCCTTCACGCAAAGCATCTGGAACTTCTCCATCACGCCCTTCTAAGATAAGGTTTTCAATTCTTGCATTTTTGACTAAGATTTCAACAGCCGCCATTCTGCCACCTTCAACAGTTTTTACAAGTCTTTGAGATATGACACCTTGCAAAACTGAAGCTAGCGACATTTTTATACGATTTTGTTCACTTCCAGGAAACATCCCTATGATACGTCCGATAGTCTCTTTTGCATCAACTGTATGCAGAGTCGAAAGTACTAAGTGCCCAGTTTCAGCTGCATGCATAGCTGTTTCTATAGTCTCTAAATCTCTCATCTCACCAACAAGTATAACATCTGGATCTTCACGAAGTGCAGCGCGCAAAGAGTCTGCAAAGCTTACAGCATCTTGTCCTATGGCTCTTTGATTTACTATGCTAAGTGCATCTTTATAAACAAACTCCACAGGGTCTTCGATAGTGATGATATGCTTTTTTTGAGTTAAGTTAATTTGATTGATGATTGAAGCCAGTGTTGTTGTTTTACCGCTTCCTGTTGGACCTGTAACAAGAACCAATCCTCTAGGAACATTGCAAAAGTTACTTATAACAGGAGGTAGTTTTAAAGACTCTATCGTCGGCATTGTCATAGGAATCGTACGAAAAACTCCTGAGACTCCATCCACTTGGAAAAAGAGATTTACACGAAATCTATAATTATCATTGAGTTTAAAAGTAAAATCAACATTCTTTTTCTCAACCAATTCTGAAAATCTCGAACGAAGTAACTCTTTTGCAAGTGTAAGCCCATCTGTATGCGTTAAAACTTCTTTGGATAAAGATACAATTTCTCCATTTATTCTTCCTCTGATATTTATCCCACTTTTTATATGTAAATCACTTCCATTGTGCTCTACTAATTTACTAAGATAAAATTTCAACTTTTTTGTTTGTTCAAAGGTTAATGCCTCTACATCTACATCTTTACCCAAAATAACTCCTTTTAAAGCTGTGCTAAGATCTGCTTAAAAGCATCCTTAAATGACTTTAATCCTTCATCCATAAGCTCATTATACACTAAGTCCATCTCAACTCCTGCATTTTCAAGCTCATAGAAAAACTTTTCATACTCTTTGTTCAAAACTTTTTCTTCTATATCTTTACATGTAAGAAAATGTTTAATCGTTTCAAGAGGTGCAGTGTTAATAGAATTTTTAAATAGCAACTCTTTGATATAATAGTCTTTATCCAAATCTTCTCTTTTTACACCAGTGCTTGCAAAGAGAGTTCTTACATTTTCTAAACCAAATTCTTCTATCAAATCATATATTTTGATAGCATTCATAATACCAACTTTTGCTTCAGGAAGTCCAAATTCTGAGAGTTTTACATCCAACTTGGAATCAAATCTACTTACAAAAACACTCACTACTCCCTCTGGAACTCTTTTGTTTTCAAAGTTTTCTTTAAATCTAATCGTTGCTCTTTTAAAAGCTTCTACTACGCTTTTAGCTTGTTTTGGTGAGAAAATAAGAGTTGCATTTACATTTATGCCCTCACTCATCAACTCTTCCATAGCCTCATAACCAGCGTCAGTAGCAGGAACTTTTATCATAACATTGCTTTTGCCTATTTGGGCGTAGAGTCTTCTACCCTCTTCTAAAGTTGCTTTTGCATCATCACATAAAAATGGATCAACTTCTATACTGATAAAACCATCTCGTTTATCTTCATGTAAAGTTGCCATTTTTTCTGAAGCTAGCGAAATATCTTTGATAGCTAAAGTTTCATAAACATCTTTTGCGTCTTTCCCTCTTAGGGCGTCTCTATCACTTTTGTAAGCATCTGAACCTAAAAACGATGCTTTGAAGATAGCAGGGTTGCTTGTAGCACCATTTATAACTTTTTTTTCTAATAACTCTACAAATTCACTGTCTATAAAATTGCGCTCTACAAAGTCACACCATAGTGAAAAATTCATCTTGTCATATAACATTCTTTTCCCTTAATCTATAAAAAATTGATAAGATTTCTCATATCTTTTGTATCAATTATCGCATTGGCTTCTTTTTTCAAAATATCTTTTGCACAAAATGCAACTTTTAAATGAGCATGTTCGAACATAGAACGATCATTTGCTCCATCTCCAACAGCAATAGTGTTTTCTTTTGAAATACCTAAAAGAGCTTGCAATCTTTGCATCATATCTCCTTTAGAAAAATCAAACATCATATCCCCACCAACTAAACCACTTAGCTTTTGATTCTTTACATGTAAGATATTTGAAAAATCTGCATCATATCCCAAAATATCCTTTGCATATGTGGTAGCATTTCTAAAGCCTCCACTAAAAACAATTACTTTGTAACCTCTACTTTTTAGCTCGCTTATCGCTTCTTTTGCACCAGGCATATATGGAAGATTGTGACAAATATCATCAACTATTTTTGCATCAAGCCCTTCCAACAAGCCTACTCTTGTTGTTAAACTTTGAAAAAAATCTAATTCACCTTGCATAGCTCGTTCAGTTATCGCTGAAACTTTTTCTTCTAAGCCCAATGGTTTTGCTAGAAAATCTATGGTTTCTCCATCCATTAAAGTGGAGTCAAAATCAAATACACATAGTTTCATTTATTATCCTATATTTTTTAAAATATAATACTAAAAAACGTTTAATAAGTTGATTAAATAAAAAAGAGAGGAGATACCTAGTAAAAACTAGGTATCTTGAAGTAGTTTAGAAATCTCGTTTCAAAAGAGCTTCTACTTTTAAGATAGTAAGCATACTGTCCTCACGCTTACCGATTCCATAAATCATCCCTTTATCCTGATGTATAGTTTCAGGTGGCGGGTCAATTCTACTTCTGTTTATACGGATAGCCTCCGTTAGTCTATCTATCACAAAACCTGCTGTATTGTTTTTGCCCTTCATAACGATGTATCTTGTATCATCACTATTGTTTGCTGGAGGAAGATTAAACTTTCTTCTTAAATCAATTAGAGGAATGACATTCCCTCTTAGATTAAACACTCCTAAAACATACGCCGGAACACTAGGAACTCTTGTAAACTCTATTGGTTTGATTATCTCTTGGATATTCAAAATAGGTATAGCATACTCTTCTTGTCCTATGATAAATCCAACCAGTTGAACTACATCATCTTCTTTTTTGAGTGGTTCTTCTATCTGTCTTTGTTGCTTCTGGATGATTTGATTTAATTTATTACTCATCATATCACTCCGTTGTTAATTTGATATTTTTTCGCACTACACTCTCTAAATATTCAGGAGAGTAAGGCTTTGTTATATACTCTGTCATTCCAGACTCAACGCCCCTTAGTCTATCTGACTTAGAAGTTCTAGAGGTAACTGCTATAAGCGGTAAGTTCTTATATTTTGAGTATTTTCTAATTTCACTAGCTAGTGTATAACCATCCATTCTTGGCATCTCAATATCAATCAAAATAGCATCGAAACTATGTTCGCCTGATTTAATCATATTGAGTGCTTCTTGACCATTAGAAGCTTCCATAGTGCTAACACCTATAGGCTCCATTGATTTTTTCATAATATTTCTATCCATCTTGCTGTCATCAACAATCAAGATAGTATAATCACTTGGCTTTGTTTTTGTTTTTACTTCACTTTCACTCATTGATTTTATATCCACATTGATACTCTTTGCAAGTTCCATCAATGCAGCAACATCAACGATAAGCGTCACACGCCCATCGCCTCTGATAGTTGCTCCAGCCACTCCATCAATGCCTTGGAGGTAATCTCCCATAGATTTGATAACTATCTCCTCTTGTCCAACAAGAGTATCAACTATCACACCTAGTTTTGATTCAGCTAATCCTATAACAACTACATAAGCGTGTTCTCCACCCTCATATACCTGTTTTACACCAAAAATGTCTGAGAGTCTAACCAGCGATAAAACTTCATCTCTTAGACGAAGTACATTTTTACCCTCTATCGTATAGATTTCATCAAGTGGTATTCTTACTGTCTCTAAAACGGAAGCTAGTGGAACAGCATAAAACTCTTCTTGTGCTCCAACTAAAAGTGCTTGAATGATAGCAAGAGTGAGTGGTATCTTCATCTTGATAACAGTCCCACGTCCAATTTCACTATCTATATCAATGATACCGTTAAGCTTTTCGATATTTGTTTTAACAACGTCCATACCAACACCACGTCCAGAGACATTGGTAACTTTTGCTGCCATTGAAAATGCCGGTTTAAAGATAAGATTGAACGCTTCTTTATCACTCATCGTGTCAGCTTCACGCTCTGTTATCATACCTTTTTCGATAGCTTTAGAACGAAGTAAATCAGCATCTAGCCCTTTACCATCATCTGTGATTTCGATAACGATATGATTACCTTCATTGTAAGCTTTAAGCTCAATTAAACCTATTTTATTTTTACCAGCAGCCTCTCTTGTTGCTATATCTTCAACACCATGATCACATGAGTTTCTGATAATATGCACTAAAGGATCGCCTATCTCTTCAACAATTGACTTATCTAATTCTGTATCTTCACCTGAAATTTCAAGCTCAATATTTTTTCCAAGCTCACGAGAAAGATCACGTACCATTCTTGGAAATTTGTTGAATACTTTAGCGATAGGAAGCATTCTTGTTTTCATAACAGCTATTTGCAAGTCTGTCGTAACTAAAGAGATAGCTGATACAACTTGATTTAACTCTTCTAAGAATTTCTCTCCCTCATATCTTTCCTCAACATCATCATAGATTTTTAATAATCTATTTTTACCAAGAACAAGTTCACCAATCAAGTTCATCAAGTGGTCAAGTCTTTTAACTTCAACTCTGATAGTTTGTTCCAAATTGCTTGCATTTGATGCTGCTTGTTTTTTAGCAGGTGCTTTATCTTCTTCTGTTTTTGCTCTACTTGGTGTTGGCGTTGCTACTTGTTTACTTTCAGAAGGCTTTGATGCGATAGGAGTTTCTGCTTTTTTAGCCTCTTTTTCTGCTTTTTTAACTTTCAAAAGACGTTCTATTTCTGCTTCAACTTCATCATCACTCAAGTTAGAATAATCTTCACTCGCCGAAACCTCAGGCTCAGGTGCTGGTGTTTTTGCAACTGGTGTTGGTTTTGCAGGCGCTTCCTCAACACTACCAGCTTCTGGTATCTCATCACCTCTTGAAACTGCTTCTAATCTTACACAAATATCTGCTATATCTATGCCAACTGCTGTATCATTCCCATGGTCTCTAATGCCATGGAGTAAGTCTTTCATCATATCGATTGATTCTAGTACAACATCCATTACTTCTGGTGTAAGTTTTAATTCACCTCGTCTTGCTTTGTTTAGAACATCTTCCATATGATGCGTTAGCCCCGTTAAAACATCAAAATTTAAAAATGATGATGAACCCTTAACGGTGTGCGCAACCCTAAATATTGAGTTTAGTAGTTCCAAATCATCTGGTCTAGCCTCTAACTCAACCAAATCTTGATCAATTTGTTCAATAAGTTCGAACGCTTCGNNTTTCTTGAATATCTTCCATCGTTCTTCCCTTATCCTGCGTTATTTATGTGCGATTTTATAACTTTTGAAACTTCTTTGTAAAAAATCGTACCATCAAATTTTGTTAAATAAGCCTCACCACCAGCCTCTTTACCTCTTAACTCACTGAAGTGATCGCTAATGGAAGAGTTAAATACGATAGGTATATGTTTAAATTTATCATTATCTTTTACATTTGCTGCAAAGTGAAAGCCATCCATCTTTGGCATCTCAACATCACTTATAATGATTTTTAATTCTTTTCTAAATCTACTTCCAAGATTTTCATAGAGTTCATCTAACTTTTCAAGAGCTTCTACTCCATCACAAGCTTCAACAACAGTCATTCCCATTTTGCTTAATGCATCTTTGACAAGTTTTCTAGCTATCGCACTATCATCTAAGATAAGTGCCATACCTCCAACTTGTTCTATATCTGCATCACTCACATCAACTTTTGGCTGATAGATACCAAGTTCTTGAACAACATTTTCTAAATCAAGAATCAATAAAACTTCATCATTTTCTATTCTTGTTACACCAGTGATTTGGCTCTTATCTAAAGCACCCATACCTGCTGCAAATGATGCTGGTTCTATGTCATTCCAACTTATACGTCTAATTCTCTTTGCTTCGTGAACGATAAATCCGATGAGAATATCGCTGAATTCTGCGATAATAACTCTTGGCTTTATATCTGCTTTATCTGGTTCAGTTATATGCATCCATCTAGCCAAATTGACCACAGGGATAACTACACCTCTAAGATCAAAAATTCCTTCAATATACTCAGGAACACCTGGAAGTTCAGTAAGTTTTGGAATCTTAATGATTTCCCTAACTTTGGCAACGT